>NZ_JBHYQH010000027.1:0-84915 GCF_042746715.1 Streptomyces sp. NPDC058741 | reverse complement strand
GCGGCTTCTCCGGAGTGCCCTCGGAACGGGGGAAGAACTCGTACCAGGACCCGTACAGGGCCCGCTCCCGCTCCACCAGCAGCGGCAGCGGCTCGCTGCTGCTCACCGGATCCCGCAGCGGATGGCGGCCCAGCACCTCGCCGACCTCGGGGGTCAGCGCCGCCGCCAGCCGCGCGGCCGGCGGACGGGTCTCGTCCCGCAGGGCGGCGACGGCGGCCAGGACCACCTCCCGCGGACCGCCCTCCCCGGGCACGCCCTCGGCCGCCCGCTCGTGGAGCCGCGCGCCCTCCTCCAGGACGACGTCCGTGTCCATGCCCGCCGGGATCTTGATCTGCGCGTGGTGACGCCAGGTGCCGACGGGGTCGCCCCAGGCCTCCACGGTGAACGTCCACAGGCCGGGCTCCCCGGCGGTGACGGTGGCTCCCCACCGGTCGGTCCCGGGTGCCAGCTCCCGCATCGGCGTCCACGGGCCGGGACGGCCCTCGGGGTCCTTCAGCACCACGTTGGCGGCCACCGCGTCGTGCCCCTCACGGAACACGGTCGCCGAGATCTCGAAGGACTCCCCGGTGACGGCCTTGGCCGGCCGGCGCCCGTGCTGGACGACCGGCCGGACGTCGAGGACGGGTATGCGCCCGACGGCCGTCGCCTCCGGCGACGGCGGTCCGGCGTCGGCCGGGCGCGCGGGGCGTGCTTCGCCGCCGGGGGCGCGCGCCCCGCTCGTGCGGCGGTTGGGGGGTGCTGGTGAATGGTGCTTGGCGGGCATGACCGCTCCTGTCCGCGTCAACGTGGGTGGGCGGATGACTGTGGGGAGGTGGGTCCTGCGTGGTGCTCCTGAGAGAGAGGGGTACCCGCAGGAGCCTTCCCACCCTATTCGGGTGGGCAATCCGGCACTTTGTTAACTACTCACACGTATGTCGACACACAAGACCGGCCTCGTCCACGACGGACGAGGCCGGGCTCTCGGCGTGACTTCCGCTTCCTCTACCCCGGCGGCACCCGCAGTAACGTGTCCGGCGATCCGGTTCCGCGGCCCGAGACCCTTCCGGTCGTCGCCGCCGCGGTCAGAGCCCTGCTGACCTGCGCCGGAGTCGCTCGTCCATGATCGGCCGGATACAGCGCGGCGGCGCCCGCGGCGTGCGGGGACGCCATCGAGGTCCCCGGGAACGTGGCGCGGGCGGTGTCGCCCGCGGCGGACGCGGACGTGATGGCGACGCCCGGAGCGAACAGATCGAGCGCCCGGCCGTGGTGGGAATAGGCCGGTTTCGCATCCCTCCGGTCGGTCGCGCCGACCGTGATCGCCTGCCGGACGCCGGTGGGGGAGGAGAGACCGGCGGACAGGCCGTCGTTGCCCGCGGCGACCGTGTACGTGACGCCGGAGGCGGCGGAGGCGCGCACGGCGGCGTCCAGCCGGGCGTTGCGCGGACCGCCCGGACTGAGGTGGGGCGTGCGCGGGCGGGGTGACGGCCGACAGCGCCACGGTACGGAGCGCCGCGGCCGGGCCCCCGGCCGGAGCGGACGCCGTGCGAGCGTCCGAGTCGCGGTCCGCGTTCCCCTCCTCGACTCGGCGTGCGGCTGCCGCGCGGGGCCGCGTGCGGCTGCCGCGGGCCGGTACGCCGGAGGCGGCCTCTCGTGGCGCGCGAACCCCCACAAGAACGCCTGCGGGGGTGGAATCGGTCATATCCGCGGAGGGTGCCGTTCCGGCCGATCGCGGACCGGGCGGCGGAGCACCGGCATCGGCGGCGCGCACGCCGGTACTGTCGTAGGGGACCTTGATGAAGCCCAGCGTCAATTGCCCTGCGCCATCCAGCGACGAGGTGGAAAGTGAAGGCGATCCGTCGATTCACCGTCCGGCCCGTTCTCCCCGAACCCCTGAGGCCGCTCAGCGACCTGGCGCGCAATCTGCGCTGGTCCTGGCATGCCGAGACCCGTGACCTCTTCCAGTCCGTCGATCCCGAGCTGTGGGCCGCCTCGGGCGGCGACCCGGTCCGGCTGCTGGGCAGCGTGCCGCCCGCGCGTCTCGCCGACCTGTCCGGGGACCGCCGTTTCCTGCGTCGTCTCGCCGCGGTCGCGGGCGACCTGCACGACTACACGACCGGCGACCGCTGGTACCAGAGCCGGCCCGCGGACCTGCCGGCCGCCGTCGCCTACTTCTCACCCGAGTTCGGCATCACGGCCGCCCTGCCGCAGTACTCCGGCGGCCTCGGCATCCTGGCCGGCGACCATCTGAAGGCGGCCAGCGACCTCGGCGTCCCGCTGATCGGCGTCGGTCTGCTCTACCGCCACGGCTACTTCCGCCAGACCCTGTCCCGCGACGGCTGGCAGCAGGAGCACTACCCGGTCCTCGACCCGAACGAGCTGCCCGTCGTCCAGCTCGAGGAGCCCGACGGCACCCCCGCCCAGGTCTCCCTCGCCCTGCCCGGCGGCAGGCGGCTGCACGCCCGGATCTGGCTGGCGCAGGTCGGCAGGGTCCCGCTGCTGATGCTCGACTCCGACGTCGAGGAGAACGACCTCGGCGAGCGCGGCGTCACCGACCGGCTCTACGGCGGCGGCAGCGAGCACCGGCTGCTGCAGGAGATGCTGCTGGGCATAGGCGGGGTCCGGGCGGTGCGGACGTACTGCCGGCTGACCGGCCACCCCGCGCCGGAGGTGTTCCACACCAACGAGGGGCACGCCGGGTTCCTCGGCCTGGAGCGCATCGCGGAACTCTGCGGCGAGGGCCTCGACTTCGACTCCGCGCTGGAGGCGGTCCGGGCCGGGACCGTCTTCACCACCCACACGCCCGTCCCGGCGGGCATCGACCGCTTCGACCGGGAGCTGGTCGCCCGCCACTTCGGCCCCGACGCCGAACTGCCCCGCATCGACGTCGAGCGCGTCCTGCGGCTGGGCATGGAGACCTACCCCGGCGGGGAGCCCAACCTGTTCAACATGGCCGTGATGGGCCTGCGGCTCGCCCAGCGCGCCAACGGGGTGTCCCTGCTGCACGGCCACGTCAGCCGGGAGATGTTCGCGGGGCTGTGGCCGGGCTTCGACCCCGAGGAGGTGCCGATCACCTCCGTGACGAACGGCGTGCACGCGCCCACCTGGGTCGCCCCCGAGGTGTTCCGGCTGGGCGCCCGGCAGATCGGCGTCCAGCGCGCCGAGGACGCGCTGACCGTGGGCGGCTCGGACCGCTGGGACTCCGTCGCCGACATCCCCGACCAGGAGATCTGGGAACTGCGGCGGACGCTGCGCGAGCAGCTCGTGACCGAGGTGCGCGAGCGGCTGCGGGCCTCCTGGCGGCAGCGCGGCGCCCACACGGCCGAGCTGGGCTGGATCGACGGCGTGCTCGACCCGGACGTCCTCACGATCGGGTTCGCCCGGCGCGTCCCGTCGTACAAGCGCCTGACGCTGATGCTGCGCGACCGCGACCGGCTCATGGACCTGCTCCTGCATCCCGAGCGGCCGGTCCAGATCGTCGTCGCCGGCAAGGCGCACCCGGCCGACGACGGCGGCAAGCGGCTGGTGCAGGAGCTGGTGCGGTTCGCGGACGACCCGCGGGTGCGGCACCGGATCGTGTTCCTGCCCGACTACGGCATGGCCATGGCGCAGAAGCTCTACCCCGGCTGCGACATCTGGCTGAACAACCCGCTCAGGCCGCTGGAGGCCTGCGGCACCTCCGGTATGAAGGCGGCGCTCAACGGCTGCCTCAACCTGTCCGTCCTGGACGGCTGGTGGGACGAGTGGTTCCAGCCGGACTTCGGCTGGGCCATCCCCACCGCCGACGGGGCCGGGACCGACCCCGACCACCGCGACGACATAGAGGCCGCGGCGCTGTACGACCTGCTGGAGCAGCGGGTGACGCCCGGTTTCTACGAGCGCGGGCAGAGCGGCCTGCCCGACCGGTGGATCGAGATGGTCCGCAACACCCTGAGCCTGCTCGGGCCGAAGGTGCTGGCCGGGCGGATGGTCCGGGAGTACGTCGAGCGGCTCTACGCGCCGGCGGCTCTGTCCCACCGGTCCATGGGACCGGACGCGGCACGGGACCTCGCCGAGTGGAAGGGCCGGGTGCGGGCGGCCTGGCCGGGGGTGACGGTCGACCACGTGGAGACGTCCGCGGCCCCGGCGCTCGCCGAGCTGGGGACGACGCTGGGACTGCGGGTCCTGGTCGGGCTCGGGGATCTCGGGCCCGACGACGTGGAGGTGCAGGTCGTCTCGGGCCGGGTGGACGAGGAGGACCGCATCACCGACGCGACGGCCGTGCCGCTGAAGCCGGTGGGCGCTCCCGACCAGGACGGGCGCCGGCTGTACGAGGGGCCGCTGTCCCTGGACCGCACCGGGCCTTTCGGGTACACGGTGCGGATCCTTCCCGCGCACCGGCTGCTGGCTTCGAGCGCGGAGTTGGGGCTGGTCGCCTCGCCTTCCGAGGAACTGGTGGCGGCTGCGGGGCTGCTGATGCGGTGAGCTCGCCGTCCGCGGGGGCCGGCCGCGCTCACGCGGCGAAGCCGCATGGCGCCGCGGCCCCCGCCCCTACAGGGGCGCGGCGAGCTGTCGCAGCACGCTGCCGCACCGCCGGGCGTAGGCGTGCTGGAAGCCCCGGGTCGCCGGGCCGCCCGCCTTCGCGTACCACGTGGCGGGCCGGCTGAAGGCGTGCACGGTCAGCCAGACCGTGCCGTCCCCCGTGCGGTCGACGACGAAGGACTCCTCGCCGCTCTCCGGGTGGCCGGGCAGCGTGCCGTAGGCCCAGCCGGCGCGGCGGGGTTCCTCGACCGTCCAGACCACGCGGCAGGGGGCCTTGATCATGCCGGCCAGGACGACGGTGACGTCCACCCCGGGGGCCGCGCGGGCCGCGCCCGTGTCGACGCCCACGCCCATGGCGCGGTGCATCTCCCAGGTCAGGACCGCCTCCGCGGCGCGGCGGAACACGTCCTCGCCCTCGCCGAGACGGGTGCGCACGGTCATGGGGCGGAAGCCCACGGGGCAGAAGCCCTCGTCGCGGGTGGCGCCGACATCGGCGTAGGTGAAGTCCTCCGAAGACATGGTCACCAAGAGTAGGGCGGCACCCGGAGCCTCCGTCGCCCCGGGTGCCGCCCTTCGGCCGTGCCGCGTCAGTTGACGTTGACGGCGGACCAGGAGGCCGCGACCGCCTTGTACTCGGTGCTGCTCGCGCCGTACAGCGCCGAGGCCGCGTTCAGCGTCGCCGTGCGGGCCTGCGCGTACTTCGTCGTCGACGTCATGTACGTCGTCAGCGCCTTGTACCAGATCTGCAGCGCCTTGGTCCGGCCGATGCCGGTGACCGTGGAGCCGTTGGACGTGGGCGAGTTGTAGCTCACGCCGTTGACGGTCTTCGCGCCGCTGCCCTCGGACAGCAGGTAGAAGAAGTGGTTGGCGGGGCCGGACGAGTAGTGCACGTCCACGCTGCCCAGGCCGGAGTACCAGGCGTCCTTGGACGAGCCGTCCTTGCTCGGCTTGTCCATGTAGCGCAGCGGCGTGCCGTCGCCGTTGATGTCGATCTCCTCCCCGATGAGGTAGTCGCCCACGTCGGAGGAGTTGTTGGCGAAGAACTCCGCGCCCGCGCCGAAGATGTCGCTGGTCGCCTCGTTCAGACCGCCGGACTCGCCGCTGTAGTTGAGGCGGGCCGTGGCGGAGGTCAGGCCGTGGCTCATCTCGTGGGCGGCCACGTCGAGCGAGGTCAGCGGGTTGGCGTTGCCCGAGCCGTCGCCGTACGTCATGCAGAAGCAGCCGTCGGACCAGAAGGCGTTGACGTAGTTGTTGCCGTAGTGGACCCGGGAGTACGCGGCCTCGCCGTCGTTGCGGATGCCGCTGCGGCCGAAGGTGTTCTTGTAGAAGTCCCAGGTCACCTGGGCGCCGTAGTGGGCGTCGGCGGCGGCGGTCTCCAGGTTGGAGGGGCTGCCGTTGCCCCAGACGTCGTCCGCGCCGGAGAAGAGCGTGCCGGTGCCGGACGTGCCGCGGTTGAGGTTGTACGTCTTGTGCCCGCCGCGGGCGCCGTCGGTGAGGTTGTACGACGACCCGGACCGGGTGGTGCTGAGGGTCACCGTGCCGCTGTAGGTGGTGTTGCCGGTGCCGGTCTCGATGCCCTGGTACTCGTAGAGCTTCTCGCCGGTGGCCGCGTCGGTGAGGACGTGCAGCTCGTTCGGGGTGCCGTCCTCCTGGAGGCCGCCGACGACCGTCTCGTAGGCGAGGACGGGCTTGCCGTCGGCCGCCCAGATCACCTTGCGGGGCGCGGAGTCCGCCTGGGTCTTCTCCGAGCCGGAGGCCCGGGCGAGGGTCACGGCCTGCTGCCGGGCCGTGGCGGCGGGGACGGCCGGCTTGAGCGAGGTGACCTTGATCGTGGCCTTCGTCGCTCTGGTGACGCCCTGGGCCGCACCGGACTTCGACTCGTGGACGACGAGGTCGCCCCCGAGGACCGGCAGGCCCGCGTAGGTGCGCTCGTAGCGCGTGTGGACCGTGCCGTCGGCGTCCTTCACGACGTCCCTGACGACCAGCTTCTCCCGCTCGCCGAGGCCTATCGCGTCGGCGGTCCGTGCGGCGTCCGCCTGCTGCTCCTCGATGAGGGCGGTGCGGGCGGGCGCGGAGAGCAGGACGGGGGCGGCGGCGAGCGTGGGCTTGCTCGCGGAGTCGGCGGCGGCGCTGCTGCCGGAGGTGAGGCCGGTGGTGAGGAGGGCACCGGCGGCGACGGCGGTGGCGACGGCCAGCGTGGTGCGCTTGTGACGCGTGTGGAGGGGGGAGTTCACGCAAGCTCCTTCGTGGGGGGCGGTGCTGTGCGATGAGTGGGGGAAGAGTGGCACTCTAGTCGCGTACATGTCAGGAGTGTGGCGTGATGTCGGCCGGAAATCGACGTGCGGACGACCGGCCGGAGCACGGAAGCGGACGCCGCCCCGGGGGATGCGAACCCACCGGGGCGACGTCCTGGACCGGGGGTCAGCCGGCCCCGCGGAGCTGGGGGTTTACGGGAACGTCAGCTTCCAGCTGTTGATGTAGCCGGTGTCGTAGGACGCGTTGTCCTGCACCCGCAGCTGCCACGTCCCGTTGGCCGGTTCGGACGAGGCGTTCACCGTGTAGGTGGTGTCGATGTTGTCCGCGCTGCCGCCGGTGCCGTACCCCTTCAGCGGGTACGCCGTGCCGTCGGGGGCGACCAGCTCCACTTTGAGGTCGCCGATGTAGGTGTGGACGATGTTCACGGCGACCGCGAGGTTCGAGGGCGCGTTGCCGCTCCGGCCGGAGACCGTGACCGGCGAGGTGACCGCCGCGCCCCGGTCCGGGATCGCCACGTCGGCGGTGTTCTCGAAGGACGTGCCCCCGCCGCCCCCGCCGCCCGGGCGGGCGCCGACGTTGACGCCCGCCCAGGCGTCCTGGACCGCCTTGTACTCGGCGCTGCCGGTGCCGTACAGCTCACCCGTGGCCGCCAGGGTGCCGGTGCGGGCGCCCGCGTAGTCGGTGGTCGAGGTGAACTTCGTGGTCAGCGCGCGGAACCAGATCTTCTCCGCCTTGGCGCGGCCGATGCCGGTGACCGGAAGGCCGTCCGAGGTGGGCGAGTTGTAGGTGACACCGTTGATGGTCTTGGTGCCGCTGCCCTCGCTCAGCAGGTAGAAGAAGTGGTTGGCGGGGCCGGACGAGTAGTGCACGTCGATCGAGCCGATGCCCGAGTACCAGGCGTCCTTGGACGAGCCGTCCTTGCTCGGCTTGTCCATGTAGCGCAGCGGCGTGCCGTCGCCGTTGATGTCGATCTCCTCCCCGATGAGGTAGTCGCCCACGTCGGAGGAGTTGTTGGCGAAGAACTCGACGGTCGAGCCGAAGATGTCGCTGGTCGCCTCGTTGAGGCCGCCGGACTCGCCGGAGTAGTTCAGCCCCGCGGTGTTCGAGGTGAGCCCGTGGGTCATCTCGTGCGCGGCCACGTCGATCGACGTCAGCGGGTTGGCGTTGCCCGAGCCGTCGCCGTAGGTCATGCAGAAGCAGCTGTCGGACCAGAAGGCGTTGACGTAGTTGTTGCCGTAGTGGACCCGGGAGTACGCGCCCTTGCCGTCACCGCGGATGCCGGAGCGGCCGTGCACGTTCTTGTAGTAGTCCCAGGTGAGCGCCGCCCCGTAGTGGGCGTCGGCGGCGGCCGACTCCAGGTTGGAGGGGCTGCCGTTGCCCCAGACGTCGTCCGCGCCGGAGAACAGGGTGCCGGTGCCGGAGGTGCCGCGGTTGAGGTTGTACGTCTTGTGCCCGCCGCGGGCGCCGTCGGTGAGGTTGTACGACGACCCGGACTGGGTGGTCGTGAGGTCGACCGTGCCGGAGTACACCGTGTTGCCGGTGCCGGTCTCGATCGCCTCCCACGTGTACAGCTTCGCGCCGGTGGTGGCGTCGGTGACCACGTGGAGTTCCCGCGGGGTGCCGTCGTGCTGGAAGCCGCCGACGACCGTCTCGTACGCCACGACGGGCTTGCCGCTCGCGGCCCAGATCACCTTGCGGGGCTCGCGGTCGATGCCGGGGCTGCCGGCCTCCTCGGCCTTCCCGGCGGTCAGGGCCTGCTGCCGGGCCTTCGCGGCGGGCACCACGGTCTTCGTCGTGGCCGGCGCGATCGCGGCGCGGGTGGCCTTCACGACGGCGGCGGTCTCGTCCGCCTTCGTGCTCTCCACGAGCAGATCGCCGCCCAGCACCGGCAGACCGTCGTAGGTGCGCTCGTAGCGGGTGTGCACGGTGCCGTCCCGGTCCTTCAGGACGTCACGGACGACGAGCTTCTCCTGGGCGCCCAGGCCCAGGTCCTTCGCGGTCTCCGCCTTGGCGGCGTCGGCCTCGCGGATCAGCGCGGCGCGCTGGGCGGGCGTGAGCCTGACCGACTCGGAGCCGGGGTTCGCCTGGCTCGCGGCCCGCGGTGCCTTCTCCGGGGCCGCGACGGCGGTGCCGCTCTGCACGGCGGCGGCGATCAGCGCGGCGACGCCGGCGAGGGCCACGGCCGCGGTGCGGCGGGGGGTGTGGGAGGTGTGTCTGTGGGAGGTGCCTCTTCGCGAGGAACTGCTTCTCAACACTGGCTCCTTCTGCGGGACCGGGGGTCGCCCGGCCTGGGGAGGTGGAGGTGTTGCGGTGGGGTTGCTGTGCAGCAGTCGTGGGAAGCGTGGCAGGCGACCGCGCTTTCTGTCAGGAGCGCGTCAAAACAATGGCCGGAAACGGTTCGTTGAACGGAAGTTCATGTTCGCTATACGAACGCTTCACCGGCGGGTCGAGGGTGGCCGAGACCCCTCGTCTGCCCCGGCCACCCGCTCGTGCCCTACGCCAGGCTGTCCCGCCACGCCCGGTGCAGATCCGCGAACCTGCCCGTCCCCGCGATGAGTTCGGCCGGTTCGCCGTCCTCCACGATCCCTCCGTGCTCCATCACCAGCACCCGGTCCGCGATCTCCACCGTCGACAGCCGGTGCGCGATGACCACGGCCGTACGGCCCTTCAGCACCGTCGCCATCGCCCGCTGCACCGCGCGCTCGCCCGGCACGTCCAGCGAGCTGGTCGCCTCGTCGAGGATCAGCACCGCCGGGTCGGCCAGCAACGCCCGTGCGAACGCGACCAGTTGGCGCTGTCCCGCCGAGATGCGACCGCCGCGTTTGCGGACGTCGGTGTCGTAGCCGTCGGGCAGCGCGCTGACGAAGTCGTGCGCGCCGATCTCCTTCGCCGCCTGCTCGATCTCCGCGCGCGTGGCCTCCGGGCGGCCGATCGCGATGTTCTCGGCGACCGTGCCGGAGAAGAGGAACGCCTCCTGCGTCACCATGACCACTCCGCGCCGCAGTTCGGGCACGGCGAGGTCGCGCAGGTCGACGCCGTCCAGCAGCACCCGGCCGTCGGAGGGGTCGTAGAGGCGGGCCAGCAGCTTCGCCAGCGTGGACTTGCCGGCGCCCGTGGAGCCGACGACCGCGACCGTCTGCCCGGCCGGGATCGTCAGGTCGAAGCGGGGCAGCACCTCGCCGCCGGTGCGGTAGGCGAAGCGGACCCCGTCGAAGACGACCTCCCGGCCCGGGTGCTCGCTCGCCGGCGGGGGGAGCCGCCGGGGGTGCGCGGGCTCGGGCACCGACGGGGTCTGGGCGAGCAGCCCGGCGATCTTCTCCAGCGAGGCCGCCGCCGACTGGTAGGAGTTGAGGAACATCCCGAGCCGGTCGATCGGGTCGTACAGCCGGCGCAGGTACAGTACGGCCGCCGCCAGCACACCGAGCGCCAGCGTGCCGTCGGCGACCCGGTGGGCGCCCCACAGCACGATCGCCGCCACCGCCGTGTTGGCGATCAGCCGGGAGCCGGTGACGTACCGGGCCATCTCCAGCAGCGCGTCGCCGTTGGTCCGCTCGTGCCGCCGGTTCAGGACGCCGAAGTCGGCGTCGTTGGCGGCCTCCCGGCGGAAGGCGCGCACCGGCCGGATGCCGTTCATGGTCTCGACGAACTTGACGATGACGGCCGCGATCGCGGTCGACCGCGCCCGGTACACCCGCCCGGCCCGCCGCTGGTAGCCCCGCACCAGCGCGTACAGCGGCAGCAGGGACGCCACCGCCACGCTCCCGAGGCCGAGATCCAGCCAGAGCAGCATCGCCGAGATGTAGACGAAGGACAGGACGACCGTCACCAGCTCCTGCAGGCCCTCGTCCAGCAGCTCGCGCAGCGACTCGACGTCCGTGGTGGAGCGGGAGATGAGCCGGCCCGAGGTGTAGCGCTCGTGGAAGTCGACGCTCAGCGCCTGCGCCTGGCGGAAGATCCGGCCCCGCAGGTCCAGCAGCACGTCCTGGTTGACCCGGGCCGCCGCCGCGATGAAGGCGTACTGCAGAGCGCCCGCGGCCAGCGCGCACGCCAGATAGCCGGCGCCCACCGCGATCAGCGGCCCGCGGTCCTGCGCCCGGAAGGCCGGTACGGCGCGGTCGATGGCGTACGCCACGAGCAGCGGCCCCGCCTGCACGACCGCCTGCTGAACGAGCAGCAGCAGCGTGGTGACCGCGACCCGGGCCTTCAGGGGCGCGAGCAGGGAACGCAGGAGGGCCGCGGTCGCGCCCGGTGGCGTGGGCAGGACGTCCCGGTCGAACGGGTCGCCCGGGGCGGTGGGCCGGTCGCCGGGTTTGCCGCCGGCCGGTGCGGTGGTGGCCGCCGTCATCGGGCTTCCTCCTCTTCCCCTGACGCCGCTCCGGACATCAGGTGCCGGTACTCCGCGTTCGTGCGCAGCAGTTCCTGGTGGGTGCCGACCGCGGCGATCCGGCCGCCGGACAGCAGCGCGACCCGGTCGGCGAGCAGCACGGTGGACGGGCGGTGCGCCACGATCAGGGCGGTGGTGTCCGCGAGGACCTGCCGCAGGGCGGCCTCCACGGCGGCCTCGGTGTGCACGTCCAGGGCGGACAGCGGGTCGTCGAGCACGAGGAACTCCGGCTGCCCCACCACGGCCCGCGCCAGGGCCAGGCGCTGGCGCTGCCCGCCGGAGAGGCTGAGCCCCTGCTCGCCGACCCGGGTGTCGGTGCCCTGCGGCAGGGCGTGCACGAAGCCGGCCTGGGCGACGGCCAGCGCGCGTTCCAGCTCGGCCGGGCCGGCGGTGCCGCCGGCGCCCATGAGGACGTTCTCGCCGACCGCGGCGGAGAACAGCGTGGGCTCCTCGAAGGCGACGGCGACCCTGGCGCGCAGGGCCTCGCGGGACAGGCTCGCGATGTCGGTGCCGTCGAGGGTGATGCGCCCCGAGGTCACCTCGTACAGGCGGGGGATCAGCGCGGTCAGCGTCGTCTTGCCGCTGCCGGTCGCTCCGACGAGGGCCATGGACTCGCCGGGCCGGATGTGCAGGTCGATGTGGCTCAGGGTGGGCGGGGTGCCGGGGTCGGCGTCGGGGTAGCGGAAGGCGACGCCGTGGAAGCGCAGCCCCCGGTCCCCGGCCCCGGCGGCACCGTCGCTCGGGGCGGCGGACGGGTCCTCGGGCGGCTCGTCCATCACCTCGAAGTAGCGCTGCGTGGCCGTCGCCGCCTCCTGGCTCATCGCCAGGAGGAAGCCGATCGACTCCACCGGCCACCGCAACGCCAGCGCCGTGGACAGGAAGGCCACCAGCGTGCCCGCCGACAGGTCCCCGCCGGCCACCTGGACGACCCCCACCACCAGCGCCGCCCCGATCGCCACCTCCGGCAGCGTCACGATGACGCCCCAGATCGTGGCCAGCAGCCGCGCCTTGCGCAGCTCCGTGCCCCGCAGGGTTCGCGACAGTTCGCGGAAGGCCCGCGCCTGGCTCCGGTGGCGGCCGAAGCCCTTGATGACGCGGATGCCCAGGACGCTCTCCTCCACGACCGTCGTCAGGTCGCCGACCTGGTCCTGGGCGCGCCGGGCCGCAGCGGCGTACCGCTTCTCGAAGACCACGCAGGTGACCAGCACCGGCACGGCCGGCCCGAGGACGACCAGCCCCAGCGTCCAGTCCTGCAGCAGCATGATGACCACGCCGACGAGGATCGTCACACCGTTGACCAGCAGGAACGTCAGCGGGAAGGCGAGGAACATGCGCAGCAGCATCAGGTCCGTCGTGCCCCGGGACAGCAACTGCCCCGACGCCCACCGGTCGTGGAAGGACACCGGCAGCCGCTGGAGGTGCCGGTACAGCTCCGCCCGCATCGACGCCTCGACGTGCGACAGCGGGCGCGCCACCAGCCAGCGCCGCAGCCCGAACAGCAGGGCCTCCGCGAAGCCGAGCAGCAGCAGCCACAGCGCCCCGAGCCACATCCCGGCCGGGTCCTCGTCGGCGACCGGCCCGTCCACCAGCCACTTCAGGACGAGCGGGATCACCAGGCCCGTGCAGGAGGCGAGTATCGCGACGAAAGCGGCGGTGGACAGCCGCGCCCGCACGGGCCGCACGTAGGGCCACAGGCGCAGCAACGTGCGTACGGCGGACGGGTTCTCGGCGGGGGCGGGTGTCGTGGACATCAGCAGCGAGCCTACGGTTCACCACTGACACTTCTCACCGGTTTTTCGGCCGGTCCGCGTCCGCCGTGACTCACGCGACCCGTGCGTTCGACGGGCCGTACGACGGCGCGGTCGCGCGGGCCACGGCGGCCCGGCCCGGGTCGTACCGCCGTATCGGCCGATCGGCTGATGCCCGTTCGAGCGGGACGGCCGATGCGCCGGGCGCGCTCCCTCCGGGACCCTCCTCGTATGCCGACCGCACCCGTCATCGAAGTCACCGAGCTGCGCAAGAGCTACGGGGGCCGCCCCGCCGTCGACGGGGTCTCCTTCGCCGTCGAGGAGGGGGAGGTCTTCGGGATCCTCGGCCCCAACGGCGCCGGGAAGACCACCACCGTGGAATGCGTCGAGGGGCTGCGCGTGCCCGACTCCGGCCGCGTCCGTGTGACGGGCCTCGACCCCGTCGCCGACCACGAGCGGGTCACCCGTGTCCTGGGCGCGCAGCTCCAGGAAGGCGGACTCCAGCCGAAACTGACCGTACGGGAGGCGCTGGAGCTGTACAGCGCGTTCCACCCGCACCCCGCCGACTGGCGTCCGCTGGCCGAACGGCTCGGCCTGCGGGAGCGGCTGAACACCCGGTTCGCCCGGCTCTCCGGCGGCCAGAAGCAGCGCCTGTCCATCGCGCTGGCCCTCGTCGGCGACCCCCGGATCGTCGTCCTGGACGAGCTCACCACCGGCCTCGACCCCCGCGCCCGCCGTGAGGCCTGGCGGCTCGTCGAGGACGTGCGCGCCCGGGGCGTCACCGTCCTGCTCGTCACGCACGGCATGGAGGAGGCGCGGCGGCTGTGCGACCGGATCGCGGTGATCGACCGGGGCCGGGTCGCCGCCCTGGACACCCCGGCCGGGCTGATCCGCCGCTCGGCGGGCGCCACCGTCGTCGGCTTCACCCCGTACCCGCCACTGGACACCGGCGAGCTGGCCGGCCTGCCCGCCCTGGCCCGGCTCGCGCTGCACGACGGCCGCATCACGCTGTCCGGCACCGACGAGACCGTCGACGCGCTGCTGTCCCTGCTGGCCCGCCGGCGCGTCACCGCCCACCGGCTCCGCGTCACCGACGCCACCCTGGAGGACGCGTTCCTGGACCTGACCGAGGCCTCGGCATGAGCACCGCCCTGTTCCACCCGGCCGTCGTGCGCGCCGAGTCGCGGCTGTTCGTCCGCGAGCCGGGCGGCCTGTTCTGGATCCTGGCGTTCCCGGCCCTGCTGCTGGGTGTCCTCGGTTCCGTGCCGTCCTTCCGCGCGGCCCAGGAAGGGCTCGGCGGGCTGCGGATCGTCGACGTCTACGTGCCCGTGTGCGTGGTGACGGCCCTGATCATGGCAGGGGTGCAGGCGATGCCGCCGGTCCTCACCGGCTACCGCGAGCACGGTGTCCTGCGCCGGCTGTCCACCACCCCCGTCCGGCCCGCCTCCCTGCTGGCCGCCCAGATGCTGGTGAACGGACTCGCGGCCGTGGCCTCGGCGCTGCTCGCGCTCGCCGTCGGACGGCTCGCCCACGGCGTACGGCTGCCCCAACAGCCCCTCGGCTACCTGCTGGCGCTGCTCCTCGCCGTCACGGCCGCCCTCTCCCTGGGAGCCGTGGTGGCGGCCCGGGCCCGCACCACGAGGAGCGCGACCGCGATGAGCACCGCGGTGGTCTTCCCGATGCTGTTCTGCGCCGGGGTGTGGGTGCCGGTGGCGGCCATGCCGGAGGTGCTGGCCCGTGCCGTCGTGTGCACCCCGTTCGGCGCCGCCGCACGCGCCCTGGACCAGGCGGCCGCGGGCCGGTGGCCACAGGGGTGGCTGCTGGGCGTGCTCGTCGTGTGGACGGTGGTGCTCTCGGCGTCGGCCGCCCGCTGGTTCCGCTGGGAATGAGCCGGAACAGGGGCGGGAGCGGTGCCGTGGCCGACACTGACGGGATGGCGGACGTGGCGGGAGTCGAACAGCGGTGGACCGCGTACCTGCGCCGGGGCCCTCACGGGATGCTGGCGGCCGGCGCGGTGCTGTCGCTGGCGACGGCCGATCCGGTCGGCATGACGACGGCGGAGCGGTACACGGCCCTCGTCCTGACCGGCGCCGCGGTCGTCCTGCAGCTGTGGTTCGGGCGCTGGTCCCGCGACCGGCCCCCGGCCCCGTCGGCGGCGGGCACCCGCTACTACTTCGCGCGCTGGGCGCTGGGATTCGCGCTCAGCTGGTGCAACCCGTTCTTCGCGTTCTACGCCGCCGCCGGGTACCTCGGCCCCGACCGGCTGCTGCGCGGCCGCGCGCTCAAGGCCGGGCCGGTGGCCACCGCGGTGGTCGTCGCCGGGTCCCAGGCCGGCGGGATGCCCCTGCGCGGGCCGTCGGCCTGGCTGCTGTTCGGCGGGCTGCTCTGCGTCCACCTCGCGCTGCTGGCCGTGTTCGGGCAGCTGGCCGCGCGGGAGGAGGAACGCAACCGTCTCCAGACCGCGACCATCGCCGAACTGGAGCGGACCAACGCGGCGTTGCGGCGGGCCCTCGACGAGAACGCCGCCCTGCACACCCAGTTGCTGGCGCGGGCCAGGGAGGCCGGGGTCGCCGACGAGCGCCGCCGGCTGGCCGCCGAGATCCACGACACCCTCGCCCAGGACCTGACCGGCATCATCGCCCAGCTCCAGGTCGTGGCCAACACCCCGGACCCCGGCCGGGCCCGCGCCCACGTGCTCCGCGCGACGGACCTGGCCCGGCACAGCCTCGGCGAGGCCCGCCGCTCGGTGCACAACCTCGCCCCCATGGCGCTGGCCGACGCCGGACTGCCCGAAGCCCTGCGCAAGACGGTCGGCGAGTGGGGCGAACGGACGGGCGTACGGGCCGAGTTCACGGTCACCGGCACTGCCGAGCAACTCCACGGGGAGGTCGCGGCCACGCTCCTGCGGATCGTCCAGGAGGCCCTGTCCAACACGGCCCGGCACGCGGACGCCGCCCGGGCCGGGGTCACCCTGTCCTTCCTCGGCGAGGAGGTCATCCTCGACATCCGCGACGACGGCCGCGGCTTCGACCGGGCCGCCACCGGGGAGCGCACCGGCACCGGCGGTTTCGGCCTGCCCGGCATGAGCGCCCGCGCCGAGCGCATCGCCGGCTCCCTCACGGTCGAGTCCGAACCGGGCCTCGGTACGGCGGTCTGCGCTCGCGTACCGTTGGTCCGCCATGACTGACGACGCCGCGATCACCGTGCTCATCGTCGACGACCACCCCGTCGTCCGCGACGGCCTGCGCGGCATGTTCGAGTCCGCGCCGGGCTTCCGGGTCCTGGGCGAGGCGGCCGACGGCGTGCGGGCCGTGGAGCGGGCCGCCGCCCTCGACCCCGACGTGATCCTCATGGACCTGCGGATGCCGGGCGGCGGCGGGGTCGACGCCATCACCGAGCTCACCCGCCGCCGCGCGCGGGCGAAGGTCCTCGTGCTGACGACGTACGACACGGACACCGACACCCTCCCCGCGATCGAGGCGGGAGCGACGGGCTACCTCCTCAAGGACGCCCCGCGCGACGACCTCCTCACCGCGGTCCGGGCGGCGGCCGGGGGCCGCACGGTCCTCTCCCCGGCCGTCGCCTCCCGGCTGGTCTCGGCGGTACGCACCCCGCGATCCCCCGGGGGCGAGCAGCTCTCCGCCCGCGAGCGCGAAGTCCTCGCCCTGGTCGCAGGGGGCACCTCCAACCGCGAGATCGCCCGCGAGCTGTTCATCAGCGAGGCGACCGTCAAGACCCACCTCACCCACCTGTACGCCAAACTGGGCGTCAACGACCGCGCGGCGGCGGTCGCGACGGCGTACCGGCGGGGCATCCTGCGCTGAAGGCCGCCGTCAGCCCGCCACCCGCAGCAGCAGCACCGCCCGCGCCGGCACCGTGATCTCCGCCCCCGCCGGATGCTCCACACCCGGCGCCCCGCTCTGCTCCTCCAGGCTCGTGTCGACGACGACCTCGTACCGCTCCGCCCACGGCGGGCCCGGCAGCACGAAGGTCTCCTCCTCCCCGCCCGCGTGCAGCACGGCGAGGAAGCTGTCGTCGAGGATCTGCGCGCCTCGCTCGTCCCGGCCCGGGATGTCCCGGCCGGACAGGTACATGCCGAGCGTGGCGGCGGGCGCGTACCAGTCCCGCTCGGTCATCTCGGTGCCCCGGGAGGTGAACCAGGCCAGGTCGCGCAGCCCGTCCGGGGCCTGGGCGCGGCCGGAGAAGAACGCCCGGCGCCGCAGCACCGGGTGCCGGTGGCGCAGCGCGATCAGCCGCGAGGCCAGCGCGAACAGTGCCTTCCAGCCCGGGTCCTCCAGCAGCTCCCAGTCCACCCAGCTGATCTCGTTGTCCTGGCAGTAGGCGTTGTTGTTGCCGCGCTGGGTGCGACCCAGTTCGTCGCCCGCGACCAGCATGGGCACGCCCGTGGACAGCAGCAGCGTGGTCAGCAGGTTCCGCAGCTGCCGGCGCCGGAGCGCCCGGACGCCCTCGTCGTCCGTCTCGCCCTCGGCGCCGCAGTTCCAGGCCCGGTTGTCGTGCGTGCCGTCCCGGTTGCCCTCGCCGTTGGCCTCGTTGTGCTTGTGCTCGTAACTGACCAGGTCGCGCAGGGTGAAGCCGTCGTGCGCGGTGACGAAGTTGACGGAGGCGTACGGCCGGCGCCCGCCCCAGGCGTACAGGTCGCTGGAGCCCGACAGCCGGTAGCCCATCTCCCGCACGTCCGGCAGCGCGTGCCGCCAGAAGTCCCGCACGGTGTCGCGGTACCGGTCGTTCCACTCCGTCCACAGCGGCGGGAACGCCCCCACCTGGTAGCCGCCCGACCCCACGTCCCACGGCTCGGCGATCAGCTTCACCCGGCGCAGCACCGGGTCCTGGGCGATGACCGCGAGGAACGGGGAGAGCATGTCCACGTCGTGCATGGAGCGGGCCAGCGCCGCCGCCAGGTCGAAGCGGAAGCCGTCCACGCCCATCTCCGTCACCCAGTAGCGCAGCGAGTCGGTGATCAGGCGCAGCACCTGCGGCTGGACCACGTGCAGGGTGTTGCCGCAGCCGGTGTAGTCGGCGTAGCGGCGGGCGTCGTCCTGGAGGCGGTAGTAGCCGCGGTTGTCGATGCCCTTCAGGGACAGGGTCGGGCCGAGCTCGCCCGCCTCCGCGGTGTGGTTGTAGACCACATCGAGGATCACCTCGATCCCGGCCGCGTGCAGCGCGCGCACCATCCGCTTGAACTCGCCGACCTGCTGGCCCCGGGTCCCGGAGGACGCGTAGTCCGCGTGCGGGGCGAAGTAGCCGACGGAGTTGTAGCCCCAGTAGTTCCTGAGGCCGCGGCGCAGCAGGTGGTCCTCGTGCGCGAACTGGTGCACGGGCAGCAGCTCCACCGCCGTCACCCCCAGCGTCACCAGGTGCTCGATCGCGGCCGGGTGCGCGAGGCCGGCGTACGTGCCGCGCAGCTCCTCGGGGACGCCCGGGTGCCGCCGGGTGAAGCCCTTGACGTGCAGCTCGTAGAGCACCGAGTCGGCCCACGGCGTCTTCGGGCGGCGGTCGTCGGACCAGTCGTCGTCGTCGTGGACGACGACGCCCTTCGGGACGTACGGCGCCGAGTCGCGGTCGTCGCGGACGGTGTCGGCGACGTGCTGCTGCGGCCAGTCCCGGACGTGCCCGTACACCTCCGGCGGCAGGCGGAAGTCGCCGTCCACCGCGCGGGCGTACGGGTCGAGCAGCAGCTTGGCCGGGTTCCAGCGGGCGCCCGTCCAGGGGTCCCAGCGGCCGTGCACCCGGTAGCCGTAGCGCTGCCCGGGCAGCACACCGGGGACGAAACCGTGCCAGATCCCGTGGGTCAGCTCGGCGAGCCGGACCCGCGACTCCTTGCCCGCCTCGTCGAAGAGGCACAGCTCGACGCCCTCGGCCCCGCCCGCCCACAGGGCGAAGTTGGTGCCGGCGACCCCGTCCGGGCCGGCCCGGAACCGGGCGCCCAGCGGCGTCGGCGTGCCCGGCCGGGCGGGCACCGCGGGCGGCGGCGCGGCTCGCCGCCCGCCGTTCACGGCGGCGGCCTGGCGCCCGTTCCCGGTGGCCCGAGGACCGGCCACCGCCTCCTGCTCGGCTGCGCTGGACACCTTTCAGCCTCCCGCGGCTCGTGGAACGACGGGGGACAGAGGGGCGCGGCCCCGTGCTGCGGCCCGGGTCGCGGCTCCCCTGCGCGTCGTCCTCCCCACTGTTCTGCCCAGAGCGTAGGTCGCACTCACGTTTCCCCGGAGGGCGGGCATGGTCGTTTCCCGGGGACACGGCCGGTCGTTGGGCACCTCGTGAGGCACGTACAAGGGCGCGCACGGCGCGCGAGGGCCGCGCTGGCCGCCGTAGTGACATGGGCAGGGCTCCTGGCCGGGGCCACGGGCTGTACCTCGGACGACGCGGGCGGGATCGCCGGGCTCTTCGGCGCGCCCCCGGCGCCCGAGGACGCCATCGAGATCTCGCCCGGGGACGGCAGCAGGGGTGTGCGCCCCGGCGGGAGGCTGCGGGTGCGTGTGCCCGACGGCCGGCTGGAGTCGGTGAGGGTCGTCCGGTCGCAGGACGCGCAGGAGACCCCCGTCCCCGGGCGCCTCTCCGCCGACCGCCTGACCTGGGAGCCCGAGGAGAAGCGGCTGGCGCTCGGCGCCGAGTACACGGTCGACGCGGTGGCCGTGGACGGCGACGGCCGCCGCTCCGCCCGGCACACCACCTTCACCACGTACGTCCCCGAGGAGCGATTCATCGGCTACGTCACGCCCGAGAACCGCGCCACGGTCGGCACCGGCATGATCGTCTCCCTGGAGTTCAACCGGAGGATCACCGACCGGGCGGCCGTCGAACGCGCGGTACGGGTCACCGCCCGCCCACCCGTCGAGATCCGCCCCCACTGGTTCGGCCGGACGCGGCTGGACTTCCGCCCCGAGCACTACTGGAAACCCGGTACCAGGGTCACCGTCGACCTGCGGCTGCGGGACGTGAGGGGAGCGCCGGGCGTCTACGGCCTGCAGCACAAGACGTTCTCCTTCACCATCGGCCGCAGCCAGATCTCCGTGGTCGACGCCGCCGCGCACTCCATGGAGGTCAGGCGCGACGGCGAGCCGCTCGCCACCGTGCCCGTCACCGCGGGAGCCCCGAAGACCACCACGTACAACGGGAAGATGGTGGTGACCGAGATGCTCGAGGTCACGCGGATGAACGGGGCCACGGTCGGCTTCAAGAAACGCGACGGCAAGGGCGAGTACGACATCGCCGACGTCCCGCACGCCATGCGCCTCACCGACTCCGGCACCTTCCTGCACGGCAACTACTGGGCCCACGCCAGCGTCTTCGGCCGCACCAACGTCAGTCACGGCTGCATCGGGCTGCGCGACGTGAAGGGCGGCGGCCCGGCCACCCCGGCCGGCTGGTTCTTCGACCGCAGCCTCGTCGGGGACGTCGTGGAGGTCGTCAACAGCAACGACAAAAGGGTCGCTCCCGACAACGGACTCGGAGGATGGAATATGGGCTGGAATGCGTGGAAGGCGGGCAGCGCGGTGAAGTGAACCGGCCGCGCGGCGGGTTGACCCGGCGTTCGTTGGGACCGAACGGTGACATTCGCGGGCCGCCGGGGCCGGGTCGCCCGTGGTTACTATTCGCCGGTGCGCTGGGGAAACGCGCCGGGGAGTGGGCCTGGCCAGGCCTGGGGAGGGGTACATCGACGTGAACGGGCGACCGATATCGGCGACGTCGGTTGGACGCAGGAACGCATGGCTCGCGCCGGCCGTCGGCGCGTTGCTGTTCGCCGTCACGGCGTGCGGCGGCGGGGACACCGGATCCGGTGCCGGAGCGGACGGCGGCAAGGGCGGGGCCGCGGACGCCGCGCGGAGCGGGCAGTCCGAGGCGGTCGTCGCCGTCGCGCCGAAGGACGGCGCCACGTCGGTCGACACCAGCGGAGCGCTGAAGGTCTCCGCCACCAAGGGCAGGCTGACCGAGGTCGAGGTCAAGGACTCCGACGGCAGGAAGGTCGCCGGGAGGATATCCGGCGACGGCGCCACCTGGACGCCGTCCACCCACCTCGCCGGTGCCACGAAGTACACGGTCCACGCGGTCGCCAAGGACTCCGAGGGCCGCACGGCGGCCGAGGACTCCGGCTTCACCACGCTGACCCCGAAGAACACCTTCACCGGCACCTTCACCCCCGAGGACGGCTCCGAGGTCGGCGTGGGCATGCCGTTCTCGCTCCGCTTCTCGCGGGGCATCACCAGCCCGGACGAGGTCGAGAGGGCCGTCCGCATCACGACGGAGCCGGCCGTCGAGGTCGAGGGCCACTGGTTCGGCAACGACCGCCTCGACTTCCGTCCCGAGAAGTACTGGAAGCCCGGCACCAAGGTGACCGTCCACCTCAACCTCGACGGCGTCGAGGGACGCCCCGGCGTCTACGGCGAGCAGGACAAGGAGATCGACTTCACCATCGGCCGCAACCAGGTCTCCGTCGTCGACGCCAAGAAGCTCACGATGAAGGTCACGCGGGACGGCAGGACGGTCAAGACCATCCCGGTCACCACCGGCAAGCCCGGCATGGAGACCTGGAACGGCCAGATGGTCATCAGCGAGATGCTCGAGGTCACCCGTATGAACGGCGACACGGTGGGCTACGGCGGCGAGTACGACATCAAGGACGTCCCGCACGCCGTCCGCCTCACCACCTCCGGCACCTTCCTGCACGGCAACTACTGGGCGGGCGGCGCCTTCGGCGAGTACAACGCCAGCCACGGCTGCGTCGGCCTGCGCGACGTGCGCGGCGGCTGGGACAAGAAGGTGCCGGCCGCGTGGTTCTTCGACCACTCGATGGTCGGCGACGTGGTGGTCGTCAAGAACTCCGAGGACCGGACCGTCGACCCGGACAACGGACTCAACGGCTGGAACATGTCGTGGGAGAAGTGGAAGAAGTAGCTCCCCGCCTGCTCCCAGGCTGACGTGATGGGCCCCGGTGTGACGCAGCGCACCGGGGCCCGAGCCGTTAGTCCCCGTTAACCTGCTGCGTATGACCGTCTCTCTCGAAGTCGCTGAAGGCGTCGGCACCCTCCGTCTCGACCGCCCGCCCATGAACGCGCTGGACATCGCCACGCAGGACCGGCTGAAGGAACTCGCCGAGGAGGCCGCGGGCCGCGAGGACGTGCGGGCCGTGGTGGTCTACGGCGGCGAGAAGGTGTTCGCGGCCGGCGCGGACATCAAGGAGATGCAGGCGATGGACCACACCGCCATGGTCCTGCGCGCCCGCGCCCTGCAGGACTCCTTCACGGCCGTCGCCCGGATCCCCAAGCCGGTCGTCGCGGCCGTGACGGGCTACGCGCTGGGCGGTGGCTGCGAACTCGCCCTGTGCGCCGACTTCCGCATCGCCGGGGAGAACGCCAAGCTCGGCCAGCCGGAGATCCTGCTCGGGCTGATCCCCGGCGCGGGCGGCACCCAGCGCCTGGCCCGCCTGGTCGGCCCGTCCAAGGCCAAGGACCTCATCTTCACCGGCCGGATGGTGAAGGCCGACGAGGCCAGGGAGATCGGCCTGGTGGACCGGGTCGTGCCCGCCGACGAGGTGTACGCGCAGGCGCACGCCTGGGCGTCGAAGCTGGCGCCGGGCCCGGCCCTCGCGCTGCGCGCCGCCAAGGAGTCGATCGACACGGGCCTGGAGGCCGACATCGACACCGGCCTCGCCATCGAACGCACCTGGTTCGCGGGCCTGTTCGCCACCGAGGACCGCGAGCGCGGGATGCGCAGCTTCGTCGAGGAGGGGCCGGGCAAGGCGAAGTTCCTCTGACCCCGCCCCGGAAGACGCCGAGCGGGCCTGGCGATTGACGCGGCGTCCGGATGCGGGTCCCCCGTAGGAGCGGATGAGGGGAGCCGTAAGGTGACCTTGAGCCCGTCGGGCCGGGGGATCCGGTCGATTGCCGCGGAATGGTCGTTCCAGCAGGTCGGACCGGGATCGGGGCGTCCCGAAGTGCCCTCGGCACATGACGGACGACAGGACGTGCGCGGTCCCCCGGCAGGGGCGTATTCAGTGGGAACGGCCCCCTCGGGCACTGCGGACGGCCATGATGGGGGGCATGGCGGGGCTGGAGGGTACGGGACAGCCGCGGGGCCACGCTCATGCGGCCGCGGCGCGCTGGTCGCCGACCGTCGAGGACGAACACGCGTACAGAGCACTGGATTTGTACGGCAATCCGGCGGAGGCAGAGGTTGCACTGCCGTCCCGCCCCGAGTCCGCCGCCACCGCCCGGCGCCTGACCCAGATCGTGGTGCTGCGCCACTGGGGCCTCACCCCCAAGACCACCGAGGACGCGGTCCTGCTCGTCTCCGAGCTCGTCGGCAACGCCGTGCGCCACACCGGCGCCCGCGTCTTCGGGCTGCGCCTGCACCGGCGCCGCGGCTCGATGCGCGTCGAGGTCCGGGACCCCTCCCGGGGGCTGCCGTGCCTGATGCCCGTGCGGCCGCTGGACGTCAGCGGCCGCGGCCTGTTCCTCGTCGACACGCTCGCCGACCGCTGGGGCGTCGACCTGCTGCCCCGGGGCAAGACCACCTGGTTCGAGATGCGGGTCGCCGAGCGCTGAGCCCCCGGCCCGGCGCCCCGTGCCGGCGCACCCGGCCGCCGAACGGACGAATAGCCCATGTTCCGGTAAAGCGCACCTTAAATGGAGCGATGCACCGTCACCTCCTCAAGAGCACCCTCGTCGCTGGTGCCGCCCTCGCCGTCCTCGCCGCCTGCGGCACCCCGGGCGAGGAGCGGACCTCCCGGCCGCGCGGCACCGAGGCCGCCGTCCCCGCCCCGCCCGAGAAGAAGCCCGTCGACGGCCTGCCCGGCATGCCGCCCGTCCTCGACCCCGAGGACGTCTACGCGGCCGACCGCCCGAACAAGCTGTCCCCGGTGGTCAAGGACTTCCCCTCCCGGGTCTACGTCCCCAACACCGAGTCCGACACCGTCTCCGTCATCGACCCGAAGACCTACGAGATCGTCGAGACGATCCGCGTGGGCCGCCAGCCGCAGCACGTCGTGCCCTCCTGGGACCTGAAGACGCTCTGGGTCAACAACAACCGCGGCCACTCCCTCACCCCGATCGACCCGAGGACCGGCAGGGCCGGCAAGGCGGTCGAGGTCCACGACCCGTACAACCTCTACTTCACGCCCAACGGCAGGTACGCCGTCGTGATGGCCTCCCTCGACCGCGAACTGGTCTTCCGCGACCCGCACACCATGAAGATCAAGAAGACGGTCCCGGTCTCCTGCTACGGCGTCAACCACGCCGACTTCTCCCTGGACGGCCGCTACTTCATCGTCTCCTGCGAGTTCAGCGGCGAACTGCTCAAGGTGGACACCGAGAAGATGAAGGTCGTCGGACAGCAGCGGCTGCCGTTCGAGGGCGCCATGCCGCAGGACGTGAAGGTCTCGCCCGACGGCAAGAAGTTCTACATCGCCGACATGATGGCCCACGGCATGTGGGTCCTGGACGGCGACACCTTCGCCGAGCCCACCCTGATGCCCACCGGCAAGGGCTGCCACGGCCTCTACGTCAGCCGCGACTCCCGCGAGATGTACGTGTCCAACCGCGGCGAGGGCACGATCTCCGTCTTCGACTTCACCCGGGACAGGCTGACCGGGAAGTGGAAGCTGCCCGACGGCGGCAGCCCCGACATGGGCGGCGTCTCCGCCGACGGCAAGGTGCTGTGGCTGTCCGGCCGCTACGACGCCGAGGTGTACGCCATCGACACCCGCACCGGTACCCAGCTCGCCCGCATCCCCGTCGGCAGCGGCCCGCACGGCCTCGCGGTCTACCCGCAGCCCGGCCGCTACTCCCTCGGCCACACCGGCGTCTTCCGCTGACCCGGGCCTGACTCGGGGCGCCTCCTCTGCCGGGGTGAGAGGCCCCGCGCGGCGGACGACGCTGTTCAGGGTGCGACGCTCGCAGCGGTCCCGCCGGGCCGGCAGGGGAACGCCGTCCCTGGTGCGCTCCCCCTCGAAGTGCCGGCACCGGCCTCGGCCGCTCCGCTCGGCGAGCGGCCGGGACAGGTCGTAGACGCGCCCCCGCAGCAGGTGCGGCTGCACGGCGGCGGCGAACGCGCGGTGCGGCAGCAGGGGGACCCCCGTGTGCGACGAGGTGGACGGGGACGCCGTCGCGCAGGCCGGTGGCGAGTTGCACGTACCCGGCCTGCCGGGTGTCCAGGCAGACGTGTGATCGCCTGTCCGCACGCGTTCGCCGGCGCCGGCAGGAACTGGGCCTGGGCATCGAACCGCGGCGCGCAAAGCGGGGATCAGCAAGGACACGTGGAAGCGGACCGAACGCGCCCAGCCGGTGCGGGACGCCGGCTACGCCAAGATCGAACAAGCGCTGTGCTGGGCACCCGGGAGCTGCCGGCAGGTGCTCGAAGGGAGCGAACCCCTCGTGGCGCGGGAGGCGGAGGCCCTCAGCGGGGTCACGCTCGTCTCCGTCCCCAAACAGGCGCTCGAGACCGCGATCCGCCAGGCCCTGGAGAGCGCGGCCATCGCCGTCACCGACCTCCACGCCAGCGATATCCGACGTTGAACGAACGCGTCATCGAGGACCTGCGTGACAGGAGGCTGATCTGAGCCGCACCGCCTCGTGCGGGACGTGCGCGCAGGCGACCCGCTTTGCTCCCCGGCCGACCGGACACAGGGGGAAGGCCATGCGCGGCACCCTGATCGTCGCCGACCACGGCCCCGCCTTCTGCGGCTGGACGGCCCGCACCGCCTCGGGGGAGCGGGTCTGAGTCGCCCCGCCCGCCGTGCGGACCGACCCGCACGTCCGCGGCATCCGGCGCGAACTCGTCACCAGCACGGCCAGATCGCCAAGGAGGCGCCGTGATCTCCTCCCCCTATGCCATCGTCGGGGGACGGCGGGGACTGCGCGCGCCGCGCCGGCTGCATCGTCAGCAACGCCCAGCCGGCCCGGATCGTCGCTCCGCCGCCCTGGAGATCCTGACCGGGGTGAGCCCGGGGTGGTCGCCGCGCCGCGGGTTCCGGCGGGCGGCTAATCTGACCTCCGTCAGACCTGCGTCAAAGGGACGCACTGCACGAGAAGAGGGGCGGATCGGTGGCGGACATCGAGGAAGCGCGCAAGCAGTTCGAGCGGATCGATACGGACGGTGACGGCTACATCACCGCTGCCGAGTTCAAGACCGCCCTGGCGCAGTCGGGCGACTGGAACGTCACCGAGTCGGTCGCCGAGGTCGTCATCAAGGCCCGCGACCTGGACGGCGACAAGCAGCTGAGCTTCGACGAGTTCTGGGCCTACCTGAACAAGTAGGCGCCGTGCGCGGTGCCCGAAGCGAGGGTCCCGGCCTGTCACACGGCGGACCGGGCCCCTCGCCGTGTCCGGCGCGAACCGGAATAGCGCGCCCGCCCGTGAGGTTGATGCACGTCATAAGGCTCCACGAGGCCTGTTCATCTTCCGAAGAGCGAGGCGAGGACATGAAGATCGGCATCATCGGAGCGGGCAACATCGGCGGCAACCTGACCCGGCGGCTCACCGCCCTCGGCCATGACGTGTCCGTCGCCAACTCCAGGGGACCGCACACGCTCACGGCCCTGGCGGAGGAGACCGGGGCGACGCCCGTACCGGTCGGGGAGGCCGCCCGGGGCGCGGAGGTGGTCGTGGTGACCATCCCGCTGAAGGCGGTCCCGGAGCTGCCGTCCGGCGTGCTCGACGGCGCGGCGGACGGTGTCGCGGTCATCGACACCGGGAACTACTACCCCCGCCAGCGGGACGGCAGGATCGACGGCATCGAGGACGACGGCCTCACCGAGAGCCGCTGGACCGAACGGCAGCTCGGCCACCCCGTCGTCAAGGCCTTCAACGGCACCTTCGCCCAGGACATCCTGGACCGCCCGCGCCCGGCCGGCGCCCCCGACCGCATGGCCCTGCCGGTGGCCGGCGACGACGACGCGGCCAAGCGGAAGGTCCGGGACCTCATCGAGGAACTCGGCTTCGACACGGTGGACGCGGGCGGCCTCGACGACTCCTGGCGCCAGCAGCCCGGCACCCCGGTCTACGGTCTGCGCGGCGGTGTCGAGGAGGTCACGCAGGCCCTGGCGCAGGCGTCGCCGGAGCGCACGGCGGACTTCAGCGGCTGAGCCGTCCGGCGCTCAGGCGCCCTCGGCCCACCTGCGCAGCGCCGCCTCGCACCCGAAGGCGGCCACGTTCTTGTCCACCGGGTCGTCGGTGTACTGGTGGAAGCGCCACTTCGCCTTGATCCGGGGCTCGCCGGCGGAGACGTAGTCGGCGATCCACAGGCCGTCGCCCGCGTGGGAGCTCGTGTCGATGTTCAGCCAGAAGTGCCGGTTGCAGTAGAGCACCACCCGGTTGTCCGGCCGCAGGTCCTTCAGCCTCCGGATGAAACGGTCCTTCTCCGCGTTGCTCGCGTGCGTCCCGCTGCCCGTGGTCTCCCAGTCGACGGCGAGGATGTCGCCCGGCCGGTCCGGGGTCTTGCCGACGAAGTACTCGGCCTGGGCGGTGAGGTTGCCCGGCCACAGGAAGTGGTAGAAGCCGACGACCAGCCCGGCCTCTCTGGCCCGCTTGGTCTGGGCCGCCAGTCTGGGGTTGACGTAGGAGCGGCCCTCGGTCGCCTTCACGAAGACGAAGGAGAGGCCGTCGGTGTCGTAGGAGGAGCTCTGGTAGGCGCTCACGTCGATGCCGCGCAGCATGGGGGTCTCCCTGAAGTGCGGGTGGGGGAGGGGGAGTCGGCTTCCGCGGAGGTTCCGCCGGATCCGGGGATGTTGTGATGCCCCGTGACGGCTGGCTCCACGCCGGGCGCGCGGTGGCGGGCGCCCGGCGCTCGTGAACGGCGGGCGGATTCAGGACGCGGAGGTGGTGACCGGGGAAGCGGGCGCGCCGGCGGCACAGGGGGCCTCGCCCCGTCCAGGGAGAGGTGCTCGGTCTCGCCCCTCGGTTGTGCCGTGCCGCACGGTGAGAGGCCTCGGCGGGCTCAGCACTCGATGATGTTCACCGCCAGCCCGCCCCGCGCCGTCTCCTTGTACTTCACCGACATGTCCGCGCCGGTGTCCTTCATCGTCTTGATGACCTTGTCCAGGGACACCTTGTGGGAGCCGTCGCCGCGCATCGCCATGCGGGCGGCGGTGACCGCCTTGACCGCGGCCATGCCGTTGCGCTCGATGCAGGGGATCTGGACCAGGCCGCCGACCGGGTCGCAGGTCAGGCCGAGGTTGTGCTCCATGCCGATCTCGGCGGCGTTCTCGACCTGCTCGGGCGAGCCGCCGAGGACCTCGGCCAGGGCGCCCGCGGCCATGGAGCAGGCGGAGCCGACCTCGCCCTGGCAGCCGACCTCGGCGCCGGAGATGGAGGCGTTCTCCTTGAAGAGCATGCCGATCGCGCCCGCGGCGAGCAGGAAGCGGACCACGCCCTCCTCGTCGGCGCCGGGCACGAAGTTCATGTAGTAGTGCAGAACCGCCGGGATGATGCCGGCCGCGCCGTTCGTCGGGGCGGTGACGACCCGGCCCCCGGCGGCGTTCTCCTCGTTCACGGCCATGGCGTAGAGGGTGATCCACTCCATGGCGAGGGCCTGCGGGGCGCCCTCGGAGCGGAGCTTGCGCGCGGTGTTGGCGGCCCGGCGGCGCACCTTCAGGCCGCCCGGCAGGATGCCCTCGCGGGACATGCCGCGCGCCACGCACGCCTGCATCACCCGCCAGATCTCCAGCAGGCCCGCGCGGATCTCCTCCTCGGTGCGCCAGGCCCGCTCGTTCT
Source organism: Streptomyces sp. NPDC058741 (assembly GCF_042746715.1). NCBI lineage: Bacteria > Bacillati > Actinomycetota > Actinomycetes > Kitasatosporales > Streptomycetaceae > Streptomyces > Streptomyces sp. NPDC058741. Next base: position 56,308 of record NZ_JBHYQH010000027.1, on the reverse strand, counting down.
CCAGCATCAGCGCGGAGATGGACAGGCCGGTCTCCTCGGTGAGGCGCAGCAGCTCGTCGCCGGTGCGGAAGGGGTACTTCAGCACGGTGTCGTCGAGCTTGATGCGGTCAGCGCCGACCGCGTCCTCGTCGACGACGAACCCGCCGCCGACCGAGTAGTACGTCTTCGTCAGCAGCTCCGTGCCCCAGGCGTCGTACGCCCACAGGGTCATGCCGTTGGCGTGGTACGGCAGGGCCTTGCGGCGGTGCAGGACCATGTCGTCGTCGAAGGAGAACGCGACCTCGTGCTCCCCGAGCAGGTTCAGACGGCCGCCGGCCTTGATGGCCTCCACGCGCTCGTCGGCGGTCTCCACGTCCACCGTGCGCGGCGAGTCCCCCTCCAGGCCGAGCAGCACCGCCTTGGGCGTGCCGTGGCCGTGGCCGGTCGCGCCGAGCGAGCCGTACAGCTCCGCGCGGACCGAGGCGACGGATTCCAGGAGCTCCTCGTTGCGCAGCCGCCGGACGAACAGGCCGGCCGCGCGCATCGGGCCGACGGTGTGGGAGCTGGACGGGCCGATGCCGATCGAGAACAGGTCGAAGACCGAGATGGCCACGGGGGGACTCCTGACTACGGGGGTGGTGCGGAGGGGCAGGGTGCCGCGGCCGCTTGTGGCGGGCGCGGCACCGGAGAGGTTTCTCTACTTGTCCAGAACCGCGTACAGCGGGTGCTGGTCGGCCAGGGCCTTCACCCGGGCCCTGAGGGCCTCCGCCTCGTACGACGGCTTCAGCGCCTCGGCGATGACGTCCGCGACCTCCGCGAAGTCGTCCGCCCCGAACCCGCGGGTGGCCAGGGCCGGCGTGCCGATCCGCAGGCCGGACGTCACCATCGGCGGGCGCGGGTCGTTCGGGATCGCGTTCCGGTTGACGGTGATGCCCACCTCGTGGAGGCGGTCCTCGGCCTGCTGCCCGTCCAGCTCCGAGTGGCGCAGGTCGACCAGGACCAGGTGCACGTCCGTGCCGCCGGACAGGACGTCCACGCCCACGGCCCGCACGTCGTCCTTCACCAGGCGCTCGGCCAGGATGCGGGCGCCCTCCAGCGTACGGCGCTGGCGCTCCTTGAAGTCCTCCGAGGCGGCGACCTTGAAGGCGACGGCCTTGGCGGCGATCACATGCTCCAGCGGACCGCCCTGCTGACCGGGGAAGACGGCGGAGTTGATCTTCTTGGCCAGTTCGGCCGTGGAGAGGATCACGCCGCCGCGCGGGCCGCCCAGGGTCTTGTGGGTCGTGGTGGTGACCACGTGCGCGTGCGGCACCGGGTTGGGGTGCAGCCCGGCGGCCACGAGACCGGCGAAGTGCGCCATGTCGACCATCAGGTACGCGCCGACCTCGTCCGCGATCCGGCGGAACTCCGCGAAGTCCAGCTGCCGCGGGTACGCCGACCAGCCGGCGACGATCAGCTTCGGCCTGGACTCCTTGGCCAGCCGTTCGACCTCGGCCATGTCGACCCGGCCGTCCTCGCCCACGTGGTAGGCGACGACGTCGTAGAGCTTGCCGGAGAAGTTGATCTTCATGCCGTGGGTCAGGTGCCCGCCGTGGGCGAGGTTCAGACCCATGATGGTGTCGCCCGGCTTGAGCAGCGCGAACATCGCGGCCGCGTTGGCCTGGGCGCCCGAGTGCGGCTGCACGTTGGCGTGCTCGGCGCCGAACAGCTCCTTGATGCGGTCGATCGCGATCTGCTCGACCACGTCGACGTGCTCGCAACCGCCGTAGTAGCGGCGGCCGGGGTAGCCCTCGGCGTACTTGTTGGTGAGGACCGAGCCCTGCGCCTCCATGACGGCGACCGGGGCGAAGTTCTCCGAGGCGATCATCTCCAGCGTGGACTGCTGGCGGTGCAGCTCGGCGTCGACCGCGGCGGCGACGGCCGGGTCGAGCTCGTGCAGGGGTGTGTTCAGGACGGACATACGGCTACGACTCCTCAGCCGGCGGCGAACGCGGTGTACTCGTCGGCCGAGAGCAGGTCGCCCGGCTCGTCGGTGACGCGCACCTTGAACAGCCAGCCGCCCTCGAAGGCCGCCGAGTTCACCAGCGACGGGTCGTTGACGACGTCCTCGTTGACCTCGGTGACCTCACCGGAGACCGGGGAGTACAGGTCGGACACCGACTTGGTCGACTCCAGTTCGCCGCAGGTCTCGCCCGCGGCGACGGTGTCGCCCACCTCGGGGAGCTGGACGAAGACCACGTCGCCGAGCGCGTTGGCCGCGTGCTCCGTGATGCCGACCGTCGAGACGCCGTCCTCTGCGGCCGACAGCCACTCGTGCTCCTTGCTGTAACGCAGCTGCTGGGGGTTGCTCATGGCCTGGATTCTCCTGTACGCGCGGGAGTGCTGTGAAAAGGGGGACTGCTGGTGAGCTGGGACGACGGGGCGGGGGCGAGGCCGTAGCCGCGGCCTCCCGGCCAGTGTCTACTTCTGGCGCTTGTAGAACGGCAGCGCCACGACCTGGTACGGCTCGTGGCTGCCCCGGATGTCCACGCCCACACCGCTCGTGCCGGGGGCGGCGTGTGCGGCGTCGACGTAGGCCATGGCGATGGGCTTGCCCAGCGTGGGGGAGGGTGCGCCGGAGGTGACCTCGCCGATCACCTCGCCGCCGGCGACGACCGCGTACCCGGCCCGCGGGACCCGGCGGCCCTCGGCGACCAGGCCGACCAGTACGCGCGGCGGGTTCTGCCCGGCCCGGGCGGCGGCCTCCGCGAGCGCCTCGCGCCCGACGAAGTCGCCCTCCTTCTCGAACTTCACCACACGGCCGAGACCGGCGTCGAAGGGCGTCAGGGAGGTGGTCAGTTCGTGCCCGTACAGCGGCATCCCCGCCTCCAGGCGCAGCGTGTCGCGGCAGGACAGCCCGCACGGGACCAGGCCGGCGCCCTCGCCCGCCTCGGTCAGCGCCTGCCACAGCTCGACCGCGTGCTCCGGCTTCACGAACAGCTCGAAGCCGTCCTCGCCGGTGTAGCCGGTCCGGGCGATCAGCGCCGGGACGCCCGCGACCGTGCCGGGCAGTCCGGCGTAGTACTTCAGGCCGTCGAGGTCGGCGTCGGTGAGGGACTTCAGGATGCCGGGGGACTGGGGGCCCTGGACGGCGAGCAGCGCGTAGGCGTCCCGGTCGTCGCGGACCTCGGCGTCCAAGCCGGCGGCGCGCTCGGTCAGCGCGTCCAGGACGACCTGGGCGTTGGAGGCGTTGGCGACGACCATGTACTCGGTCTCGCCCAGCCGGTAGACGATCAGGTCGTCCAGGATGCCGCCGTCGGCGCGGCAGATCATGGTGTAGCGGGCGCGGCCCGGCTTCACGCCGCCGATGTCGCCCACCAGCGCGTGGTCGAGCAGGGCGGCGGCCTGCGGGCCGGTGACGGTGATCTCGCCCATGTGGGAGAGGTCGAAGAGGCCGGCCTTCGTGCGCACGGCGGTGTGCTCGTCGCGCTCGGAGCCGTAGCGCAGGGGCATGTCCCAGCCGGCGAAGTCGGTCATCGTCGCGCCGAGCGAGCGATGCAGGGCATCGAGCGCGGTGTGACGGAGTTCTCCTGTACTGCTCACAGTCGGTCGTCTCCCAGGGCACATGGGGGTCCCTCACGCGCGGGCGGAGCCGGGCGTGGGGGAGGGCGAGGTCGTTCCTCCCCATCTGTCATCGGAACCTGAGAGGTTCGCCATGACCTTGCCGGTCCATGGCTTGCACCTTGGGTGGAGCCGGCCTGCCGGGGCAGGGGAGGGCCCGCTTTTCAGATGTGCCTCGCCCGCGCGGTAACGGGGCCTGAGAGATTCAAGGGAGGGACTTGCTCCTTCGGCGCCCCAGCGTCAGCGGTGCTGGGGACTCTCCCGCGCGGATTCAAACGGCCGGTATGCAGTTGGCGCGCACATCATTGCACGCATCCTTCCCACGCGGCAGGGGGACCTTTCCCAGGAAGAGCACAGCGTCCCGCCCGCCGGGCCCGTGATCTGTAGCAGCCCTGTTGCAGGACCAGTAAGGAAATGAGAGGCCTGTGGCATTACCTTCTTTTTACACTCGGCGGGGATGGGTCTCCGTACCTGGCCTCAGGGGAGGACGTTCACGGTGAACAGGACCACGGCGTACGCCACGACCACGGGCATCGCGCTGCCCGAGCAGCCGGCGGTCCCGGCCCGGGCCGCGTGCGGCCCGGTGCCGGCGCCCGTCGTCCGCGATCTGCGCGAGCGCGCCGGCCGCGGCCCGCACGCGCTGCTGTTCGGCCCCCGCGACCTCGTCGTGGTCACGGGTCTGCCCGGCTCCGGCAAGTCCACGCTGATGCGCCGCACGGTGCCGGGCCGGCGCGTCGACTCCCAGGACACCCGCGACCGCTGGGAGCGCCGTATGCCGGGCTTCCTCCCCTACGCGGTCTACCGCCCGCTGGTCCGCCTCGCCCACTACGCCGGGCTGCGCCGCGCCCTGCGCACCGGCGAGGGCGTCGTCGTCCACGACTGCGGCCACCAGGCCTGGGTCCGCCGCTGGCTCGCGCGCGAGGCCCGGCGCCGGGGCGGCACCCTGCACCTGCTCCTCCTGGACGTCACCCCCCAGGAGGCCCTGGCAGGCCAGCGCGACCGCGGACGGGGCGTCTCCCGCTACGCCTTCCTCCGCCACCGCGCGGCCACCACCCGCCTGCTCCGCTCGGTGGAACGAGGCGACCTGCCCCCCGGCTGCGCCTCGGCCGTCCTGGCCGACCGCGCGGCGGCGGACACGTTGCGCGGCATCGGCTTCGTGGGCTGAGCGATCGCGCGGGGGAAGGGGGAGGGGCGAGGGCGAGAGGGGGGCACGGCGAGAGGGGCCACGCCCCCCTCTCGCCCACCCGCCCGAACCCCACCGTCAGCCCCAGCCCCCACCCGACCGCCGGACTCCCGGCACACGGACGAAGCCCCGAGGGCCACGAGCCGTTAGCCTTCTTAGCCTCAGCAGTGGTTCCAGGCAGGGCGGTAGGCAGATGGACTTCCCGGCGGACTTCTCCGCGGACTTCCCGGCGCAGACACAGACCCACCCGCACGGCGGGTGGCCCGGCAACGAGCTGGAGGAGGTGCTCTCGGCCTCGCTCGGTGCCGGGCCGGCGGCCGGGGGGCGGATCGTCGAGGTGCTCGGGCGGAGCTTCGTCTGGGTGCCGCTGCCCAGCGGCGGCGGCCCGCGCAGCGGCCCCCTCGACCTCCCCGGCATCGAGATCGACGGCCAGGCGTTCGTGCCGGTGTTCAGCTCCGAGGAGCAGTTCCGGCAGGTCGTCGGCTCCCACATGTCGTACACCATCGCCCCCGCCGTGGAGTTCGCCCGCGGACTGCCCCCGCACGCGGGCATCGTCGTCAACCCCGGCGGCGTGGTCGGCGTACCCCTGCCGCCGCCCGCAGTCGCCGAGCTGTGCCGGGCCGGCCGCACCCCGCTGGACGGTCCCGCGAGCGGCGGCCGCGTCCGTCTCCTCGAGCCGGACTGGCAGGACGACCCGGTCGACTTCCTCGCCGCCGCCTCCACCGAGTTCGAGGCGACCGGCGTGGTCCTCACCGCCCGCCGCTGCCTCGCCGCGATCGAGACGGCCGACCCCGTGATGTTCGTGGGCGTGGAACTCTCCCAGTGGGAGGGTGACCTGCGGGCCCTGCCCCTGGAGGCCCTCACCCGGGCCGTCACCAGGGCACCGGCCCCCTGGCCGGTCAACCTGGTCCTGCTGGACGTCGCGGAGGACCCGGTGGGGGAATGGATGCGCGACCGGGTCCGCCCCTTCTACCAGCGGTAGGGCAACGATCCGGCACCCGGCGAGCGGGAAAGAGTCCCGAGCCGGCGGGCGGGCTTAAGCTAGGTCACGGTCGAGGCGTTGTACGAAGGGGCGGTAAAGGTGAGCGCGAGCGGCACGGCCGCGGCCGGACAGGTCGAGCACATGCTGCGCCAGGTCACGCCCGGGCGTTACGACGCCTACGAGGCACTCCTGCGCGCGCTCGCGACGCCCCGCACCGGCCGGATCTGGATGCTCCTGTGGCACGGCCAGGCCGGCTCCCCGGACGCCCGGTACGGGAGGATGGAGGTCGACGGGCACGGCTACGCCCCCTGTGTGACCTCCGCCCAGGAGCTCTCCGCCAGCGGCTGGGCCCGCTCCTACGAGGTGGTCGACGGCATCGACGTCGCCCGCGCCCTCTACCCCGACCACTACGGCCTCTGGCTCAACCCGCACGCCCCCGGCGGCGGTGTCGGCGTCCCCTGGCCCGACCTGCGCCGGATCGCCACGGGCCTGGACCGCCAGCCGGCGGGACCGCTGCGGTTGTCCGAACCGGCCATCGAGGTCCCGCAGTTCTACGCCCTGCTCGCCCAGAACGCCCACCGCACCCCGGCCGTCCGCGCCCTGCGCCGCGCCTGGGTGCAGCCCGCGCTCGGCGCTCCGTACCTCGCCATCGGCCTGGACGTCTACGACACCTCGCCGCAGGCCGTGGATGCGGTGCGCGCGATGATGCAGCAGTCCCTCGGCGCCGTGCCGGAGGGACTCCCCGTCTCGACCGTGGCCATGTCGGACGAGTACGACCCCGTGGCCCTGTGGCTGCGCGCGAACGCCCGCCCGTTCTACGACCGCGAGGCCCACGCCACCGCCCCCGTCCAGGCCCCCGCCTCGGGCTACGGCTACCCGCCCGCCCAGAGCGGATACTGAGCACACCCGCCGAACCGCCTCATGACCGCAAGGTGCACGCACCCGTCTCTTCGCGCGTAGACCGGGGTGGAATGTGACGCTCTGCGCCGGATGTCCCAACTCGCGTGGCACCGGTGGCCGTTACCTGCTGTCCGGATAACGGAATCCCCCAGACAGCATCACGTTTACGCATCCTTTCACCGCCAAGTCTGGCAGCAAAACGCCGAAGCGTTGAAGACTCCCGGCACCAGGGGTTGCTCGCCCCTGTGTACGACGGACAGACACGCCGCCACAGCGGAATGCGCGGACCGGCCACCGCCGGTTGAGAAGAGGGGTCCCTGCCTGATGACGGCACCATTGCACGAGCCGACCGCGGAAGCGGCTCCGAGTGCGGCCGAGGAAGCGGTAGTCGCCGGCGGCGGTGCGAAAGCCGTACAGGGTCGTTCTCTGGGCCGGATCGCCTGGGAGCGCCTGAAACGGGACAGACTCGCACTGGCCGGTGGCGTCATGGTGCTCGCGCTCATAGCGATCGCCCTCCTCGCGCCGGTCATCACGGGCCTGGTGGGCCAGGACCCCGAGTCCCGCCACGAGGAGCTGATCGACCCGCTGTTCGGCACTCCCACGGGGGCGTGGGGCGGCATCAGCGGCGAGCACCTGCTCGGCGTCGAGCCGGTGAGCGGCCGCGACATCTTCGCCCGCATCGTCTACGGCGCCCAGATCTCGCTCCTCGTGGGCTTCCTGTCCGCGATCGTCGCCGTCGTGATCGGCACCGTCCTGGGCGTCCTGGCCGGCTTCTTCGGCGGCTGGGTCGACGCCGTCATCAGCCGTGTGATGGACGGTCTGCTGGCCTTCCCGCAGCTGCTGTTCATCATCGCCCTGGTCTCCGTCATGCCGGGCGAGATGCTGGGGCTGACCGGCACCGGCGTGCGCCTGTTCGTGATGATCCTGGTCATCGGCTTCTTCGGCTGGCCCTACATCGGACGCGTGGTGCGCGGCCAGACGCTGTCGCTGCGCGAGCGGGAGTACGTCGAGGCGGCCCGGTCGCTCGGCGCCGGCCGGTTCTACATCCTCTTCAGGGAACTGCTGCCCAACCTGGTCGCGCCCATCATCGTGTACACGACGATGATGATCCCCACCAACATCCTCACCGAGGCGGCGCTCAGCTTCCTGGGCGTGGGCGTCAAGCCGCCCACGGCCTCCTGGGGACAGATGCTCTCGAGCGCGATCGACTACTACGACTCGGACCCCATGTACATGGTGGTCCCGGGCGTGGCGATCTTCATCACCGTCCTTGCCTTCAACCTCTTCGGTGACGGCGTGCGTGACGCGCTCGACCCGAAGGGCTCCCGCTGAACTGCCGTACTACAGCGACCCGTGGCATTTGGCACCGGGGCTCTCATCCAAATCCGGAGGATCCGAGATCGTGACTACCCAACGCACCTCAGGGCGGCGCAAGCAGGCCATGGCCGCTGCGGCCGTGGTCGCCGCACTGCTGACCACGGCGGCGTGCGGCGGCGGCAACGACGACGAGGGGTCGAAGAACGGCGCGGCCGGCTTCAACGCCGCGAACAACAAGGTCGCCCAGGCCTCGCTCGCCAAGAAGGGCGGCACCCTGAAGTTCGCCGGTGCCCAGGACGCCGACTCGTGGGACACCACGCGCGGCTACTACGGCTTCATGTGGAACTTCTCCCGCTACTACAGCCGCCAGCTGGTCACGAGCAAGACGGAGCCGGGCAGCGCCGGCACCAAGCTGACCCCGGACCTCGCCACCGGGCTGGCCAAGATCTCGGACGACGGGAAGACCTACACGTACACCCTGCGTGAGGGCCTCACGTGGGAGGACGGCAAGCCGATCACCTCCAAGGACATCAAGTACGGCATCCAGCGCGTCTGGGCGCAGGACGTGCTGTCCGGCGGCCCGGTCTACCTGAAGGACGTGCTCGACCCCAAGGGCGAGTACCCGGGTCCGTACAAGGACAAGTCCGCGGACAAGCTGGGTCTGAAGGCCATCGAGACCCCCGACGACAAGACCATCGTCTTCAAGCTGCCGAAGCCGAACTCGGACTTCGAGGAGATGCTGGCCCTGACCTCGGCGTCCCCGGTCCGCCAGGACAAGGACACCAAGTCCAAGTACGGCCTGCGCCCGTTCTCCTCCGGCCCGTACAAGTTCCAGTCGTACAACCCGGGCAAGGACCTGACACTGGTCCGCAACACCGAGTGGAAGCAGGACTCGGACCCGATCCGCAAGGCGTACCCGGACAAGATCACGGTCAAGTTCTTCTCCAACGCCAACGACATGGACGCGCGTCTGATCGCGGGCGACTACGACCTGGACATCAACCAGACCGGCATGTCGCCGCAGGGCCGCAGCACCGCCCTGAAGCAGCACAAGGGCAACCTGGACAACCCGGTCTCCGGCTACATCCGCTACGCGGTCTTCCCGCAGAGCGTCAAGCCGTTCGACAACATCGACTGCCGCAAGGCCGTCATCTACGGCGCCGACCACGAGTCGCTGCAGACCGCCCGCGGCGGCCCCGTCGCCGGTGGCGACATCGGCACCAACATGCTGCCGCCGTCCGTCCCGGGCGCCGAGGGCCAGAAGTACGACCCGTACGAGCTCGCCGGTGCCAACAAGAAGGGCAACGTCGACAAGGCCAAGGAAGCGCTGAAGGCCTGCGGCCAGCCGAACGGCTTCAAGACCACCATCGCGGTGCGCAACAACAAGCCCGCCGAGGTGGCCACCGCCGAGTCCCTCCAGGCGTCGCTGAAGAAGGTCGGCATCACCGCCGACATCGACCAGTACGACGGCTCGCAGACGGCCGGCATCATCGGCAGCCCTTCGAACGTGAAGAAGAAGGGCTACGGCATCATCATCATGGGCTGGGGTCCTGACTTCCCGTCCGTGCAGGGCTACGGCCTGCCGCTGTGGGACAGCAGCTACATCCTCGAGAGCGGCAACAACAACTACGCCCTGATCAAGGACAAGGCGATCGACGGCCTGTTCGACAAGTACACCACCACCCTGGACGACGCGGGCAAGACCGAGATCGCCACGGAGATCAACCACAAGGTCATGGAGGGCGGCTACTACCTGCCCTTCGTCTTCGAGAAGTTCATCAACTGGCGCTCCAGCCGTCTGGCCAACGTCTACACGACGGACGCCTACAGCGGCATGTACGACTTCGTCAACCTCGGTCTGAAGTCCGCGAAGTAACCGGCACACCCGCCGTACGGCACGAAAGGCAGGTGAAGGCCGGCGCGGCGTGACCTCGGGCCACCGGAAGACCTCCGGTGGCCCGAGGTCCGCGGTGGGCCGAGATCTGTGCTCGCTTACCTGATCAGGCGGCTGTTCGCCGCCGTAGTGATGCTCGCGGTCATCATCATGGTGGTCTTCGGCATCTTCTTCCTCGTCCCCAAATGGGCGGGCGTCGACATCGCCAGCAGCTTCGTGGGCAAGCAGGCCGACCCGGCGGCCGTCGAGGCCGTGCGGCAGAAGCTGGGCCTGGGCGACCCGATCTACGTCCAGGTCTGGGAGTTCTTCAAGGGCATCTTCGTGGGCCGCACGTACGCGGGCGGCGGTGATGTCACCGAGTGCGCCGCGCCGTGCTTCGGTTACTCGTTCCGCAGCGAGCAGGCCATCTGGCCGGTGCTGACCGACCGCTTCCCGGTGACCCTGGGGCTCGCGCTCGGCGCCGCCGTGCTGTGGCTGCTGTTCGGTATCGCGGCGGGTGTCCTGTCCGCGCTCAAGCGGGGCAGCCTGTGGGACCGCGGCGCGATGGTCGTCGCCCTCGCCGGTGTCTCCCTGCCCATCTACTTCACCGGCCTGCTGAGCCTGGCGATCTTCTCCTACGGGCTGGGCTGGATCAACGCGGAGTACGTGCCCCTGGAGGAGAGCGTCACCGGCTGGCTCGGCGGCATGATCCTGCCGTGGGTCACCCTGGCGTTCCTGTACGCCGCGATGTACGCCCGCATCACCCGCGCCACCATGCTGGAGATCCTCGGCGAGGACTACATCCGCACGGCCCGCGCCAAGGGCCTGCGCGAACAGGTCGTCATCCGCAAGCACGCCATGCGCTCGACGATGACGCCCATCCTCACGATGCTCGGCATGGACCTCGGCGCCCTCATCGGCGGTGCCATCCTGACCGAGACCACGTTCAGCCTGCCCGGTCTGGGCCAGGCCGTCCTCAACGCGATCAAGAACCAGGACCTGCCCATCATCCTGGGCGTCACCCTGATCACCTCTCTCGCCGTGCTCGTCGCCAACCTCGTGGTGGACGTCCTGTATGCCGTGATCGACCCCCGAGTGAGGCTCGCATGACCGAACTCAGCAAGACCGGTGCAGCCGTGGGCGAGCCCACCGGCGACTCGCCGGCGCCCACCGCCTTCCTCGAAGTGCGCGACCTGAAGGTGCACTTCCCCACCGACGACGGCCTGGTCAAGTCCGTCGACGGGCTGAGCTTCCAGCTGGAGAAGGGCAAGACCCTCGGCATCGTGGGCGAGTCCGGCTCCGGCAAGTCGGTGACCTCGCTCGGCATCATGGGCCTGCACACCGCCGGGCAGTACGGCAAGCGCAAGGCCCGGATCTCCGGCGAGATCTGGCTCGACGGCACCGAGTTGCTGTCCGCCGACCCGGACCACGTGCGCAGGCTGCGCGGCCGCGAGATGGCGATGATCTTCCAGGACCCGCTGTCCGCGCTGCACCCGTACTACACGATCGGCCAGCAGATCGTGGAGGCGTACCGGATCCACCACGACGTCGACAAGAAGACCGCCCGGCGCCGGGCGGTCGAGATGCTCGACCGGGTGGGCATCCCGCAGCCCGACAAGCGGGTCGACAGCTACCCGCACGAGTTCTCCGGCGGCATGCGCCAGCGCGCCATGATCGCGATGTCGCTGATCAACAACCCCGAACTGCTCATCGCGGACGAGCCGACGACCGCCCTGGACGTGACCGTCCAGGCGCAGATCCTCGACCTGATCCGGGACCTGCAGAAGGAGTTCGAGTCCGCGGTCATCGTCATCACCCACGACCTGGGCGTCGTCGCCGAACTGGCCGACGACCTGCTGGTGATGTACGGGGGCCGGTGCGTCGAACGAGGCCCGGCCGAGAAGGTGTTCTACGAGCCCCGGCACCCCTACACCTGGGGCCTGCTCGGCTCGATGCCGCGCCTCGACCGCGAGCAGCAGGACCGCCTGATCCCGGTCAAGGGGTCCCCGCCCTCCCTGATCAACGTCCCGTCCGGCTGTGCCTTCAACCCGCGCTGCCCGTATGCCGACCTGCCCAAGGGCGACGTCACCCGCACGGTCCGCCCCGAGCTGACCGAGGTCGGCAGCTCGCACTGGGCCGCCTGCCACATGACCGCGGAGCAGCGGGAGCGTATCTGGACCGAAGAGATTGCGCCGAAGCTGTGAGCGAGAATTCCAAGGACACGGCCGTGACCACTTCCGCCGAGAGCGACGGCACCGAGGCGAGCGCCGCCGGGGCGGCCACCCTCACCGAGGACGCCGCCCAGGGCGAGATCCTGCTGAAGGTGACCGGCCTGCAGAAGCACTTCCCGATCCGCAAGGGCCTGCTCCAGCGGCAGGTCGGCGCCGTACGGGCGGTCGACGGCATCAGCTTCGAGGTCCGGGCCGGTGAGACCCTCGGTGTCGTGGGCGAGTCCGGCTGCGGCAAGTCGACGATGGGCCGGCTGATCACCCGGCTGCTGGAGCCCACCGCCGGCACGGTCGAGTTCGAGGGACGCGACATCACGCACCTCGGCGTCGGCGGCATGCGCCCGCTGCGCCGCGACGTGCAGATGATCTTCCAGGACCCGTACTCGTCGCTGAACCCGCGCCACACCATCGGCACCATCGTCGGCGCCCCCTTCCGGCTCCAGGGCGTCACGCCCGAGGGCGGCGTGAAGAAGGAGGTGCAGCGGCTGCTGGAGGTCGTGGGCCTCAACCCCGAGCACTACAACCGGTATCCGCACGAGTTCTCCGGCGGCCAGCGCCAGCGCATCGGCATCGCCCGCGCGCTCGCGCTCAACCCCAAGCTGGTGGTGGCGGACGAGCCGGTCTCCGCGCTGGACGTGTCGATCCAGGCGCAGGTGGTGAACCTGCTGGACGACCTCCAGCAGGAGCTGGGTCTGACGTACGTGATCATCGCGCACGACCTGTCGGTCGTCCGGCACGTCTCGGACCGGATCGCGGTGATGTACCTCGGAAAGATCGTCGAGCTGGCCGACCGCGAACAGCTCTACAAGTCGCCGATGCACCCGTACACCAAGGCCCTGCTGTCGGCGGTGCCGATCCCGGACCCGCGGCGCAAGTCGGCCAAGAGCGAGCGCATCCTGCTCAAGGGCGACGTGCCCTCGCCGATCTCCCCGCCGAGCGGCTGCCGATTCCACACCCGGTGCTGGAAGGCGACGGAGATCTGCAGGACGACCGAGCCGCCGCTGCTGGAGCTGCGTCCCGGCCAGCGGGCAGCCTGCCACCACCCGGAGAACTTCGCCGACCAGCAGCCGCAGGACACCGTCCTGCTGACCGCCGCCAAGGAGGCGGCCGAGTGGGTGGCCGACGACGTGCCGTCCGTGCCGGCCCGGACATCCGCGGCCGCGGCGACGGAGAAGCCCCAGTCCGGCGCCGAAACCACCGAGGGCGGAGACAAGTAAGCCGGGTCGACCCCTTGCCTTCCAACGGAAGGCAAGGGTCGAGCGCTGCGTAAGAATGTATGGGTGCTCCAGCAACTCTTCAGCCCGTCCGTCCAGCACACGCTCGACCTCATCGGCATCTTCGTCTTCGCGATCTCCGGCGCCCTGCTGGCCGTCCGCAAGAACTTCGACGTGTTCGGCATGGCCGTCCTCGCCGAGGTCACCGCGCTGGGCGGCGGGCTGTTCCGCGACCTGGTCATCGGTGCCGTACCGCCCGCCGCGTTCACGGACCTCGGGTACTTCCTCACCCCGCTGCTCGCCACGCTCCTCGTCTTCTTCCTGCACCCGCAGGTGGAGCGCATCCAGGTGGCCGTGAACGTGTTCGACGCGGCGGGCCTCGGCCTGTTCTGCGTCGCCGGCACGACGAAGGCCTACGAGTACGGGCTCGGCCTGACCGCCTCCGCCGGGCTCGGTCTGACCACCGCGGTCGGCGGCGGCGTACTGCGGGACGTCCTCGCCAACGAGGTGCCCTCCCTGCTGCGCTGGGACCGGGACCTGTACGCGGTCCCGGCGATCGTCGGCGCCACCCTGGTCGCCGTGTGCATCCGCTACGACGCCCTCAACCCCTTGACCAGCGGCCTCGCCGTGATCACGGCCTTCGTGCTGCGCCTGCTCGCGATGCGCTACCACTGGCGGGCTCCCCGGGCGTGGCACCGGCGCTCGACGGTGAGCGAGGAGGAGCAGCCGATGCTGTCGTGAGCATCCGGGCACCGTACGAAAAGCTACCGCTTAGTAGTAACTTCTTGTACTGTTCAGCCATGCCAGAAGCAGCCTCCGCCGCGGCCGTACGGGCCACGATCGGCGACAGCGAGTTCGACCGCGACACCGCGCTCACCCGCCGCGCGCCCGGCGTCTACGACATCGACCTCTCCGCCGGCTGGACGATCATCAACGCCGTCAACGGCGGATACCTGCTGGCCGTCCTCGGCCGCGCGCTCGCGGACGCCCTGCCGCACGCCGACCCCTTCACGGTCTCGGCGCACTACCTGACCGCGTCCCAGCCCGGCCCGGCGGTCGTCCGCACGGACGTCGTCCGCGCCGGCCGCACCCTGTCCACCGGCCAGGCCTCCCTCTTCCAGTACGACGACCGGGGCCGCGAGGTCGAACGCATCCGCGTCCTCGCCTCCTACGGCGACCTGGACGCCCTGCCCGACGACGTCCGCACGACGGCCGAACCGCCCGCGATTCCGCCCCTGGCCCAGTGCTTCGGCCCGGAGGACGGTCCCGCCCCGGTCGACGGCAGCTCCGCGATCGCCGACCGGCTGATGCTCAGACTCGACCCCTCGACCGTGGGCTGGGCCCTCGGGCAGCCCTCCGGCAAGGGCGAGATGCGCGCCTGGTTCGGTCTCGCGGACGGCCGCGACCCCGACCCGCTCTCGTTGCTGCTGGCGGTCGACGCCCTGCCCCCCACCGCCTTCGAGATCGGGCTGAAGGGCTGGGTGCCGACGGTCGAGCTGACCGTGCACGTCCGCTGCCGCCCGGCCCCGGGTCCGCTGCGCGTCTCGATCACCACGCGCAACCTCGCCGGGGGCTTCCTGGAGGAGGACGCCGAGGTGTGGGACAGCGCGGACCGCCTGGTGGCACAGTCCCGGCAATTGGCGCGAGTCCGGCTGGGCTGAGCTCGGCCGGCGCCGACAGGTCGTTGACAGGGCGGTCCGAGGAGAGCCCTGAGCGGGATCGGTCGAGTAGTCGGCGCCAACCCCTCCGGCTCGGGTGGCCTGCGTCTCCGGTGGCCTGCGTCGTCCTCGGGCGGTGCCGGCCGGGCGTCTCGGGCTGCGAGCGGCCGGTGCCTGTGGACGGCCGTGGGCTGCTTGGCCGGTCGGTGTCGCCGTGCCGTCTGGCGCCACCGTGCGCCCCGGGCGGCGGCGGCCGGGCGCCGCCGCAGCGGGCGGAGCGGGACCCGGCGGCTCAATCCAGCCAGTGGTCGCGGCCGAGGCCGATCAACCGCATCTGACGGGTCGCCATCCGCGTGACCCGCCGCTTCCGTTCCCCGCGTCCCTCTTCCGGCCCCTCCATCGCCTCCAGGAAGAGGGAGGCCGTGATCAGCATCTGGTCGACGTAGAGATGGGCGAGCATCAGCAGGTCGTCGTCGCTCCAGCCCTCGGACACCGGGTCCTTGGCCAGTTCGTCCTTCACCTCGCCCGCGAACCGGGTCAGTTGCTCCCGTATCGCCTCGCGCACCGGCTGGACTCCGCCATGTCGCTCACGGGCGATGAAGCGGACATGCGCGGGGTACCCGTCGACGTGACGGGAGATCAACTCGATGGTGCGCACGACGCGTTCCTCGCCGTCCCCCGTCCCGGACACCGTCGTCCGGATCATCGGGTGCAGGCTGCCCAGCGCCTCCTCGACCAGGGCCGCACCCAGGTCCGCCGTCGAGCGGAAGTGCCGGTAGAAGGCGGTCGGGGCGACCCCGACGGCGCGGGTGACCTCGCGCAACCCCAGGCTGCTCAGGCTCTGCTCCTCGAGCAGCCCGAGGGCCGCGTCCAGGAGTGCCTGCCGGGTCTTCTGCTTCTGGGCCTGCCGGATGCCGAGGGTGTGACTCATGCCATGCAGTTAACAACCGTTCTCCCGAATTGGAAAGCCGTGAGAGCCGTTAGACTGAAAAGTCAGTGAACAACTGTAACCGCAATCGTTCACCGAAACCCTGGGGGCTGTTTCCCATGCTGTTCATCGTCGCCGCGCTCCTGCTGCTGGGCGTCGTCCTGGGCACCGTCGCCCACGCACCGCTCGGCTTCTCCCTCGCCGTCGGCGCGGTCATCGCCGTCTGGCTCGGCGTCTTCGCGATGCGTGAGCGCAACCGCCGGCACCGTACGCAGGCGCACTGACACCGGCCGCCCCGCCTTCGCACCCACCTCGGGAGTCGATCACCATGCAGCTCACCGCACCGGCCGCGCGCCGCACCGGCCTCCGCGACACCGACGGGATGGCCGTCGCGTCCTTCGTCCTCGGCCTGCTCGGCCTGCTCGTCCTCAACCTCTTCCTCGGCCCGATCGCCATCGTGCTGGCGAGCGTCGCCCTGTGGCGGGGCACCCGGCGCCGCGGCCGCGCCCTCCTCGGCCTGGGCCTGGGCATCGCCGACCTCGTCGTCCTGGCGGCGTTCATGGAGGCCGACAGCACGATCTCCTGGAGCTTCTGAGCCGCCGCCGGCCCCCGTCCGCCGGTGCGCCGCCGCCGTGCCGGGAAGCGGTGTGCCTCGGACCGGCCTTGGTCCGAGGTCCGTGGAGGAGGAGCCGTAGAATCGGGCTCACCATGGCTTACCTCGACCACGCCGCGACCACCCCCATGCTTCCGGAGGCGGCGGAGGCGCTCACCGCCCGGCTGGGCGTCACCGGTAACGCGTCCTCCCTGCACGCATCCGGACGGCAGGCCCGCCGCATCGTCGAGGAGGCCCGCGAGACCCTCGCCGAAGCCCTCGGCGCCCGCCCCAGCGAGATCGTCTTCACCTCGGGCGGCACGGAGGCCGACAACCTCGCCGTCAAGGGCCTGTACTGGTCGCGCCGGGACGCCGACCCGGCCCGCACCCGCGTTCTGGCCAGCCCCGTCGAGCACCACGCGGTCCTCGACGCCGTGCACTGGCTCGGCGAACACGAGGGCGCCGGAGTCGAGTACCTGCCGGTCGACTCCTACGGCCGCGTCCACCCCGACGCCCTGCGCGAAGCCATCGCCCGGGACCCCGGCGACGTCGCCCTCGCCACCGTCATGTGGGCCAACAACGAGATCGGCACCATCCTGCCGATCCGCGAACTCGCCGACGTGGCGGCCGAGTTCGACGTTCCGCTGCACTCGGACGCCGTCCAGGC
Organism: Streptomyces sp. NPDC058741; assembly: GCF_042746715.1. Taxonomy (NCBI): domain Bacteria; kingdom Bacillati; phylum Actinomycetota; class Actinomycetes; order Kitasatosporales; family Streptomycetaceae; genus Streptomyces; species Streptomyces sp. NPDC058741. The sequence continues at coordinate 39,187 of NZ_JBHYQH010000027.1, read as the reverse complement.
CTTCGGTCAGGTCCCGGTGGACTTCGGCACCTCCGGCCTCGCCGCGATGACGGTGTCGGGCCACAAGATCGGCGGCCCCTACGGCATCGGCGCGCTCGTCCTCGGCCGTGAACACACCCCCGTGCCCGTCCTGCACGGCGGCGGCCAGGAGCGGCACGTGCGCTCCGGCACCCTGGACGTGCCCGCCATCGCCTCCTTCGCGGTCGCCGGACGGCTGGCCGCCGAGCAGCGCGGGTGGTTCGCCCGTGAGATCGGCGCCCTGCGCGACGCCCTGATCGAGGCCGTCCGCTCGGCCGTGCCCGACGCGATCCTCGGCGGCGACCCGGACCCGGCGGGCCGGCTCCCGGCCAACGCGCACTTCACCTTCCCCGGCTGCGAGGGCGACTCCCTGCTGCTCCTGCTCGACGCCCAGGGCATCGAGTGCTCCACCGGCTCCGCCTGCACCGCCGGCGTCGCCCAGCCCAGCCACGTCCTCCTCGCCACCGGCACCGACCCCGACCTGGCCCGCGGTACCCTGCGCTTCTCCCTCGGCCACACCTCCACGCAGGACGACGTCGAGGCCCTGGCCAAGGCCATCGGCCCGGCGGTGGAACGAGCCAGGGCGGCCGGGCTGACCTGACCCGGGTGTCAGGCCCGGGCCGCAGGCGCCTCGCGGACCAGTTTCAGGTAGCGGTCCCAGTCCCAGTGCGGCCCCGGGTCCGTGTGGTCCGTCCCCGGCACCTCCACGTGCCCGATGATGTGCTCGCGGTCCACGGGTATGTCGTAGCGCGCGCAGATCCGGGCCGTGAGGCGGGCCGAGGCCTCGTACATCTCGTCCGTGAGGTCCTGGGGGCGGTCCACGAAGCCCTCGTGCTCAATGCCGACACTGCGCTCGTTGTAGTCGCGGTTGCCCGCGTGGTACGCCACGTCGAGCTCGCGGATCATCTGCGTCACGTGCCCGTCCTGGCGGACGATGTAGTGCGTGGCCGCCTTGTGCCCCGGGTCCTGGAAGGCCTTCACCGCGCTGTCGAAACTGCCCTGCGTGACATGCACGATCACCATGTCTATGCCGTAGTCGTCGGGGCGGTCCGCACGGCGCCAGTTGGCGTCCGAGGCCGCCACCCAGCGCGCGCCCGCGTCGTCCACCTCGCCCTGCCTGCGCGGCTTCTCCACACCGGGCGTACGCCACCACAGTCGCGCCAGCTCGTCCCGGGCCAGCACGGCCGTGCCCGCCGCTGCCGCCGCCCCGCCGATCAGCAACGCCCGACGGCCGACCTTCCGGTCGCCGTCCTTCGCAGCCTTCCGCTCTCCCATGTGATCGACAACGGATACCCGCGGGCCCTGGTTCCCGCGCCCCCGTACCCTGGAGGGGTTATGACTGAAACCCCGCAGCGCCCCCGTCCCCTCCGCGTGCTGGCCGCCATGTCCGGCGGAGTCGACTCCGCCGTCGCCGCCGCCCGCGCGGCCGAGGCGGGCCACGACGTGACCGGTGTCCACCTCGCGCTCTCCGCCAACCCCCAGTCCTTCCGGACGGGCGCGCGGGGCTGCTGCACCATCGAGGACTCGCGCGACGCCCGCCGCGCCGCCGACGTCATCGGCATCCCGTTCTACGTGTGGGACCTCGCCGACCGCTTCCGCGAGGACGTCGTCGAGGACTTCGTCGCCGAGTACGAGGCAGGCCGCACCCCCAACCCCTGCCTGCGCTGCAACGAGAAGATCAAGTTCGCCGCGCTGCTGGACAAGGCGCTCGCGCTGGGCTTCGACGCGGTCTGCACGGGCCACTACGCCCAGGTGATCGTCCGCGAGGACGGCACGCGCGAGCTGCACCGCGCCTCCGACCTGGCCAAGGACCAGTCCTACGTCCTCGGGGTGCTCGACGACCGGCAGCTCGCCCATGCGATGTTCCCGCTCGGCGACACCGTCACCACCAAGGACGAGATCCGCGCGGAGGCCGAGCGCCGGGGCCTGGCCGTGGCCAAGAAGCCCGACTCGCACGACATCTGCTTCATCGCCGACGGCGACACCCGGGGCTTCCTCGCCCGCAGGCTGGGCAAGGCCGAGGGCGACATCGTCGACGAGTCCGGCGCCAAGCTCGGCACCCACGAGGGCGCGTACGGCTTCACCATCGGCCAGCGCAAGGGGCTCAGGATCGGCACCCCGGCCCCCGACGGCAAGCCGCGCTACGTCCTCGACATCTCCCCGGTGGACAACACGGTGACCGTCGGCCCGGCCTCCGCCCTGGACGTCGGCGCCCTCACCGCCGCCAAGCCGCGCTGGTGCGGCGCCGCCCCCACCGGCCCCGGCACCTACACGGCCCAGCTGCGCGCCCACGGCGGCGAGACCGAGGTCACCGCCGAACTCGTCGACGGCGAGCTGCGGGTCACCTTCACCGAGCCGGTCCGCGGCGTCGCCCCCGGCCAGGCGATCGTGCTGTACGACGGCACGCGCGTGGTCGGCTCGGCGACGATCGTGTCGACCAGGAGGGCGACGGCGGGCGTGGCCTGAACGGGACCGGCCGCACCGCGGCCGGCCCCGCGCCGCCCCGCTCATCCCCGTCCGAAGAACTCCGCCAGCACCGGCGCCAGCACGTTCGGCTCGACCATGTGCGTCTGCCCCTGCAGGGTGCGGTACGCGCCCTGCGGGACGCAGTCGGCGATCGCCCGGGCCGCCTCGCGCAGCCACGCCGGGCTCGCGTCGCCCGCGACCGCCAGGACGGGCACGCCGACCGCGCCCAGCCGCGCGCGGGGCACCCGGCCGTCCCGCATGACGGCGTCGTCGTGCGCGAGGCTCGGGGCCATGGCCTCCATGCCGGGCCACATGGGGGACTGGCGGGCGCCCTGGATCACCCCCTCGCCCAGGCCGGTCAGCCGCAGGAACAGCTCGACGGCGTCCCCGCGCCGGCCCTCGCCGAGCGCCTCGGTCAGCCGCCCGGTGTACTCGGCGCGCTCCTTCGCGCCCTCCTCCGACATCGCGAACGGCGTCTCGTACACGGCGACCCGCCGCACCGGAAGCCCGCCGGCCGCCGCCTCCAGGGCCAGCGCCCCGCCCGAGGAGATGCCGTACAGGAACGCCTCACCGCCCACCGCCTCGATCACCGCGGCCAGGTCCTCGACCTCGCGCTGCACTGCGTACGGCGCCGTGTCGCCGCTGGCGCCGCGGCCCCGCCGGTCGTACACCACGGCCTGGAAGCGCTCCGACAGCGACACCGCCAGCGGCGCCAGCGTGCCGCCCGTCGACATCGCGCCGCTCACCAGGACGACCGCGGGGCCCCGGCCGGTGCTCTCGTAGGCGATGCGGGTGCCGTCGCGCGAAAGAGTCTTCTTGTCCATGTTCACGGAGACTGCCGCACGGGGCGGATTTCATCGAAGAGGCGGGCCGCGCGTCAGCCGATCACATCACTTCCACGTCGTAGAAGCACAGGTGGTCCTTGATCCCGGCGACATCCGGCTTCGGGTCCGGATACGCCCAGACGAGGTCCGCCGCGCCGGGCAGCGACCAGTAGGACGCGGTGCCCTTGAAGGGGCAGTAGGTCCGGGTGCCGGACGGTGCCAGCAGGTCCAGGCGCACGTCCTCGGGCGGGATGTAGTACCGCTCCGGGCAGCCCGTCTCGCGCAGGACCAGCGAGCGGTCGCTGTCCGCCAGGACCTGTCCGTCCCGCACGACGCGCACCCGCCGGCCGCTCGGCTCGACGGTGATGCGATGCCCTTTCGTCACGATCGCCCCTCCTCGGGTAGCAGACTCCCTGGTTACAGCGCAGGCTGAAGCCGAGTTCTTCCCCGCCGCCAGGAGGCCCCCATGCGCCCCACGGATCCTCCCGGGAACCGCAGCAGCCTGGTCCACCAGGCCCGGTACGCCCTGCGCAACCCGGGACGCATACCGGCGCACGCCCGGCGCGCGGCCCGGGACGCCCTGCTGCGGCTGCGCCACCGCGACCACATCGCGTACTACCGGGCCGTGATGGCCTCGGACACGGCGCGCAGCGCGCGGGCGGCCGTGGGGCACAACCCCTCGCACGAGTCGTGGACGCGCATCGGCCGCATGCAGTTCGACTACCTGGTGGGACACGGCCTCCGGCCGCACCACCGCATGCTGGACATCGGCTGCGGCAACCTGCGTGCCGGCCGGCTGTTCATCGGCCACCTCGACACCGGCCACTACTACGGCATCGACATCTCGCCGCACATCCTGCTCGCCGCCCAGGACACCCTCGTCGCCGAGAGGCTCCAGGCCAAGCTGCCCCACCTGACCCTCGCCGACGACCTCACCTTCGCCTTCCTGCCCGAGGCGCACTTCGACGTGGTGCACGCGCACAGCGTCTTCTCCCACTCGCCCCTGCACGTCATCGAGGAGTGCTTCGCGCACGTCGGCCGGATCCTCGCACCCGGCGGCTTCTTCGACTTCACCTTCGACCGCACCGAGGGTGAGGAGCACCAGGTCCTGCACGAGGACTTCTACTACCGGACGGGTACGCTGACCGGGCTCGCCGCCCGGCACGGCCTGCACGCCCGGTTCATGGACGACTGGGAGGAACTCCCGCACCGACAGTCCAAGATGCGCCTGACCGCGGCCGCCGACCGGGCCCGTACGGTGGGTCCATGAACATCTGCGTCTTCCTCTCCGCCGCCGACCTCGACGAGCGCTACACCCGCCCCGCCCGGGAGTTCGCGACGCTGCTGGGCAAGGGCGGTCACACCCTCGTCTGGGGCGGCTCGGACGTCGGCCTCATGAAGGTCGTCGCCGACGGGGTGCAGGAGGCCGGGGGCCGGCTGACCGGCGTCTCCGTGCGGTTCCTCGCCGCCACGGCACGCGCGGGCGTGGACGAGATGGTGATCGCCCAGGACCTCGCCGAGCGCAAGCGGCTGCTCCTGGAGAAGGCCGACGCCGTGGTCATCATGGTCGGCGGCACGGGCACGCTCGACGAGGCCACCGAGATCCTGGAACGGAAGAAGCACGGGCACACCGACATGCCGGTGGTGCTGCTGAACACGGCCGGCTTCTACGACGGCCTGAAGGAGCAGTTCCGCCGGATGGAGGACGAGGGCTTCCTGCCCCGGCCCCTCGCCGAGCTGGTGTTCTTCGCCGAGGAGCCGGCCGGGGCGCTGGCCTACCTGGAGGAGAGCCGGGGCGTCGGGTGACCCGGCGCTGATGCGAGCATGGCGGCATGGCTACTCATGTGATCACCGGAGCCGGTTCCGGCATCGGCGCGGCCGTCGCCCGCCGCCTCCACGCGCGCGGGGACGAACTCGTGCTGCACGCGCGCGACGCCGGCCGCGCCAAGGAGCTGGCGGCCGCGTTCCCCGGCTCGAGAACCCTCGTCGGCGACCTGTCGGACCCCGACAAGCTCTCCTGGGCCTTCTCCCACCAGTCGCTGCCCGACCGCGTGGACGCGCTGCTGCACATCGCCGGGGTCGTCGACCTGGGCCCGGTCGGTGAGCTCACCCCGAAGGCCTGGCGCCACCAGCTCAACGTCAACCTGGTCGCCCCCGCCGAGCTGACCCGGCACTTCCTGCCCCAGCTGCGCGCCTCCCGCGGCCACGTCCTCTTCGTCAACTCCGGCGCCGGACTGAGCGCCCACGCCGGCTGGTCCGCGTACGCCGCCTCCAAGCACGGTCTGAAGGCCCTCGCCGACTCCCTGCGCCACGAGGAGCACGCGAACGGCGTCCGCGTCACGTCCGTCTACCCGGGCCGCACGGCCAGTCCCATGCAGATCAAGGTCCACCGGCAGGAGGGCAAGGAGTACGACGCCTCACGCTGGATCGACCCGGAGTCGGTGGCCACGACGATCCTGATGGCCCTGGACCTGCCGAGGGACGCGGAGGTCAACGACCTGACGGTGCGACCGGGGAACTGACCCCGGCCGAGCGGCTGCGTAGGCTGCACCGGTGAGCGAAAACAGCCAGTTCAGCTTCGGTGCCGCCACCGGCGTGGGTTCCCTGCCCGGCGGCGACGCCCGTGAGGCGGCCAAGACCGTCACCGGTACCTTCGAGGACTTCCCGTTCCTGCCCGAACTGCCCGCCCGCGGCCCCGGCGCGGACATGATCGGTCGGACCGCCGGGATGCTCGTCGAGCTGTACGCGCGCGTGGAGCCCAGCGGCTGGCGGCTCGGCGACCGCCCGGGGCGGGACACCAGGCGGGCCCGCTCCTGGCTCGGCCAGGACCTCGACGCCCTGGAGGAGTTCACGCAGGACTACCAGGGCCCGCTGAAGGTGCAGGCCGTCGGGCCCTGGACCCTCGCCGCGCACCTGGAGACGCGCAACGGCGAGGCGGCCCTCGCCGACGCCGGTGCCTGCCGCGACCTGGCCGCCTCCCTCGCCGAGGGGCTGCGCGAGCACCTCGCCGAGCTCCGGCGGCGGATCCCGGGCGCGCGGCTCGTGCTCCAGCTCGACGAGCCGTCCCTCACGGCCGTCCTGCGCGGTCAGGTGAGGACCGCCAGCGGCTACCGCACCCACCGGGCCGTCGACCGGCAGGTCGCCGAGCAGACGCTGCGCGACCTCGTCGGCGTCCACACCGAGGGCCCGGTCGTGGTCCACTCGTGCGCCCCGGACGTACCGTTCGCCCTGCTGCGCCGGGTCGGCGCGGCGGCCGTCTCCTTCGACTTCTCACTGCTCACCGAGCGTGACGACGAGACGATCGGTGAGGCCGTGGAGGGCGGGACCCGGCTCTTCGCCGGTGTCGTCCCGGCCGTGGAGGGCCCACTGTCAGACCCTGCCGGTAGCGTCATGGGTGTCAGGTCGCTGTGGCGCAGGCTGGGGCTGTCTCCGGGGCTTCTCGCGGAGGCGGTCACGCTCACCCCGGCGTGCGGACTCGCGGGGGTGTCCCCGGCGTACGCGCGCACGGCTCTCGCCCACTGCGTCCGGGCGGCGAGATCCCTCGCGGACAACCCAGAGTAACGGGAGGACGACACGGTGGCCGGCGACAAGCAAGCGGAGACGACGACGGTGCCCGCCGAGGCACGGGAGAAGCACGCGCGCCTCGCGGAGCAGATCGAGGAGCACCGCTTCCGCTACTACGTGAAGGACGCTCCCGTCGTCAGCGACGCGGAGTTCGACCGGCTGCTGCGCTCCCTGGAGGCGCTGGAGGAGGAGCACCCCGAGCTGCGCACCCCGGACTCGCCGACCCAGAAGGTGTCCGGGTCCTACGAGACGGAGTTCACGGCGGTCGCGCACCGCGAGCGGATGCTCTCCCTGGACAACACGTTCAACGACGACGATCTCGCCGCCTGGGCCGAGCGCATCGCCAGGGAACTGGGCGAGCAGACCTACCACTTCCTGTGCGAGCTCAAGGTCGACGGCCTCGCCGTGAACCTCACCTACGAGCACGGCCGCCTCACCCGCGCGGCGACCCGCGGCGACGGCCGCACCGGCGAGGACATCACACCGAACGTGCGGACGATCGCCGAGATCCCCGACCGCCTCGAGGGTGACGACGTGCCCGGCCTCGTGGAGATCCGCGGCGAGGTCTACTTCCCGATGGAGAAGTTCCAGGAGCTCAACGCCCGCCTGGTGGAGGCCGGTGACAAGCCGTTCGCCAACCCCCGCAACGCGGCGGCCGGTTCACTGCGCCAGAAGGACCCGCGCGTGACCGCCACCCGCCCGCTGCACATGGTGGTCCACGGCATCGGCGCCCTGGAGGGCTTCTCCGGCATGACCCGGCTCTCCCAGGCCTACGACCTGCTGAAGACCTGGGGCCTGCCCACCTCCCGGCACAACCGCGTGGTCGACGGGCTCGCGGGCGTCCGGGAGTTCATCGCCCACTACGGCGAGAACCGCCACTCCGTGGAGCACGAGATCGACGGCGTGGTCGTCAAGCTCGACGAGATCCCCCTCCAGGGCCGCCTCGGCTCCACCTCCCGCGCCCCGCGCTGGGCGATCGCGTACAAGTACGCGCCGGAGGAGGTCAACACCAAGCTCGTCAACATCCGCGTGGGCGTGGGCCGCACGGGCCGGGTCACTCCGTACGCCCAGGTCGAGCCGGTCACGGTCGCCGGCTCCGAGGTCGAGTTCGCCACGCTGCACAACCAGGACGTGGTCAAGGCCAAGGGCGTCCTCATCGGCGACACGGTCGTGCTGCGCAAGGCCGGTGACGTCATCCCGGAGATCCTCGGGCCGGTCGCCGACCTGCGCGACGGCACCGAGCGGGAGTTCGTGATGCCCGGCGAGTGCCCCGAGTGCGGCACACCGCTGCGGCCCATGAAGGAGGGCGACGTCGACCTGCGCTGCCCCAACGCCCGCACCTGCCCGGCCCAGTTGCGCGAGCGGCTGTTCTACCTCGCGGGCCGCAAGGCGCTGGACATCGAGCACTTCGGCTATGTCGCCGCCGCGGCCCTCACCGCCCCGCTGGAGCCCGAGCACCCGCCGCTGGCGGACGAGGGCGACCTGTTCGACCTCACCGTCGAGCAGTTGCTGCCCATCAAGGCCTACGTCCTCGACCCGGACAGCGGTCTGCCCAAGCGTGACCCGAAGACCGGTGAGGAGAAGGTCGCCACGATCTTCGCCAACCAGCAGGGCGAGCCCCGCAAGAACGCGCTCGCCATGCTGGAGAACATCGCCGCGGCCAAGGAGCGCCCGCTCGCCCGCATCCTGACCGGCCTGTCGATCCGTCATGTCGGACCGGTCGCGGCCGAGGCGCTGGCCCGCGAGTTCCGCTCGATCGAGCGCATCGACCAGGCCACGGAGGAGGAGCTGAAGAACACGGACGGCGTCGGCCCGATCGTCGCCGCCGCCGTCAAGGAGTGGTTCGCCGAGGACTGGCACCGCGACATCATTGGCAAGTGGAAGGCCGCCGGCGTCCGCATGGAGGAGGAGAGCTCCGGCGAGGACGAGGGGCCGCGTCCGCTCGAAGGGCTCACCGTCGTCGTCACCGGCACGCTGGAGCGCTTCACGCGCGACGGCGCCAAGGAGGCGCTGCAGAACCGCGGAGCGAAGGTGACCGGCTCGGTGTCGAAGAAGACGTCGTTCGTGGTCGTGGGCGACAACCCCGGTTCGAAGTACGACAAGGCGATGCAGATGAAGGTTCCGGTTCTGAACGAGGAAGGTTTCGGCGTCCTGCTGGAACAAGGGCCGGAAGCCGCCGCCGACGTCGCTCTTTCGGCCGAGGAGTAGCGGTTGAAGACCACCTGTTCGGCGCATATCAGATGCATACGGGTGGCCAGGGCGCATTCGGGCAACCGTTGACGACCGCTGCCCGTGGAAGCCTTCAGCGGCCTACTGTTGGGATGTGCGCCTGCCGTGCCCGGCTGCGGTCGGGGCATCTTCGTGCCCGCACAGGGCGCGGAGAAAAGTTTTCCAACGCGGCCGCCGAGGGTTCGTCGGGTACCGGGGCCGCGTGGCGTGGGCACCGCCGGCTGTGAGAGGGACGGGAATGGAACCGACCGAGAGCGCAGTGCCGGGCTCACGGCTGCGCCTGCGCCGCTTCGCGGTCGCCTGGCGTGCAGTCCGTGGGGCCGTACGGCCGGCGGGGCGTCCGGGCGCCGAGGTGCGCGCCGTCGGACAGTACACCCCTGACGGGCGCGCCGCGGCGGACGGCCGCGGCGTGGCCCAGCCGGCAGACGAGAACACCGCCCACCTGACCGGCCCCGACCGTGCCCCGGACACCGAACGGCACCACACCTGGCCCGCGCTGCCCGTGGCGGTCGTGGCGGCGGCCGCCCTCGTCCTGGGCGCGGGGTTATACCACGCCTTCACCGCCGGGCACGCGCTCTTCCCGTCGGGCGCCACCGGCTGGTCGCTGGCGGTGCTGACCGGCGTCATCGTCGGTCACCTCGTGATGCTCGGCCGCTCCCGCTGGTGGGGCGGCACCGGCTCGGGCGCCGCCCTCACCCTCGCCGTTCTGCTGCTGTACGGGTGGGTTCCGGCCGGCATGGTCAGCCTCACGGTCGTCGTGCTGGTCGGCATCGCCCGCCGCAACCGCTGGCGCCCGGGCGTGCTGCACGGGGCGGTCGACCTCCTCGGCATCGGGGCCGGCGCCCTGGTGCTGGGCGCCTTCGGGAGCGTGCCGTCCGTCGAGTCGCCCACCCAGCCCGGCGGCTGGACCCTCGCCACCGCCGCCCAGGTGGCCCTGGTCGCCGTCGCCTATCTGGCCGTCACCCGCGTCCTGCTCTGGTACCTGCACGCCCCGCGCCCCGGCCTGCCCACCGTCGCCCGCACCGCCCTCGTCCGGCAGGGCCTGATGGCCGTCGCGCTGCTGGGCATCGCACCGCTGGTGTGCGTGGTGGCCGTGACCAAGCCGGTCCTGCTGCCGCTGTTCTCCATCCCCCTGATCGCGATGGACTCCACCCTGTGGATCGCCCGGGCCCGCGCGGAGGAGCAGCTGCGCGACCCGCTGACCGGCCTGCCCAACCGCCAGTGGCTGCTGGAGCGCATCTGGACCGCGCTCGACGACGCGGAGCGGATCGACGCCCGCGCCGCTCTGATGCTGATCGACCTCGACCGTTTCCGGTCGGTCAACGACACGCTCGGCCATCTCGCCGGGGACCGGCTGCTGCTGCAGATCGCCGACCGGCTGCGGGTGGCGCTCCCGAGGGGAGCCGAGGCGGCCCGGCTCGGCGGGGACGAGTTCGCCGTCTTACTGCCCGTCGCCGACTCCACGACCTCCGCGACCCGGGTCGCCCGCACCCTGGTCTCCGCCCTCAGCTCCCCGCTCGACCTCGACGGACTCACCCTCGTCCTGGAGGCGAGTGCGGGAGTCGCCGTCTTCCCGGACCACGCGCTGGACGCGGAGGGCCTGCTGCGCCGCGCGGACGTGGCGATGTACCAGGCGAAGCGGGACCGCACGGGCGTGGAGGTCTACGAGTCCAAGCGCGACTCCAACACCCCGGACCGGCTGGGCCTGCTGGGCGATCTGCGCCGCGCCCTGGACGCGCACGAGGTGCATCTGCACTACCAGCCCAAGGTCCGCTTCGACGGCCAGGTCGCGGGCCTGGAGGCCCTGGTCCGCTGGGTGCACCCGGAGCGGGGCAAGGTCCCGCCGGACGAGTTCATAGCGATCGCCGAGTCCTCGGGCCTGATGCCGCACCTCACCGAGTACGTCCTGGAGACCGCCCTCGGCCAGGTCGCGCGCTGGCGCTCCCAGGGCCTGTTCGTGCCGGTCGCGGTGAACGTCTCGCCGCGGGACGTGCACACTCCCGGTTTCGCGGGCTCGGTCGCGGCCCGCCTGGCCCGGCACGGCGTTCCGGCCGGAGCGCTCCAGCTGGAGATCACCGAGCACGTCCTGCTGGAGGACCCGCAGCGCGCCGCCGACACCCTCAACGGGCTCACCGGGCACGGCGTGAAGATGTCCCTGGACGACTTCGGCACGGGCTACTCCTCGCTCGTGCACCTGCGCCGGCTCCCGGTCAGCGAGCTGAAGATCGACCGCTCGTTCGTGGCCCGGCTCGCACGCGACCACGAGGACGCGGAGATCGTGCGCTGCACGGTCGACCTGGCGCACTCCCTCGGCCTGCTCGTCGTCGCCGAGGGCGTCGAGGACGACGAGACCTGGGAGCGCCTGCGCGACCTCGGCTGCGACGCGGTCCAGGGCTGGCTGGTGGCCGCCGCCATGCCCCCGGAGGAGACCACGGCCTGGCTCCGCGCCCGGGGCTCCCAGGGCTGGCAGCGCCCCCACGCCGCCCTGCCGGCGGCCGCGGCGGACGACTCGGGCCGGTTGGGCTAGAGGCCGTCAGGGCGGACGGCCCGCCGCCCCGTCCGCGAGGGGCCGGGCAAACCGTTTCACGGGCACGGCCCCCCGCCCCATAGGATGAGGCCACACCACATTCACTCACCCCAGAGGATCGCTGCATGCCTGGCATCACGCGCGAGGAGGTCGCCCACCTCGCCCGGCTGGCGCGTCTGGAGCTGAAGCCCGAAGAGCTCGACCACTTCGCGGGACAGCTGGACGACATCATCGGCGCGGTCGCACGCGTCAGCGAGGTCGCCGACCAAGACGTACCGCCGACCTCGCACCCGCTCCCGCTCACGAACGTCATGCGGGCGGACGAGGTCCGTCCGTCGCTCACCCCCGAGCAGGCGCTCTCCGGCGCCCCGGCCCAGGAGCAGCAGCGTTTCAAGGTGCCGCAGATCCTGGGGGAGGACTAAGACCGTGACGGACATCATCAAGCTCACCGCCGCCGAGACCGCCGCGAAGATCGCCTCCGGTGAGCTCACGGCCGTCGAGGTCACCGAGGCCCACCTCGCCCGTATCGAGGCCGTCGACGAGAAGGTGCACGCCTTCCTGCACGTGGACCGCGAGGGCGCCCTGGCCCAGGCCCGTGCCGTCGACGCGAAGCGGGAGCGGGGCGAGAAGCTCGGCCCGCTGGCCGGCGTCCCCCTCGCGCTGAAGGACATCTTCACCACCGAGGGCATCCCGACGACCGTCGGTTCGAAGATCCTCGAGGGCTGGATCCCGCCGTACGACGCGACGCTCACCCGGCGGCTGAAGGCCGCCGACGTCGTGATCCTCGGCAAGACCAACATGGACGAGTTCGCCATGGGGTCCTCCACCGAGAACAGCGCCTACGGCCCGACCGGCAACCCCTGGGACCTGACCAGGATCCCCGGCGGTTCCGGCGGCGGCTCGTCCGCCGCGCTCGCCGCCTACATGGCCCCGCTCGCCATCGGCACCGACACCGGCGGCTCCATCCGCCAGCCGGCCGCCGTCACCGGCACGGTCGGCGTGAAGCCGACGTACGGCGCGGTCTCCCGGTACGGCATGGTCGCCTTCTCGTCCTCCCTCGACCAGGGCGGCCCCTGCGCCCGTACGGTGCTGGACGCGGCCCTGCTGCACGAGGTCATCGCCGGGCACGACCCGATGGACTCCACCTCCATCGACGCGCCGGTCCCACCGGTCGTCGAGGCCGCGCGCAACGGCAGCGTGCGGGGCATGCGCGTCGGCGTCGTGAAGCAGTTCCGCGGCGAGGGCTACCAGGCCGGCGTCATCCGGCGCTTCGACGAGTCGGTCGAGCTGCTGAAGGAGCTGGGCGCCGAGATCGTCGAGCTGGACTGCCCGTCCTTCGACCTGGCGCTGTCGGCGTACTACCTGATCGCGCCCTCGGAGTGCTCCTCCAACCTCGCCCGCTTCGACGGCCTGCGCTACGGCCTGCGGACCGGCGACGACGGCACGCACTCCGCCGAGGAGGTCACCTCCCTCACCCGCGAGGCCGGCTTCGGCCCCGAGGTCAAGCGCCGCGTCATGCTCGGCACGTACGCGCTCAGCTCCGGCTACTACGACGCGTACTACGGCAGCGCCCAGAAGGTCCGCACGCTCATCAAGCAGGACTTCGACAAGGCGTTCGAGCAGGTCGACGTGATCGTCTCCCCGACGACCCCGACCACCGCCTTCGCGATCGGCGAGCGCGCCGACGACCCGATGGCGATGTACCTCGCCGACCTGTGCACCATCCCGACCAACCTGGCGGGCAACGCGGCCATGTCGCTGCCGTGCGGCCTCGCCCCGGAGGACAACCTCCCGGTCGGTCTGCAGATCATCGCCCCCGTCATGAAGGACGACCGCCTGTACAAGGTGGGCGCCGCCGTCGAGGCCGCCTTCGTGGAAAAGTGGGGGCACCCGCTGATCGAGGAGGCTCCGTCGCTGTGAGCGCACTGTCCAAGGCCAAGGGCTTCAAGAAGTCCAAGTCCGGTCTGTACGTCTCGATGGCCACGTCGGCGTTCGGCGCCGTCGGTGTCTACAAGCAGATCAAGAAGGCCCGCGGAGACAACGACACGCTGCGGCTGCTCGACGCCGTCGTGACCGGCGCCGCGGTCGTCACCAACCTGGCCATTCTCTACCGCGAGCTGAAGCGGCTGGGCGACGACGACGTCCTGCTGGGCTGAGAGGGAACCTTCACCGTGACCACCACGACCGACCTGGTGTCGTACGAGGACGCACTCGCGTCGTACGACCCCGTCATGGGCCTCGAGGTCCACGTCGAACTCGGCACCAAGACCAAGATGTTCTGCGGCTGCTCGACCGCCCTCGGCCAGGACGCCAACACCCAGACCTGCCCGGTCTGCCTCGGCCTGCCCGGCGCCCTCCCGGTCGTCAACGCGACCGGCGTCGAGTCCGCGATCAAGATCGGCCTCGCGCTGAACTGTGAGATCGCCGAGTGGTGCCGCTTCGCCCGGAAGAACTACTTCTATCCGGACATGCCGAAGAACTTCCAGACCTCCCAGTACGACGAGCCGATCGCCTTCGACGGCTATCTCGACGTGCAGCTGGAGGACGGCGAGACCTTCCGCGTGGAGATCGAGCGCGCCCACATGGAGGAGGACACCGGCAAGTCGACGCACGTCGGCGGCGCCACGGGCCGTATCCACGGCGCGTCCCACTCCCTGCTGGACTACAACCGCGCCGGCATCCCGCTCATCGAGATCGTCACCAAGCCGATCGAGGGTGCCGGCGAGCGCGCCCCCGAGGTCGCGCGGGCCTACGTCCGTGAGCTGCGCGAGGTCATCCGGGCGCTCGGCGTCTCCGATGCCCGCATGGAGATGGGCCAGATGCGCTGCGACGTGAACCTGTCGCTGCGCCCGCACGGCACCGAGAAGTTCGGCACCCGCTCCGAGACGAAGAACGTCAACTCGCTGCGGTCCGTGGAGCGCGCGGCCCGCTTCGAGATCCAGCGGCACGCGGCCGTGCTCTCCTCGGGCGGCACGATCGTGCAGGAGACCCGGCACTTCCACGAGGACACCGGGTCGACGACCTCGGGCCGCGTGAAGGAGGAGGCCGAGGACTACCGGTACTTCCCGGAGCCCGACCTGGTGCCGGTCGCCCCGTCCCGCGAGTGGGTCGAGGAGATCCGGGCCTCCCTGCCCGAGCTGCCGCTGGTGCGCCGCAACCGGCTCCGCGAGGAGTGGGGGATCTCCGGCACCGACATGCAGGCGATCCTCAACGCCGGTGCCCTGGAGCCGATCGTCGCCACGATCGAGGCCGGGGCCGACGCCGCCTCCGCCCGCAAGTGGTGGATGGGCGAGCTGGCCCGCAGCGCCAACGAGTCGGGCAAGGCGCTCGACGAGCTGGCGATCACGCCGCAGCAGGTGGCCCGGGTCACCGAGCTCGTCGCGAAGGGCGACCTGAACGACAAGCTGGCCCGCCAGGTCATCGAGGGCGTCCTCGCGGGCGAGGGCACGCCGGACGAGGTCGTCGACCGGCGCGGTCTGAAGGTCGTCTCCGACGAGGGCGCGCTCACCACCGCCGTCGAGGAGGCCATCGCCGGCAACCCGGCCGTCGCGGACAAGATCCGCGGCGGCAAGGTGGCCGCGGCCGGCGCCCTGGTCGGCGCGGTCATGAAGGCGACCCGGGGCCAGGCCGACGCCGCGCGCGTCAAGGAGCTGATCCTGGAGAAGCTGGGCGTCAGCGAGGGCTGAGCCTCACGCGGACCCGGCGGAGGGGGTATGCGCCGAACCCGGCGCATCCCCCCTCCGCGTTCCGGTCAACGGGCGGCGCCCCACGACCCGCGCGAAGCCGAGTGTGCGCCCCTGGTCGAGACGCAGCATCTCGGCGCACTGCCCGGCCGTCCGGACGTGCCACGCGTCGGTGTGCTCCTCGGCCACGACCTCGCACCACCGCAGCCAGTCGCGCCAGCCGTCGTCCAGCCAGTCGGCCGTCTCGACCTCCACGGCCCCGCTGCGGGTCCAGTGGCGGCGCCACCAGCCGGCGGTGTGGAAGCACCAGAACGCGGGCTCCCAGTACGGCTCCAGGTGCTCCGGCGGCTCGACGCCGTCGATCTCCTCGGCCAGCGCCGGTACGACGACGCCGATCCGCCCGCCGGGCCTCAGCAGCCGCGTCAGCCCGGGCAGGTACAGGTCGTCGGTGCCGAAGTACTGGTAGGCGTCGACGGAGACGATCGCGTCGAAGGTGTTCTCGCCGAACGGCAGGTCGTGCGCCTCGGCGAGCACCGGCTGCACACGGTCGGCGACGCCTGCCTCGGCGATGCGCCCCGCGTTCTCACCGGGCTTGACCCACAGGTCGGCGGCGGTGACCTGGAGGCCGTACTCCCGGGCCAGGAAGATCGACGTCATGGCGCGTCCGCAGCCCAGGTCGAGCACCCGGGAGCCGGGGCTCAGGGCGTCGAACCCCAGGGCGGGCGCCAGCCACTCCAGCAGCCACAGCGCGTGCGGGCCCATCTGGTTGTCGACGGCCCAGCGGGCGTCGTAGCCGTTGCTGCGCGGGTAGCCGGGGTGGCTCACACGGTCGGCCAGGGGGTCGTTCGGGGTCCGGGAAGTGATGTCCGACATCGGTGAACGGGCTCCTTGAGTCCTTGAGGAAGACGGGGGATGCGTCGGAGCTCGGTCGGACCGTCAAACAATGCACCTGCTTCGGCCGGGCGGCGGGAGGCCGCGGGCGGTCTCGGACCAGCGGACGCTAACAGGCGGCCCCGAGGCCCCGCACCCGGGTTTCCTGCGGCGCGCTACCGTCTCGGCCATGAGTGGACGCTCTGATTCCGACACCGGCCCGGAGATACCGGACCCGGAGGCGGCCGCCGACCAGGACGAGGCCGAGGACCCGCGGGACGCCCGCCGGGCCCGCTGGACGGCGGTGGGCACCGGCGTCGCTCTGACCCTGGCCGGTCTGGCCGCCGCCCTGCTGCGCCTCACGGGCTCCGCGTCCGCGCTCGTCCCGACGGCGTACGCCTGCGGGGCCGCGGTGTGCGGGGCCGCCGCCGCGCTGGGCTCCCGGGGCAGGACGCGCCGGGCGCTGTGGCTCATGATCGCCGGTGTGATGGTGATGGCCCTGGGGGACCGGTCGGACTGATCACGGGCGATGTGAAAAAGCCCACGAAAACGACAAATGATCTCTTTCACCTGTAAGGGTGGCGTCACCTTGCTCATGCGTTCTTTGCGGGCTGCTCAGTCCCAGTACGACTGCTCCCGGCCAAAGATCCATTCAAAGCAGCACCGGGAGCACGTCTCGTGGCAGCCCTCGCACGCTGGTGCGTCCAGCGCCGTCTGGTCAGCGTCCTGCTGTGGCTCCTCGCCTTCGCGGGGATGGCCACGGGGGCTGCCGTCGCCGGCACCACGTACTCGAACGACTACCAGGTCCCCGGCACGGAGTCGGGCCGCGCCACCGATCTGCTGCACGAGGGCTTCCCCCAGCTCGGCGGCGACAGCGACACCGTGGTCTGGCACACCGCCTCCGGCAGCGTCCGCGAACCCGGCGTCGAGCAGGCGATGAGCCGCGCCCTGGACCGCATCGAGGACCTCCCCGGCGTGTCCTCGGTCACCAGCCCCTACGACGGCCCGGGCACGGGCCGCGTCAGCGGCGACGGCCGCACCGCGTACGCCACGGTCACCTTCGACCACCAGGCCCAGGACATCGACCGGAGCGAGGCGCAGGCCGTCGTCGAGACCGCGAAGAGCGCCGAGACCGACGGGCTCCGGGTGGAACTCGGCGGCAGCGCCGCCGCCCTCACCGAGTCCCCCGAAGGGCACGTCGCCGAGATCGTCGGGGTGGTCGTGGCCGCGGTCGTGCTGTTCCTCGCCTTCGGCTCGCTCGCCGCGTCGCTGCTGCCCATCGCCACCGCCCTGGTCGGCGTGGGCACCGCCTACGCGGGGATCGTGCTGCTCGGGCACGCCATGACCGTGGCCGACTTCGCCCCCATGCTCGGCATGCTGATCGGGCTCGGCGTCGGCATCGACTACGCCCTGTTCATCGTCACCAGGCACCGTCGCGGCCTCAAGCGTGGGCTGTCCGTCGCCGAGGCGGCAACGAACGCCGTGCAGACCACGGGACGGGCGGTCGTCTTCGCGGGTGCCACCGTGTGCATCGCCCTGCTGGGCATGCTGATCCTGCGGCTGAGCTTCCTCAACGGCGTCGCCGTAGCGGCGAGCCTGACCGTCGTCCTGACCGTCGCGGCCTCCGTCACCCTGCTGCCCGCCCTGCTGTCCTTCATCGGCATGCGCGCCCTCAGCCGCCGCGAGCGCCGCCGCCTGGCGGAGCACGGGCCCGAGCCCGAGATGCCCACGGGATTCGCCGCCCGCTGGTCGGCGTTCGTGGAACGCCACCCCAAGCTGCTCGGCCTGGTCGCCCTCGTCGTCATGGGCGTCCTCGCACTGCCGACGCTCTCCCTGCACCTGGGCACCTCCGACCAGGGGAACAACCCCGAGACGGCCACCACCCGCCAGGCCTACGACCTGCTCGCCGACGGCTTCGGCCCCGGCGTCAACGGCCCGCTCACCCTCGTCACGGAGGTCGACGGAGCCGCCGACAAGCTCGCCCTGGACAACCTCGACGCCACCCTGCGCACCACCGAGGGCGTCGCCTCGGTCACGCCGGTCACCTTCGACTCCGGCGGCCACACCGCGTACCTCACCGTCGTACCCGAGTCGTCCCCGCAGTCGAAGCAGACCAGCGACCTCGTCGACCGGCTGCGCGAGGACGTGCTGCCGCGCGCCGAGTCGGGCACGTCCCTCGACGTGCAGGTGGGCGGGATGACGGCCGGCTACGACGACTTCGCCGACGTCATCGTCTCCAAGCTGCCCGTCTTCGTCGGGATCGTCATCGGCCTGGGCTGTCTGCTGCTCCTGCTGGCCTTCCGCTCGATCGGCATACCGCTGAAGGCCGCCGCGATGAACGTCGCCGCCGTGGCCTCCGCCTTCGGCGTGGTCGTCGCGATCTTCCAGTGGGGCTGGGGCAGTGAACTGCTCGGCCTCGGCAGCGCGGGCCCCATCGAGCCCTTCCTGCCCGTGATCATGGTGTCGGTGCTCTTCGGCCTCTCCATGGACTACCAGGTGTTCCTGGTCAGCCGCATCTACGAGGAGTGGCTGGCCACCGGCGACAACCGGCGGGCCGTGCGGGTCGGCCTCGCCGAGACCAGCCGGGTGATCAACTCGGCGGCGGTCATCATGATCTCCGTCTTCCTGGCCTTCGTACTCAGCGGCGACCGCGTGATAGCCATGTTCGGCATCGCGCTGGCCGCCGCGGTCGCCCTGGACGCCTTCGTGCTGCGCACCCTCCTCGTCCCCGCCCTGATGCACGTGCTCGGCGGCGCCAACTGGTGGCTGCCCCGCCGGCTCGGCAGGCGCCTGCCGCGGATCAGCATCGAACCGCCCGAATGCCGTGCCACCCATGAGAGGCTGGCCGCCGCGACGGACGCCGAGGTGGCGGACGTCCTGGCACAGGAGGAGCGGCAGCGCGATGTACGCGATATCCCTGGGTGACGACGGCGCCGAACTGCGGCCTCTGGAGCCCTGGCACGCCGAGGAGTTCCTGGCCCATCTGGAGCGGGGACGGGAGTTCATCGGCCGGTACATCCCGTTCGGGACGACGGAGACGGACCTGCCCTCCGCTCGCGCGAAGCTCCAGCTGTACGCCGAGCTGCGCGCCGCAGACAAGGGCTCCCTGCACGGCCTGTGGCTGGACGGGAAACTCGTGGGCGGGGTGCTGTTCCTGAACTTCGACGCGGCGAACGGCACCTGCGAGGTCGGCTGCTGGCTGGAACCCGCCGGGACCGGCCGGGGCCTGGTCACCCGTGCGATGCGGGTGCTGATCGACTGGGCCGTCGGGCAGCGCGGCATCCACCGCGTGGAGTGGGTCGCCGCCTCGGGCAACCAGCAGAGCCTGAACGTGGCCCGGCGGCTCGGGATGACCCGCGACGGTGTGCGCCGTGAGGCCCACCACTACCGTGGCGTACGGCACGACCTCGAGATCTGGTCGATGCTGGCGCCCGAGTGGCGCGCCGCACGCGCGCGGGCCGCTCACGGCGATCATTAAGGGACTTCTCAGACAGCGACCCTACGGTGCGAGACATGGCGACGAACGCAGTGGACGAGACCGAGGCCACCAAGGCCACGACCGACGAGAAGGCGGTGGACGAGAAGGCGGTGGACACCACCGGGTCCGACGAGGCGACCGAGCCCGCAGTCCTGGACGAGGCCGCCGGCCGGGAGACCGGGAAGGCCTCCTACGGAATCGGCCAGGGCGCCGGAGCCGTCGTCTCGGCCGCGCTGGGCGTGGTCTCGCTCACCGGCAGCTGGGTCGGCACCGTGGCGGCCGCACGCCAGAACCTCATCGGACAGCTGGAGACCGCCTCGAACGCGAGCGTCGCCAAGCAGGTCCAGGCCGTCTACGGCGACGCCTGGCAGACCACCGCCCTGTGGGGCGGCCTGTTCGCGCTGCTCGCCCTGGTCGTCGGCGTCGTGACGCTGGCCCGGCCCGCGTTCGGCACGCCCGGCAGGGTCCAGGCCCCGTGGATCAAGTCGGTCGCCTGGGCGGGCGTCGCGCTCGGCGTCATCGGCCTGTTCCTGGCGGTCCTCAAGTACACCGGCCTCCTGCTCGGGCTGCCCTCGGCGAGCTGAGCCGCCGCGGTTCCCCATGAGGGGTCTCAGGGGCCTGCGCAACCGCCTTACGGAGGCCCCTGAGACCCCTCAGGCGTGTCTAAGGCGCCCCACCGGCCCCCGAAGATGCGGAACTCTCCCGATGCGGCCGCCCCGCCTGGGGGACGAAGGTGGAGGCATCCCGGAGGAACCCCTCCGAGATCCGCCTCCCACCCGAGGACACACCATGTTCGAGTACGAACTCCAGCAGATGCGCGCCGCCGACCTCATCCGCCGGGCCGAGCACGCGCGCCTGGTCCGCGAGGCCACCCGGGCCCGCCGCTCATCCGCCCGGGACTCCGCGGAGCACGAGAGCCATAGCGGCCGCTTCCGCAGGTCCCGG
Source organism: Streptomyces sp. NPDC058741 (assembly GCF_042746715.1). Classification (NCBI taxonomy): domain Bacteria; kingdom Bacillati; phylum Actinomycetota; class Actinomycetes; order Kitasatosporales; family Streptomycetaceae; genus Streptomyces; species Streptomyces sp. NPDC058741. The sequence continues at coordinate 18,583 of NZ_JBHYQH010000027.1, read as the reverse complement.
TTCACCCGGGTCGCGTGAACGGGGAGCCGCCACCGTCCGCCGCCGCGACCGTCGGGACGGGGCGGCGGACGGTGCCGTGCCGGTGGGTGTGACGGGGGCGGGCGGTGCCCTCCCCGCCGCCCCGGCCATCGCCACCGCCGCCGTCTCCGGCCGTCGGAAAACCGGTGCCGCGCCGCCGGACCCGCGTGCCATGCTCGGGGCAATGGAGACCAGGTCCGTCAGCCCCGTGTTCGTGGGCCGCGCCCCGGAGTTGGGCGCGCTGCACGAAGCCCTCGTCCGTTCCCGCGAGGGCGAGCCGCAGGCCCTGCTGATCGGCGGGGAGGCCGGTGTCGGCAAGACCCGCCTGGTCGAGGAGTTCGCGGACGCCGCCCGCCGCCGGGGGGCGGTCGTCGCACTCGGCGGCTGCGTCGAGATCGGCGCCGACGGACTGCCCTTCGCCCCGTTCTCCACGGCCCTGCGCCGCGCCCTGCCCGGCGAACTGGCCGCCGCGGCCGCCGGCCAGGAGGAGGAACTGGCCCGGCTGCTGCCCGAGCTGGGCGAGTCGGGCACCGGGCGGCACGACGAGGACGGCGTGGCCCGCCTCCCGCTCGCCCCCGCCCCCGCACCCGCCGACCCGGCCGCGGCCCTGGGGCTGACCAGCCGGGAACGGGACGTGCTGCGCCTGGTCGCCGCCGGGCACACCAACCGCCGGATCGCACAGGAGCTGTTCATCTCCCCGAAGACGGCGAGCGTCCACGTCTCCCACATCCTCGCCAAGCTCGGTGTCTCCGGGCGGGGCGAGGCGGCGGCGGTGGCGCACCGGCTGGGCCTGTTCCCGGCCGAGAGCCTCGCGCCCGGCCCGGCGAGGTGAGGCCTACGCTGTAAGGGACGTCGGGGGAGTCACGGCCCTGGGAGGCCCTTGTGTTCAACGTGTTCGAGGAACTGTTCTCACCCGGCCGCGCACACACCCGCGACGAGCAGAACCGCCTGGAACTGACCCGGGAGGACGTCGGCGACGCCGATCCCGGACGCGGCCCGATAGACCTGGCGTCCGGGAAGGTCGTCGTCCGCCCGCGTCACGAGGAGCGGGAGGGCGAGGACTGAGGGTCCCCGGCTCACGTCACCCGCAGCTCGAGGATCCGGTCGTCCCCCTTCTTCGGGCTGCCCCGGCCGTCCGTGTTGCTGGTCACGAGCCACAGCCGGTCGCCGCCGGCCGCGGCGACCGTGCGCAGCCGGCCGTACTCGTCCTCCAGGAACGCCTGGGGCTCCGCCGAGGCCTTCGTGCCGTTCAGCGGGACGCGCCAGAGCCGCTTGCCGCGCAGGCCCGCCATCCAGATCGAGCCCTCGGCCCAGGCGATGCCGCTCGGGGAGGCCTCGGACGTCTTCCACTGCTCGACCGGGTCGTGGAACCCCGCCTCGCCGGACCGGCCCTCGGCCTCCGGCCAGCCGTAGTTGTCGCCCGGCTTGATCGCGTTCAGCTCGTCCCAGGTGTCCTGACCGAACTCCGAGGCGAACAGCCGCTGCTCATCGTCCCAGGCCAGGCCCTGTACGTTGCGGTGGCCGTAGGAGTACACCGGCGAGTCCGGGAACGGGTTGCCCGGCGCCGGTTCGCCCTCCGGGGTCAGCCGCAGGATCTTGCCGCCCGGCGAGTCCTTGTCCTGGGACAGGCCCGTGTCACCGCTCTCGCCCGTGCCGGCGTACAGCATCCCGTCGGGGCCGAACGCGATCCGGCCGCCGTTGTGGATGAGGCCCTTGGGAATGCCCCGGTAGACCGTGTCGGGCGCGCCCAGCTGCCGGCCGGCGGGCTTGCCGTCGTCGTAGATCATGCGGACGATGCGGTTGTCCGAGACCGAGGTGAAGTACGCGTAGACCATGCGGTCCGAAGCGAAGTCGGGGGACAGGGCGATGCCCAGCAGCCCGCCCTCGCCGGCGGCCGAGACCCCGGGCACCTCGCCCAGCTCGGTCTTCTCGCCGGTCTTCTCGTCGACCCGGAGGATCGTCCCCTCGTCCCGCGAGGAGACGAGCAGGCCGCCGCCCGGCAGGGGGGCGAGGCCCCAGGGGGAGTCCAGGCCGGTGGCGACGGTGCGGACGACCTTCACCGAGCCCTCGGCCGGAGGCGTCTGCCCGGCGTCCTGCCGCGGCGGGCCGCTCGGCCCCGGGGCCGAGCGGCCGGGTGAGGCGCTGCCGCCGGTGCCGGGCGTTCCCCCGCCGCCGGAGGAGCAGCCGGCCGTCAGCAGGAGCGCGGCGGCGGCCAGCACGGCCGGGACGGCTCGGCATCGCACGATCATGGTCCCTTCGACGGGGAGGTGTCCTCCCTGTCATACACCGCCCGGGCCCCCGAAGTCCCCGATCACGGGACGCGGGACCGGGATCAGGGCGTTTGTTCCCCTCGCGCCCCGGGCCGGCTCAGTCCCACGACCCCTGGGCCGGCGGCAGCTCCGCCACCTCCCCGAGGTCCTCTGGCTCCAGGCGCAGGGCCGCCGCCGCCGCGTTCTCTAAGACCCACCGCTCCCGCTTCGCGCCCGGCACCGGGACGACGTGCGGGCCCTGCGCGAGCACCCAGGCGAGGGCGACCTGGGCGGGCGTGACCTCGGGGCCGTGCCGCCGGGCCACCCGGCGCAGACCGGCGACGATCGGCTGGTTCGCGGCCATCATCTCGGCCGTGAAGCGGGGGTGGCGGGCCCGCAGGTCCTCCGCCTCGAAACCGGCGCCGGGACGCAGCCGGCCGGTCAGGAAGCCGTTGCCGAGGGGCATCGCGGCGAGGAAGCCGACGCCGCGGGACCGGCACCACGGCAGCAGCGCCTCGAGCGCCTCCCGCGACCACACCGACAGCTCCGCCTGCACGGCGCTGACCGGGAAGACCTGCTGCACCCGCTCCAACTGCCCGATGGTCGCGTCGTGCAGCCCGGACCCGTTCCTGCGCGAGGACCGCGCCCCCATCGCGCACAGGCCCAACGCCCTGACCTTCCCGGCCTGGACGAGCTCCGCCATCGCGCCCCAGGTCTCCTCGACCGGCACCTCCGGATCGGCACGGTGCAGCTGGTAGAGGTCGATGACGTCCGTCTGCAGCCGCCGCAGCGACGCGTCGCAGGCCCGTCTCACGTACCCGGGGCGGCCGTTGGCGACGATGTGCTGGTCGCCCACGAGGAGACCGACCTTCGTCGACACGAACGCCTCGGACCGCCGCTCCTTCAACACCCGCCCCACCAAGAGCTCGTTGGTGAAGGGGCCGTACATGTCGGCCGTGTCCAGCAGGGACGCGCCCAGGTCCAGCGCCCGGTGCACCGCCCTGAGCGACGCGTCGCCGCGCTGGCGCGACGCGCTGTACGCCCAGCTCATCGGCATGCACCCCAGTCCGACGGCCCCCACCGCGAGTGCCGTCGCGCCGATCGTCCTGCGCTCCACCTGGTCGTGACCCTCCCCTGTTCCGGCCACCCCAACCTAACCTCTGCCGTGGCGCGCTCCTGACATAGCCTCCGGTGCATGACTGCTGACGTGTGGCTGCCCATCCCGCCGGACGAGATCGACGGACTGCCCGAAGGACCCGGCTACCGCTTCTGGAACGGCGAGCAGGACTTCCCCGCCGACCCGGCCGACTGCGCCTTCTACGTCGTCCCCTACATGAAGCCCAGCGCGCTGTGCGTGCGCCCGATGCCGCAGATGCGTCACGTACAGGTCGTGCAGACGCTCTCCGCCGGCATCGACCACGTGGAGCCGGGGCTGCGGCACCTGCCCCAGGGCGTCCGGCTGTGCAACGCCCGCGGGGTGCACGAGGCGAGCACCGCGGAGCTCACCCTCGCGCTGATCCTGGCCTCGCTGCGCGGAGTCCCCGACTTCGTGCGCGCGCAGGACCGTGGGGAGTGGCTCGGCGGATTCCGGCCCGCGCTCGCGGACAGGAACGTCCTCGTCGTCGGATACGGGTCGATCGGCGCCGCCATCGAGGACCGGCTCGTTCCGTTCGAGCCGGCGCGGGTGGCGCGCGTCGCGCGCTCCGAGCGCACCACGGCGCGCGGTCCGGTGCATCCGCTCACCGAACTCCCCGCCCTGCTCCCGGACGCGGACGTCGTCGTCCTGGCCACGCCGCTCACGGAGACCACCCGCGGCCTGGCCGGAGCCGACTTCCTGTCCCGGATGAAGGACGGTGCGCTGCTGGTCAACGTGGCCCGCGGCCAGGTCGTCGACACCAAGGCCCTGCTCGCCGAGCTGGAGAGCGGCCGCATCACCGCGGCCCTCGACGTCACCGACCCCGAGCCCCTCCCGCGCGAGCACCCCCTCTGGCGTGCGCCGGGGGTACTCATCAGCCCTCATGCCGGCGGTCCCACCTCCGCGTTCCTCCCGCGCGCCAAGCGGCTCCTGGCGGACCAGTTGAGGCGTCATGTGAACCGGGAGCCGCTCCGCAACGTGATCGTTACGACGGGTGCACCAACCGGCTGACCGAATTCGAGTACCGTCCGCAATCCTCCGGGCGCGGTGGGTACTCATACATCTGGCGATCGTCACGCAGAGTAGAGAACCTATGTCCCTGAGTGACGAGGCTGGTGTATCGTCCCGACAGGGGTTGCGCCGGGGACCGTTCGGCGCCGGGGACGGACACTTCAGACGGTGAGGGGGGCGACACGCGATGCACGGCCTATGGGCGAGCGATCCGACGGGGCGGGGCTGCCGGCGGCGACCCTGGCGGGCGGCCGCGGGCAGACGCGGACCTCACGCCGATCACGGCGGCCACCGCGCCCACCACGGCGAACGGCACACCATCCACACCGGTCACCACCGTCGGACCGGCAGCCGCGGAAGGCACGGCCAGCCGGTGCGCCGGCGGGACCCGGGAGCGGCCCGGACCGGGAGGGTCCGGTGAGCGCGCCCCCGACCACCGCGCTGGACGGAGCGCTGCGGGCGCACGCCCCGTCCCCGGGCGCGCTGCTGCCCCGCAGGCCGGTCACCGGCCCCCGGCCGGGCCTGGCCCTCCAACTCGTCCTCGCCCTGCTCTGCGCGGCCTACGCCGCCGGTTCCGCGCTCGGCTGGGGTTCGTACGAAGTAGCCCTGATCATGGGCGACTTCGGGCTGGCCGCCGCGGCGGCCACCGCCTCCGTGTCGTGCTTCCTCTACGCCCGCAGCCGCTGTACCCGCTTTCGATCCGCCTGGCTCCTGTTCGGCCTCTCCTCGGCCATGGCGTCCCTGGGCAACCTGGTCTGGGGGTGGTACGAGGTGGTCCTGGGACTGCCCGTGCCCAGTCCCAGCCACGCCGACCTGTTCTTCCTGTGCTTCGCGCCGCCCGCGATCGTCGGGCTGCTCGTGCTCGCCAAGCGGCCCGTGACCAAGGCCGGCTGGGTGTGCCTGGGCCTCGACGCCTGGCTGATCGGCGGCTCGCTGCTCACCCTGGCGTGGAGCCTCGCCCTCGCCCAGGCGGCGCGGACGGAGGGCCCCGGCGTGGCCCACACCGCGCTGTCGCTGGCCTATCCGCTGCTCGACATCGCCCTCGTCAGCATGGTCCTCGCCCTGCACTTCCGGCGCTCGGCGGTGAACCGCTCCGCGGTCAACACCGCCGTCGGCGCCCTCGCGCTGACCGTGATGTGCGACGCCCTGTTCACCTCCCCGCTGATGCACCACGACTACCGCTCCGGCCAGTTGCTCGACGCGGGCTGGTTCGCGGGCTCGCTGCTCCTCGCCTACGCTCCCTGGGCCGCGCCCCGCACGCCGGACGGCGACCGCCCCGACCCCGGCCGTCACGGCACGGGCGGGTCCACGCGCGTGGTGCACGAGCACCTGCCCGGGCAGCGCAGCGGGCCGCACCACCCGCCGGCACCGGCCGCTGGCGAGCACGGCCGGTGCCCGGCCGCACGGCCCATCGCCGGCTCCCTCGCCGCCCTCACGCCGTACCTCGCGGCCGCCGTGTGCACCCTGGGGATCCTCTGCAACGTCCTCAACGGCCGCAGCGTCGACCGCGTGGTCCTGCTGACCGGGGGCACGGTGGTGCTCGCGCTCGTGGTGCGCCAGGGCATCATGCTGCTCGACAACATCACCCTCACCCAGGAACTGGCCCAGAAGGAGAACCACTTCCGCTCCCTGGTGCAGGGCTCCAGCGACGTCATCATGATCGCCGCCCCCACCGGCGTCCTGAGGTACGTCTCCCCGGCCGCCGCCGGTGTCTACGGCCGCCCGGCGGAGGAACTGGTGGGGACGGAACTGGCCCACCTCATCCACCCCGAGGACCTGGGCTGCGTCGTGCACGAGGTGCGCAGATTCCTCGCCGCCAGCCCGGTGGAGGAACCGACCACGCGCATCGAGTGCCGCTTCCGCTCGGGCGAGGGCCGCTGGCTCAACGTCGAGTCGACCGTCAACCGCCACCACGGCGGCCTGATCCTCAACAGCCGGGACGTGACCGAAAGGGTGCGGCTGCAGGCGCAGTTGCAGCACAACGCCGAGCACGACCCGCTCACGGACCTGCCCAACCGCGCCCTGTTCACCCGGCGGGTCCAGCACGCGTTGTCGGGCCGCCGCGCCTCCGACCGGGGCACGGCCCTGCGGAACACGGCCGTGCTCTTCATCGACCTCGACGGCTTCAAGGCGGTCAACGACACCATCGGGCACCAGGCCGGGGACGAGCTCCTCGTCCAGGCCGCCCGGCGGCTCCAGGACTCCGTCCGCCAGGGCGACACCGCCTCGCGGCTCGGGGGCGACGAGTTCGCGGCCCTGATCGTCGGGGACAACACCCGCGACCGCCAGGCCCGCGAGCGGCACGTCGTGGAGCTCGCCGACCGCCTGCGCACCACCCTGTCCCAGCCCTACCTCATCGACGGCAACGACGTCCGGGTCAACGCCTCCATCGGCGTGGCCTTCGCGGAACCGGGCCTCGGCGCGGGCGAGCTGCTGCGCAACGCCGACCTGGCCATGTACCGCGCCAAGGCCGGCGGCAAGGGGCGCGTCGAGCTGTACAAGCCGCAGATGCAGCAGGACGTCGTCCGCAAGGCGGAACTGGCCACCCGCCTGCGGGCCGCGCTGTACGACGGCGAGTTCGCCCTGCTGCACCAGCCGGTGGTGCGTCTGGAGGACGGCCGGATCACCTCGGTGTTCGCACAGGCGCGCTGGCGTTCCTCCCAGGGGGTGCTCTTCACCCCGGCGGAGTTCCTGCGCGTGGCCGAGGGCAGCGGCAAGACCGCCGAGCTCGGCCGGTGGATGATCGAGGAGGCCGTCGAGCAGGCCGCCGAACGGCACGCGGCGGGGCTGTCCGTGCCGGTGGTCGTCCGGATGAGCGCCCGCCGCCTGCTGGACCGGTCGATGCCGCTCGGCACGATCGAGGAGCTGCTCGCCCGGCACGGCCTGCCGTCCGGCTCCCTGGTCATCGAGCTGTCCGACGCCGACCCCGGGGTCCCGCTGGACGAGCTGGAGCGGCGGCTGGGTGCCCTGCGGCGGGTCGGCGTACGGATCGCGCTCGACGGGTTCGGCAGCGGCTACGCGGCGATCACGGCCCTCAGGAGGCTCCCGGTCGACGTCCTCAAGCTCGACCGGGGCCTGATCGAGGGCGTCGTCGAGTCCGCCCGTCTGTACAAGATCACCAGCGGCCTGCTGCGCATCGCGGGAGATCTCGGGCTGACGTCCGTGGCGGAGGGGGTGGACCTGCCCGACCAGGTCGTCGCCCTGCGGGCGATGGGCTGCACGCACGGGCAGGGCAAGGCGTTCTCCGGGCCGCTCGACGAGTACCGGCTGCGCCGGGCGCTCGTCGCCGGCCACTATCCGCTGCCGCACCAACCGGCCGAGCCGGCGCTCGCGGGCGGCGCCCCGCGGGGGTACGGCTCGGGTGTGTCCGCCGTCATCGGGGGCGGCACGGCCCTGCGCTCACATAATGAGACTCCCGTCCCACCCGCTTGACAGTGAGTGCGTGCCGGGGGGAGGGTCAGTGCCATGCGCACTCGAATTCTCGTACGTGGAAAGCGCGTCGGCTGACGCTGAGCCTCGACCGCTCAGCGACCCCACCCGGCGCGCTCCCCTCGCTTGCCTTACGGCACGAGGGGTTTTTTGTTGCACGGGCACCCTCCGTGCATCAGCCGGATACCGTACAAAACCTCGCAAAAAACCCTCAGCATCTGAGAAGAGAATGCCGATGACCGAGCAGGCCACCGGGGCCCATCACCCGCAGCCCCGGCCCCGATCCGGAGGACAGCACTCCGCCCCCGAGCACGTGACGGGCGCGCAGTCCCTCATCCGCTCTCTCGAGGAGGTCGGCGCCGACACGGTATTCGGCATTCCCGGCGGTGCCATCCTCCCGGCCTACGACCCGCTGATGGACTCCACCAGGGTGCGCCACGTCCTGGTCCGCCACGAGCAGGGCGCCGGTCACGCCGCCACCGGCTACGCCCAGGCGACCGGCCGGGTCGGCGTCTGCATGGCCACCTCGGGCCCCGGCGCCACCAACCTGGTCACCCCGATCGCCGACGCGCACATGGACTCCGTGCCGCTGGTCGCGATCACCGGCCAGGTGGCGTCCAAGGCGATCGGCACGGACGCCTTCCAGGAGGCGGACATCGTCGGCATCACCATGCCGATCACCAAGCACAACTTCCTCGTCACCAAGGCCGAGGACATCCCGCGGATCATCGCCCAGGCGTTCCACATCGCCTCCACCGGCCGCCCCGGCCCGGTCCTGGTCGACATCGCCAAGGACGCCCTCCAGGCGAAGACCACCTTCTCCTGGCCGCCGGTCATGGACCTGCCCGGCTACCGCCCGGTGACCAAGCCGCACGCCAAGCAGATCCGCGAGGCAGCCAAGCTGATCACCCAGGCCCGCCGGCCCGTCCTGTACGTGGGTGGCGGCGTGCTCAAGGCCAGGGCCACCGCCGAGCTGAAGGTCCTCGCCGAGCTGACGGGCGCGCCCGTCACCACCACCCTGATGGCGCTCGGCGCGTTCCCCGACAACCACCCGCAGCACCTGGGCATGCCCGGTATGCACGGCTCGGTCGCCGCCGTCACCGCCCTGCAGAAGGCCGACCTGATCGTCGCCCTCGGCGCCCGCTTCGACGACCGCGTCACCGGCAAGCTGGACAGCTTCGCCCCCCTGGCCAAGATCGTCCACGCGGACATCGACCCGGCCGAGATCGGTAAGAACCGCGCCGCCGACGTGCCGATCGTCGGCGACGCCCGCGAGGTCGTCGCCGACCTGATCCAGGCCGTGCAGAAGGAGCACAGCGAGGGCCACCGGGGCGACTACGGCATGTGGTGGAACGACCTGAACCGCTGGCGCGAGAGCTACCCGCTCGGCTACGACCAGCCCGGCGACGGCTCGCTCTCCCCGCAGCAGGTCATCGAGCGCATCGGCCGGCTCGCCCCGGAGGGCACGATCTTCGCGGCGGGCGTCGGCCAGCACCAGATGTGGGCCGCCCACTTCATCGAGTACGACAAGCCGGGCACCTGGCTGAACTCCGGCGGCGCCGGGACCATGGGCTACGCCGTGCCGGCCGCCATGGGCGCCAAGGCCGGAGCCCCCGAGCGGGCCGTCTGGGCCATCGACGGCGACGGCTGCTTCCAGATGACCAACCAGGAGCTCACCACCTGCGCCCTGAACAACATCCCGATCAAGGTCGCCGTCATCAACAACGGCGCCCTCGGGATGGTCCGCCAGTGGCAGACCCTCTTCTACAACCAGCGGTACTCCAACACCGTCCTGCACTCCGGCCCGGACGACGTCAACCCCCAGGCCCGCGGCACCCGCGTCCCCGACTTCGTGAAGCTGTCGGAGGCCATGGGCTGCCACGCCATCCGCTGCGAGTCGCCGGACGAGCTGGACAAGGTCATCGAGGAGGCGAACTCGATCAACGACCGCCCGGTCGTCATCGACTTCATCGTCCACGAGGACGCGATGGTGTGGCCGATGGTCGCCGCCGGCACCTCCAACGACGAGATCATGGCCGCCCGGGACGTCCGCCCCGACTTCGGCGACAACGAAGACGACTGAGCGAGAGAGACGTAAAAGACCATGTCCAAGCACACGCTCTCCGTCCTGGTGGAGAACACCCCCGGCATCCTGGCCCGGATCGCCGCCCTGTTCTCCCGGCGCGGCTTCAACATCGACTCGCTCGCGGTCGGCGTCACCGAGCACCCCGACATCTCCCGCATCACCATCGTCGTGGGGGTGGAGGACCTGCCGCTGGAGCAGGTGACCAAGCAGCTCAACAAGCTCGTCAACGTGCTGAAGATCGTCGAGTTGGAGCCATCGCAGGCGGTGCAGCGCGAACTCGTCCTGGTGAAGGTGCGCGCCGACAACGAGACGCGCTCCCAGATCGTCGAGATCGTCCAGCTGTTCCGCGCCAAGACCGTCGACGTCTCCCCGGAGGCCGTGACCATCGAGGCCACCGGATCCGGCGAGAAGCTCTCCGCGATGCTCAAGATGCTGGAACCGTTCGGCATCAAGGAGCTCGTCCAGTCCGGCACGATCGCGATCGGGCGCGGTGCCCGTTCCATCACGGACCGGTCGCTGCGCGCTCTGGACCGATCGGCCTGAGAGCCGAAACGGGCGGTCCGCGCGACGCGGACCGCCCGCATCCCGAGACCCTGAGACTTCCCTTCCGCCCCCCGTCATACGGTGGGACGCAACACCTGCACTCCCGAGGAGAGAACCCAAAGTGGCCGAGCTGTTCTACGACGCCGACGCCGACCTGTCCATCATCCAGGGCCGCAAGGTCGCGGTCATCGGGTACGGCAGCCAGGGCCACGCCCACGCGCTGTCGCTCCGTGACTCGGGTGTCGATGTCCGCGTCGGTCTGCACGAGGGCTCCAAGTCCAAGGCCAAGGCCGAGGAGCAGGGTCTGCGCGTGGTGAGCCCCTCGGAGGCCGCCGCCGAGGCCGACGTCATCATGATCCTGGTCCCGGACCCCATCCAGGCCCAGGTCTACGAGGAGCACATCGCCCCGAACCTGAAGGACGGCGACGCCCTGTTCTTCGGCCACGGCCTGAACATCCGCTACGGCTTCATCAAGCCCCCGGCCGGCGTGGACGTCTGCATGGTCGCCCCGAAGGGCCCGGGCCACCTGGTCCGCCGCCAGTACGAGGAGGGCCGCGGCGTTCCCTGCATCGCCGCCGTCGAGCAGGACGCCACGGGCGACGCCTTCGCGCTGGCCCTGTCGTACGCCAAGGGCATCGGCGGCACCCGCGCCGGCGTCATCAAGACGACCTTCACCGAGGAGACCGAGACCGACCTCTTCGGTGAGCAGGCCGTCCTGTGCGGTGGCACCGCGGCCCTGGTGAAGGCCGGCTTCGAGACGCTGACCGAGGCGGGCTACCAGCCGGAGATCGCCTACTTCGAGTGCCTGCACGAGCTGAAGCTCATCGTCGACCTCATGTACGAGGGCGGCCTGGAGAAGATGCGCTGGTCGATCTCCGAGACCGCCGAGTGGGGCGACTACGTCACCGGCCCGCGCATCATCACCGAAGCCACCAAGGCCGAGATGAAGAAGGTCCTCGCCGAGATCCAGGACGGCACCTTCGCCAGGAACTGGATGGACGAGTACCACGGCGGTCTGAAGAAGTACAACGAGTACAAGAAGCAGGACTCCGAGCACCTCCTGGAGACCACCGGCAAGGAGCTGCGCAAGCTCATGAGCTGGGTCGACGAGGAGGCCTGAGCCTCATGCCCCGAAGGGCCGGAGCTGGATGTGCCGGCCCTTGGGGCGAACCCGGGGTAACGTCGGTGGAACGGCGTTGTCCATCCCGTCCCCCACGGACGGGTGATCCTTCCGCAGCGGCGTAAGACGACGCCCTCGGCGCCACTAGACTGCCGCACTACATACGCGTCAGGCCCACAGCGTCGTGCGTCTTCCACGCGGCCTAGCGACACCGGAGTAGTGCAGGCACGCCCCCACGCCGCCCGGCAGGCACTCTCGCCGCACCGGCCGAAGGCCCAAGTAGCTCCGCTACGAGGACCTCCGGCCTGCACGCCGAGAGCACGCACCGAACGACGCGGGAACGCACCCGCACTCCTCCGGCGCCGCTCCACCCCTCCACCGCCTGCGGCCGTCGGGACGGCCGTCCGCAGCACTGGACCTGTGAGGACTCACGTGAGCTCGAAACCCGTCGTACTCATCGCTGAAGAGCTGTCGCCGGCCACCGTCGACGCGCTGGGCCCGGACTTCGAGATCCGGCACTGCAACGGCGCGGACCGCGCCGAGCTGCTCCCCGCCATCGCCGACGTGGACGCGATCCTGATCCGCTCGGCCACCAAGGTCGACGCCGAGGCGATCGCCGCCGCGAACAAGCTCAAGGTCGTCGCACGAGCCGGCGTCGGCCTCGACAACGTGGACGTCTCCGCCGCCACCAAGGCCGGCGTGATGGTCGTCAACGCCCCCACCTCGAACATCGTGACCGCCGCCGAGCTGGCCTGCGGTCTGCTGCTCGCCACCGCCCGCAACATCCCGCAGGCCAACGCCGCGCTGAAGAACGGCGAGTGGAAGCGCAGCAAGTACACGGGTGTCGAGCTGGCCGAGAAGACCCTCGGCGTCGTCGGCCTCGGCCGCATCGGCGCCCTCGTCGCCCAGCGCATGTCCGCCTTCGGCATGAAGGTCGTCGCCTACGACCCCTACGTGCAGCCCGCGCGGGCCGCGCAGATGGGCGTCAAGGTGCTGTCGCTGGACGAGCTGCTGGAGGTCTCCGACTTCATCACCGTCCACCTCCCCAAGACCCCCGAGACGCTCGGCCTGATCGGCGACGAGGCGCTGCGCAAGGTGAAGCCGAGCGTGCGCATCGTCAACGCCGCGCGCGGCGGGATCGTCGACGAGCAGGCGCTGTACTCGGCCCTGAAGGAGGGCCGGGTCGCCGGCGCCGGTCTCGACGTGTACGCGAAGGAGCCCTGCACGGACTCCCCGCTGTTCGAGTTCGACCAGGTCGTCGCCACCCCGCACCTGGGCGCCTCCACGGACGAGGCGCAGGAGAAGGCCGGCATCGCCGTCGCCCGCTCGGTGCGTCTCGCCCTCGCCGGTGAGCTCGTGCCGGACGCGGTGAACGTGCAGGGCGGTGTCATCGCCGAGGACGTCAAGCCGGGTCTGCCGCTCGCCGAGCGCCTCGGCCGGATCTTCACCGCGCTCGCCGGTGAGGTCGCGGTCCGCCTCGACGTCGAGGTCTACGGCGAGATCACCCAGCACGACGTGAAGGTGCTGGAGCTGTCCGCCCTCAAGGGTGTCTTCGAGGACGTCGTCGACGAGACGGTGTCGTACGTCAACGCCCCGCTGTTCGCGCAGGAGCGCGGTGTCGAGGTCCGCCTGACCACCAGCTCCGAGGCGACCGAGCACCGTAACGTCGTGACGGTGCGCGGCACCCTCGCCGACGGCGAGGAGGTGTCGGTCTCCGGCACGCTGGCCGGACCCAAGCACCTGCAGAAGATCGTCGCCGTCGGGGACTACGACGTGGACCTCGCGCTCGCCGACCACATGCTGGTGCTGAAGTACGAGGACCGCCCGGGTGTCGTCGGCACGGTGGGCCGCATCCTCGGCGAGGCGGGGCTCAACATCGCCGGCATGCAGGTGTCGCGTGCGGTGGCCGGCGGCGAGGCGCTGGCGGTGCTGACCGTGGACGACACGGTGACCCCCGCCGTGCTGGCCGAGGTGGCCGCGGAGATCGGCGCGACCTCCGCCCGGTCGGTGAACCTGGCCTGACCTTCCCGGGGCCTTGTCCCCGGGCACCGTTCGTGGCGCGCGAGCGGACCCTCTCTCCGGAAACGCCGGACGGGCTGAGAGCATCAGCCCGTCCGGCGTTCCTTCGTCCCGGGGGACTCACCCGCTCGGCCCCGGGCCCCCGCCCTGTGCGAGCCGGGCCGACTTCAGCGCCATGTGCAGCAGCAGCCGGTCCTCGCCGTCGTCCAGGTCCAGGCCGGTGAGCTTCTCGACGCGGGAGAGCCGGTAGTACAGGGTCTGGCGGTGGATGCCCAGCTCGGCGGCGGCGCGGGCGGCCTGGCCGGCGCAGTCGAGGTAGACCTCGGCGGTGCGGGCGAGTTCGCGCTGGGCGGGGGAGAGCAGCGGGCTCACCGCCGGGTCGTGGGCGGCCCGCGGGGGCAGGGCGGTGAGCAGCCGGAACGGCCCGATCGACGTCCACCGGGCGACCGGTCCCAGCCGGGGCTCCGCCAGCGCGGCCCGGGCCGCCGCCGCGGCCTCCGCCCAGGCGGCACCCAGCCCGGCGAGACCGGGCCGGGCGGTGGCGAGACCCGCGGCGGCACCGGCGGGTCCGGCCGGCGTGCCCGGCGAGGTGCCGCCCGCCACCCCGAGCGAGGTGCCGCCCGCGGCGGGACGTGCGCCGGACGCCGGGGAGAGGCCCGCCCGTTCCAGCAGGCGCGCGGCCGCCGTCGACGCCGGGGTCAGGACGTCCGGCGAACGCAGCCGGATCAGCACGGCCACACACAGTTCCTGCGCGCCCCACGGCAGGGTGCACAGGGCCGCCGCGCCGGGCATCGCGCGGACCGAGGGGGCGTCGTCGGGGTCGGCCGAGGGCCAGGGGGCGACGCAGACCACCGTGTGGGGGCCGTCGGCGCGCGGGCCGAGGGCGGCGCGCAGTTCGGCGATCGCCATGTCGCGCTGCCAGTCGCGCTCGGCGGTCAGGACCGCGCGCAGCTCCCGGCTGAGGTCGGAGCCGTGCTGCGCCTCGTCCGCGAGGAGGGCGCCGATGCGGGCCGTGACCCGCATGGCGGCCGACAGCTGGGCCTCGTTCGGGCCGGGCTCGTCGTCCAGCAGCCAGACGTAGCCGCGCACCACGCCCCGGTGCCGGACGGGGAGGCAGATCCGGCCCCGGTAGACACCGGCCTCCGGGGTCGGCGGGATCCGGACGGGGCCCGTGGCGCGCGTGATGCCGAAGCCCTCGAACCACGCCCGCACGGCCGCCGTGGAGCGGCGGGTCAGAATCGAACGGGTGCGCACGGGGTCCAGGGCCGACGGATCGAGGTCGCCCTCGCTGTCGTACGCCCTGAAGGCGATCAGTTCGAAGTCCCGGTTCTCCAGGGTCGCGGGCGCGCCGAGCAGCTCCGAGACCTCGTCGACCAGCTCCTCGTAGGCGCCCCTGTGTTCCGACGTCACGCGGGCATTGTCCCCCACCGCACCGGCCCCTTCATACATCTGTCTGAGATCTGCGGCACGGATGCGTGACAGCTGTCGATGGCCGACGATCGGAGGGATCCTTAGGTTTCACGGTGGTTCTCCGTCCCGTACCCGACGCGTCACCCGCGCAGGGTCCGGCCTTCTCCTGCTGGTGCTCTGGAGGTGCCCCGTGCTGGGTCCCGTGATTCTCGCCGCGTCGCGCAGCGACCGGATGCGACGCCTGATCTCGGCGGCCCCGGTGACCAAGCAGGTCGTCGACCGCTTCATCCCCGGCGAGGACGTCGACGACATCGTGCCCGTGGTCCGCGACCTCACCGGTCAGGGCCTGGAGCTGACGATGGACGTCGTCGGCGAGGACATCACCAGCCCGGCGCAGGCCGCCGCCGCCCGCGACGCCTACCTGGAGCTGATCGACCGCCTCAAGCCGCTGGAGCTCGGCACCCGCGCAGAGATGTCGGTGAAGCTCTCGATGTTCGGCCAGGCGCTGGAGGACGGCCACGAGCTCGCCCTGAAGAACGTCCGCCCGGTCGTCGAGGCCGCCGCCGGGATCGGCACCACCGTCACCCTGGACGCCGAGGACCACACCACCCTGGACTCGATGTTCGCCGTCCACGAGGAGCTGCGGAAGGACTTCCCGCAGACCGGCTGCGTCATCCAGGCCTACCTCTTCCGCACCGAGGACGACGCCCGCCGCCTGGCCGCGAGCGGCAGCCGGGTGCGGCTGGTCAAGGGCGCGTACAAGGAGCCGGCCTCCGTCGCGTACCAGGACAGGCACGAGATCGACCGGGCATACGTCCGGATCCTGCGGACGTTGATGCAGGGGGAGGGGTACCCGATGATCGGCTCCCACGACCCCCGGCTCGTCGCCATCGGCCAGGAACTCGCCCACCGGGCCGGGCGCAAGCCCGGCGACTACGAGTTCCAGATGCTCTACGGCATCCGCACCGGGGAGCACCTGCGGCTGGCCGCCGAGGGCCACCGCATGCGCGTGTACACCGCCTACGGCACCGACTGGTACGGCTACTTCATGCGCCGCCTCGCCGAGAAGCCGGCCAACCTGCGCTTCTTCGCGCGCTCGATGCTGACCAAGGGCTGACAGCCCTGCAAGGGCTGAGACCGAACCACCGCTCAGTAAGGAGTTACGGAACCCATGGACGCTGTGACCCAGGTCCCCACCCCCGTCAACGAGCCGGTGCACGGCTACGCCCCCGGCTCGCCCGAGCGGGCCCGGCTGGAGGCCAGGCTGAAGGAGCTGGCCGACAACCCGATCGACCTGCCCTGCACCATCGGCGGCGAGAAGCGCATGGGCGCCGGCGAGGCCTTCCAGGTCGTCCAGCCGCACCGCCACAAGGCCGTGCTCGGCACGTACCGCAACGCCACGCAGGAGGACGCCCAGGACGCGATCGACGCGGCCCTGGCCGCCGCGCCCGCCTGGCGCGCCCTGTCCTTCGACGACCGCGCGGCGATCATCCTGCGCGCCGCCGAGCTGCTGGCGGGCCCGTGGCGCGAGACGCTCGCCGCCTCCACCATGCTCGGCCAGTCCAAGACCGCCCAGCAGGCCGAGATCGACACGCCCTGCGAGCTGGTCGACTTCTGGCGCTTCAACGTCTCCTACGCCCGCAGGCTGCTGGCCGAGCAGCCCCCGGCCAACTCCCCGGGCGTGTGGAACCGGCTGGACCACCGGCCGCTGGAGGGCTTCGTCTACGCGATCACGCCCTTCAACTTCACCGCCATCGCGGGCAACCTGCCCACCGCCCCGGCCCTGATGGGCAACGTCGTGGTCTGGAAGCCGTCCCCCACGCAGACCCACGCCGCCGTGCTGCTGATGCGACTGCTGGAGGAGGCCGGCCTGCCCAAGGGCGTCATCAACCTCGTCACCGGCGACGGCATCGAGGTCTCCAAGGTCGCCCTGGAGCACCGCGACCTGGCGGGCATCCACTTCACCGGCTCGACCAGGACCTTCCAGTACCTGTGGAAGACGGTCGGCAACAACATCGAGAAGTACCGCACCTACCCGCGCCTGGTCGGCGAGACCGGCGGCAAGGACTTCCTCGTCGCCCACCCCTCGGCGGACCCGGCGATCCTGAAGACCGCCCTGACCCGCGGCGCCTTCGAGTACCAGGGTCAGAAGTGCAGCGCCACCTCCCGCGCGTACATCCCGGCCTCGATCTGGAACTCCGGCTTCAAGGAGGAGTTCGCGGCCGAGGTCGACGGCATCACGATGGGTGACGTCACCGACCTGTCGAACTTCATGGGCGCCGTCATCGACGAGCGCGCCTTCGCCAAGAACAAGGCCGCCATCGACCGCGCCGAGGAGGACGCCTCCTGCACGATCGTCGCGGGCGGCACCTACGACGACTCCGAGGGGTACTTCGTCCGACCGACCGTCATCGAGTGCGACGACCCGGAGAACGAGGTGTTCCGCACCGAGTACTTCGGCCCGATCCTGGCGGTGCACGTCTACGAGGACGACCAGTACGACGAGATGCTGACCCAGATGGAGGCCGTCTCCGACTACGCCCTGACCGGCTCGGTCATCGCGAACGACCGCGCGGCCGCCGCGTACACCGCGGACAAGCTGCGCTACGCGGCCGGCAACTTCTACATCAACGACAAGTCGACCGGCGCCGTCGTCGGCCAGCAGCCCTTCGGCGGCGGCCGTGCCTCCGGCACCAACGACAAGGCCGGTGCCCCGCAGAACCTCATGCGCTGGACGCTGACCCGCGCCATCAAGGAGACGCTGGTCCCGCCGACCGACTACACGTACCCGCACATGGGCTGAGCCCCGTGCGCACCGCAGGGCCGGGCCGCCGTGGCCCGGCCCTGCGGCGTACCCGCGGGGGTCAGGGGTGCGGCACCAGGACGACCACGCCCCGCGCCCGGCCCTCCTCCGCCAGGGTGTGGGCGCGGGCGGCGTCCGCGAGCGGCAGGGTCGTCGTCACGTGGACGCGGATGCGGCGGTCGGCGAGGAGCGGGGCGGCCCGGGCCAGCAGGTCGCCCGAGGGGCTGTCGGGGACGAGGGCGAGGCGCAGGCCGCGCGCCTCCGCGTCCTCGGGGGACAGGCCCAGGTCGGACGGGACGCAGCACAGCAGGATGCCGTCCGGACGCAGGGTGTCGAGGAGGTTCGGAGCCCGGTCGCCGCCGACCGGGTCGAGGGCCGCGTCGACGTCGTGGACCAGCTCGGCGAGGTCCCCGGCCGTGTCGTCGACGAGTTCGCCGGCGCCCAGGTCGCGCAGGAAGCCGTGGTCCTCGGCCCGGGCGGTTGCGACTACCCGGGCGCCCTCCGCCGCGGCCAGCTGGACGGCCACATGACCGGTCCCGCCCGCCGCCGCGCGCACCAGCACACGGCTGCCCGGGCCGACCCGGGCGATGTCGATCAGGGCACGCCGGCCCTGTAGTCCTACCTCAGACACCAGGGAGCAAGTAACCCGCCGGTAGGTTCTGATGGTCTAGACGAGTGAGTCCTATGTGATCAGTGGTCGTACGCAATCAGGGATCGGGTGACCGGGGCTTCGGTCTTGCGGTTGTGCCAGATCGCCGTG
>NZ_JBHYQH010000026.1:0-88491 GCF_042746715.1 Streptomyces sp. NPDC058741 | reverse complement strand
GCTGCGGTGACGGTGCCCACGGGCCACGCGAGTACGACTGGGCGGCGGCCCCGATCCGGCCCTGGCGACGGGAAGGCTGGGACCACTGGTTACTGGCGCGGCGCAGCACCACCGATTCCACGGACATCGCCTACTACATCTGCTTCTGCCCGGCCAGGACACCGCTGGAGGAACTTGCGCGGATCGCGGGATCGAGGTGGATGGTCGAGGAGTGCTTCCAGACCGCGAAGAACGAGACCGGGCTCGATCACTACCAGGTCCGCGGGTACACCGCGTGGTACCGGCATATAACCCTGTCCATGGCCGCCCTCGCCTTCCTCGCCATCTTGCGGGCAGAGGCAAAAAGGGGGATCCGAGCACCGGCGGAAATCAATCGCTCATACCCGTGACCATGAACGAAGCCCGACGGCTCTTCAACCGCATCTCCTCTCCGATGCGCCACCGAACCCAGCACGTACTCGCATGGTCACTATGGCGAAGAAGAAGCCAAGCACGAGCCCGCATCAGTCATTACCAACGCAGAGGGCATCACGGAGTGTCGTTGCAGTACAAAGCCACCACCGTGACGAGCCATTCTCTGCCGTCGATTAGCGTGTCGGCGTGAACGGTCGGGGTGATCGGTTCACCGTCGCTGTGGCGGATCTGCACATCGGTCGCCGACGTGCGCAGGGTGCGGATGCCGTGCGCGTCGGCCATCTCCACGATGGCGTCCCCGCTCTCCGATCCGGCGACCAGGACGGGATGGCCCGCCAGTTCGACGAGTGCCTCCTTCAGCGGCGCCTGCTCGTCGCAGACGTGCACGGACACGTCCTCGGCCGTCGGTACGAAGGTGCCGAGGGCGTTGCCGCGACTGACCACGAGCCGTACCTCCTCGCCGGTGAGCCACGGCCAGCGGGTGTTCTGCGCGAGGTGAGACCACGCCCGCCCGTAGTGCTTCTTGAAGGAGACGCTGAGGTGCGTCGGCACGTCGCCCCGGTGGAGGATCTCGCCGAGGTGCTTGACGGCCGCTCCGGCGTGCCGAGGGTCCTCCCAGCTCCGCAGCCCGCACCGGCGGAGCCTCGCGGCCGCGGCCTTGTCGGTGAGAAGCCGCCGGGTCGACAGCGGCAATGAGGGGACGAAGCCGGGTAGTTCCCCGTCGGCGCTGAACCACGCCTCGCCGGGGGTGACAAAGGCCGGCCCGTCCGACTCGGCGTCCTCCACCGGAAGCCAGGGCGTGCGACGGAGGAAGGACGCGAACGGTGTGGGCCAGGAGTGCTCGTCCCTCTTGTGCGGGTGCTCGGGCCGGTACACGGTGACGTCGAAGACCTCGTCGCCCCAGGTGCGGAGCCCCAGGATGAGCAGTTCGGCGAACTCCCGCCGTGTGGTGCGGCCGAGGTCTGCCACCTCGGTCGCTCCCGGGAGATGGGCCGGCGGCCGCTGGAACGCGTAGGGCGTCCACGGGTGGGCGAACTTGGTCCACCGGGACCGTACGTCCGCCGTCCACACAGGCCCCAGGTCGTCGCCGAGGCCGAACCGCTGGGCCAGGCCACGGGGTGCCAGATCGTTCCCCTGCTGGACTCCCAGGCGGTCCCCGACAACGGACAGCCGCAGTCCGTCGACCACGCCGACGGCCGTGAGGAATTCGAGGTACGCCTGCCGGTCCCGGACCAGCGCGGACCAGTCGTCGGGGCCGCTGATCCAGTGCCGCCGCTGGTCCGCCATCTCGGGGATCCGGGAACCGCCCGCTGCGAGGAACCTCTCCAGCCGTTGCGCGCCTTCGGTGCCCCACCCCGGTGAGTACGAGCAGCGTGCCGCCCTCGCCCAGCCGCCGTCGGCGAGCGGCACCCGGAAGGGGATCCGCGACAGCCGGTCGCGCTGCCCCGGCGTGAGCGCCGGGAACTGCCGCAGGGCGAAGGTGAGGGAGTCGCGGCTGAGGGCCGCCGAGGGCCGTGCCCCGAGCAGGTCGTGCAGCGCGTCAAGGACCTGGTCCAGCTGATAGGAGCGGACCAGCCCGCCCCGCAGCAGGAAGTCCCGTCCGGTGCTCTCCCAGGTGATGTCGGGGTGGGTGAAGGCGATGCGGCGGCGCAGCGCCTTGAGGTCGCCGGGGACGCGGGTGCTGGCGTCGTCGTGCTCGTCCCCGGGGTGGAAGAAGACGGTGCCTTCCTTCTGGCCCTTCTTCCCCTGCTCCGCCGCACCGCCGAGCGCAGGCCGCAGGCCGCCGTCCTGGTCGAGGACGATCCGTCGGCCCCGCAGCGCGGTGTGCTGGCCGGTGAAGTCCTGGGCCAGGTCGTTGTAGAAGTCCGCCCAGCCTGGGCTCGGCGACTCGCCACCTTCTGCCCGGATCTCCTCGGCCACCGCCTCGGCCCAGTCGGCGGTCCTGGCCAGCGGAGGTCGCAGGGCCCGGGAGACGACCGCCTTGGCCAGCCGGTCGGCGCGGGCGTGCCGGACCTGGCCCGCGGAGGCGGCCAGCAGATGGGCTCCGGCCCGGGCGAGCACCCCGGCGGTGAGGACCCGCCAGGGGCGTCGGCCGTCCGGCCAGGCGTAGGTGTCCCGCAGGGTGCCCCAGGACTCCCCGCCCTCCAGGGGGAGGAACGGCTCGACGGCGAGCCGCCCGTCCGCCGCCTTGCCGAGGCGGGCCGGGGTGTCCCAGCACATGAGGTCGAGGACGAGGTCCCCGGCGCGGGCTTGCGGGGTCTCGGTACGCAGGGGCGCAGGCCGAGAACGTGGTGGAGTTGGCCGGAAAACGTGGCTGGTGCCCCCTTGTTCGGGCCCGGGCTCGGTCAGATAGACGCCGGCGAGCGTGCCGTCGTAAGCCGCGGCCTGGGTCGCAGCCTCCAGGCTCGGGTAGTCCTTCCCTCCGACGTGGATCATCGGCTCGTAGTCCGCGCGAGTCAGTTCGCGCCCGACCCACCGGTGTGCGCAACGGCAGCGGTTTGATCTCGTTGCGGTCGCAGATCAACCATCCAGTCGCGCCGGGCGCCGCACTTCGGACACATCCCTCGGGGTGGGGGGCAGGGAGTTCGCCGATGCATGGCAGCCACCAGACGAGGACGTCGGTGACGAGTCCGCGGTGTCCAGTTCGCGCCATTGGATGGCCTGCTGGAGCAAGCATCGGTGTCGTGGCCAGCGCGCTCGGCCTGGTCCAGGGTGGCGGCGAGGGCGTCCCAGCCGGGCTCGATGCGTACGGAGTCGGCCTGCTCAGGCAGGGCGGTTTCGAGGGTGCCGACGTACCGCTCTCGTACGCGTTCGGGAAGGCGACGGCCGTGCTCGCGCATCGCGTGCATGGGGGCAGCGGCGGCTGATCGGTAGGCGCTGCGCAGGTGTTGTGCGGCTCGTTGGGCGGCGGCTGCCTGCTGGACGTGACCGCGGGCGGAGTGCCAACGTACGGCGGCGAACACGCCCTTTCAGGTCAATCACAGCTGGCACCGGCTGCGGCTGACCTCTTCCTGCTCGGTGACCTCATCGGCCGCTACGCGATCGGCAGCTACAGCAAGCTCGCTCCCTACGGCCGCACAGCGGCCCTCCGCGGGAGCCGTCAGGACGCTGCCGAGCGCGGGCACCGGATCACGACAGCCGTCCTTTACCACGTGGCCCATGCCGGCGGAACCGTCTGCATCCGATCCCCAGGGGCTGGCGTGCCCGGCCCAACGACCTCCCGGATTGTCATGCACATGAGCTGTTCGAGGCGCTACGCGATCGGACGCCCTGGCGCGGGTAACCAGAGCGGCTCACAAACATGTGCGTAAACTCAGTCAAAGAACGCGCCCTCAACGCAGGTGATCACGGATTCGTTGGGCGCTAGGCTGCCGAGGTCCGGAGGAAATCATGTCCGCAACCGCAGGGTCGCCCCCGGTTGTCGTCACCCTTGCGGAGATCGCCCGCATCGCGGGAGTTGGACGCGCCGCCGTCAGCAACTGGCGTCGACGGTACGACAACTTCCCCTCTCCTGTCGGCGGCACCGACACCAGCCCGCAGTTCTCCCTTCCACAAGTGGAGGAGTGGCTCAGGCGGGAGAACAAACTCAAGACGGCGCCGAACCCGCTCGACCGGCTCTGGCCGGAATACGAGTCCCTGGGGGACCGAGAAGCGACAGGCCTGCTGGTGGCCCAGGTGGGACTCCGACAGAGCGGTGTCACGCCAGGCAGGCCGGCGGCGGGGTCGCTCGTTGATCAGCGTCAGAACCGCCTCCTGGAGCGCACTCTCGAACTGGCTGATCCGGACGAGGAGCAAAGGCCCTTCGACTTCCTTCTGGAGCGGTGGCTCCGTACGCACGTACGGCAGATCACGACGACTCCCGTGCAACTGGCCGAGCTCATGGCGCAAGCCGCAGCCATGAACCACCCAGGCCCTGTACGGACCGTGCTGGATCCGGCCTGCGGGGCGGGGACGTTGCTCGTCGCAGCCGGCCGGCAGTGGGGTGCTGACCGTGCTGCGGGATTGCGTTTCCTGGGCCAGGACAGCGACGCAGTTCTGGTGGAGCTGGCCAAGGCACGCCTCGCGGTCGGCGGGTTCACCGAGCGTGACCTGTCCAACGTATCGTTGGCAGCGGGTGACACGCTACGGGCCGATGCCCATTCCGGAGCACAGGCCGACGTGCTCCTTTCCGACCCGCCGTCGAACGAGCGTGGCTGGGGCCACGCGGAACTCGCCACAGACCCGCGCTGGGTCTATGGGCAGCCTCCGCGCACCGAGCCGGAACTCGCCTGGGTTCAGCATGCCGCGGCAGCTCTGGCTCCTGGCGGCGTCGCGGTTCTCGTGCTGCCGCCCGCTGTGGCGGCGCGCCGCGCGGGCCGCCGGATCCGGGCCGGTCTCCTGCGGTCCGGCGTGCTCCGGGCCGTGATCGCCCTGCCTCCCGGTGCCGCCCCGCCCTACGGTGTCGGACTGCATCTGTGGATCCTGTGCGCGGACGGCGCCCTCGGCCGGGGCGGAGCGGACGCCGCAGAGCTCACCTTCGTGGACACCACACACGCCGCTCGTCCCGTGACCGCCGACAGGGGCGGCGTCGACTGGTCCGCCGTGACGGAGCAGATCCTGGGGGTCCTCGGCGGCACAAGCACGGTGGGAAGCGTCTCGGTGCCCGTGGTCGACCTGCTGGACGACCAGGTAGACCTCACGCCTGCACGGCGTGTTCCGAGGACACGGGCCGCCACCATCGTCGACATCAGGCGCCTCTGGACGCGGTTCGACGCGCACATGAGGGAACTGCGCGATGCCACCGACGCCCTGTCCGCACTCGTACCCGCGGACGGCGGCGAGACGGTCCCGCTCATCAGCGTCGGCGAGCTCGAACAAGCCGGAGCCCTGGAGATCCGGACCGGGCAGGGCCTGCCGGAGTCACTGGTGCGCCGCGGGGAACGCCAGGAAAACGAGGAGCACGTCCTCACGGGTGCTCCGCTGTCCGGGCAGGCGCAGCTGTGGCTTCCGGCGGCGGTGGTCGCGGCGGGCGAGCGGGATGGCTCGCTCACGGTCACAGCGTCCCAGGACGTCATCGTCTCAGTGCTGGCGCGGGCCTTCGACGTACGGGTGGACACCGACGCCCCGTCCGTCCTGGGGCCCCAGCTCGCGGCGCTCAGGGCGAATCCCGCGGTCCTCGACCCATGGTTCCTGTCCGGCTGCTTGCGTGCCCCGGCCAATGTGCACAGGGCCGGCACGCACGCGTCCACCACGTCACGCATCGACGTACGGCGTCTGCACATTCCAAGGCTCTCACTGGAGGAACAGCGACGGTACGGGGAGATCCACCGGAAGATCACCGCCTTCGAACGCGAGATGACCGATATGAAGAGCGTGGGCGGCGAGTTGAGCCGGGCGCTGGGGGACCTGCTGGCCGCTGGGCATCTTCCCCGGAGCTGATCCGGCTACAGCTCGGGAAGCCGGACGAGGAGGTCGGTCATCTCCGCTTGGTAACCGGATTCCGCCAGCTCGAAGGCGACCTCGCGACAGCGGCTCGTCAGCCGGCCAGAATCCGGTACGGCGACGAGCGGCAGGCTGTGCACCACTGCGCGCCAGCCGCTGAACGCCCCGGCGAAGTCCCCCTCGGGCATCAGGCACTCGGCGATCCCGAGGCGGGCCTCCAGCACGAGAGGATCCGAGGGGTCTCCGTTCCCGGCCACGTGCTGGTACTGCTCCTTCGCCTCACCCGTACGACCATCCAGTCGAGCGGCATCGGCACACACCAGCCGCCCTTCCAGGACGATCGGCTCGGGGGCCCCCAGTCCGCCACCGCCTTGGGCAGCAGGTCGTGGAGCTCGGCACAGCAGGCACCAGGACCGTCGGCGAGCAGTTCCGCCCGGGCCTGGGCGATCCGTCCCGCGAACTGGTTGCGCCCCAGCCACCCGCCACGACGGCGGAGCGGACGCCGCGCTACGGCACGGGGGGTGGGCCGCGTGTCCGGCGGGCCGGCCACCGCACTCTCCCGCAGGCGATAGCGTGCGGTCGGGTCCGGAGCCAGTTCCGGATCCGGAGCCGGGTCGCCCGGCTCCGGCAGGAAGTCACGCAGGACGTCCAGCACCTCGTCTATGGTGCCGGGGCGGTCCGCCGGAGTCTTGGCGAGGAGGTCCCAGACCAGGTCGTCCAGTTCCTCGGGAATGCCGACGTTGATGCTCCGCAGGCGCGGCGGCAGGTCCTCGAGGTGCTGGGTGCTCTTGTTCCGGTCCGGCTTGTCCTCGAAGGGCCGCTCGCCGGTGAGGAGTTCGAAGAGCACACAGCCGAACGCGTAGAGGTCCACCGAGGCGGAGATGTCCTGCTGGCTCCGCAGCTGCTCCGGGGCCATGTACCCGGCGCTGCCCGGGGTCTCACCCAGCGCGGTGTAGCGGGTCGCATCGGGATCGGTGAGGTGAGCGATACCGAAGTCCAGCAGCTTCACCGCTCCGTCCGCGCAGGCGATGACCACGTTGCCCGGTTTCAGGTCGCGGTGCACCACGCCGTTCGTGTGCGCGTGTGCCAGGGCTTCGGCAACCTGGACGGCGACGGCGACAGCGGCGTCAAACGGGAACGGCCGACGCGTGTCCAGGAATTCGCGCAGGCTGACCCCCTCGACGTATTCCATGACGAGGTAGGGCTCCTCGCCCAGGTAGCCACGGTGCAGCAGACGCGGGATCCCGGGGTACTTCAGCTCCTCGAGGATCGCACCCTCGCGTTCGAACCGTTTCAGCAGCTCGACCCGGTGTCGCGCGCGCTCTGCGGGGGTGAACCGGCCCTGCGTGTAAGCATCGAGCCGCAGCACCTTGACCGCGGCCAACTGCCTGGTCACCAGATCGGTGGCCGTCCAGATGGTGCCCATGCCGCCCTGGTCGAGCGCTTCCTCGACTCGGTAGCGGCCGTCGAGGACTTCCCCGGCTTCCACGCCTCACCCCCGGCTGTTCATGACACGGTGTCAGCCACACTGTAGCGGTTCACGGATCACACCGAGTGAATCGCTTGACCGAGTTCACAGAAATGCGCTTCCCTGGATGTGTTGGCGCTCTCGTCCCACAACACCCGTAAGGGGTGCATCGTGCCGCTCCACCTGCCTCCGCCCGGAACGAACGGAGACATCCGACTCATCCGCACCTCGCTGCCACTGCTGCGCGAGGACCCTCAGGACTGCCCGCGCGGCAACGCCCTGCGCGCCAGGGCGTTGCTCGCCCAGGTTCCGCCGCGCCGGCGGGGGAAGCCCGTCGAGGACTTCGCCCTTGGGCCGGTCATGAGCGTCCTGGACGCGGTCGAGCATGAGGGAGAGGATACCGAAAGCGCCTTGACGCGACTTCTGAAGCATCAGAAGTATCATGCCGGGCACGTAAGTTGGGCAGAATCAGCCGTTCGGTCCTACCTGCTGGCGCGCGCGGAGCGCGAAGCGCAGCGGCACGCGCTCAGGCGTCCGCCGACCCTGCCGGTCCGCGCCCAGTGGACAGCCATCACCGAGAGCGAGGTACCGGACGCCCGCGGGGCGATCCGCTACGAGCGCACGGCGTGGGGACGACGGTACGCGTCCGCCGACGGGTCGGAGCGCGAGATGTGGCTGCTGTCCGTGAATTCCGTCAAGGGGGACCGGCCGCCCGCCGAAATCGCGGAAGCGGCGGCCGTGGCAGCGACGGGCATCCCCTCCCGGTCGGCCTTCCGGGACATCTTCCGTCCCGCCGCCGGCAGCACCGTGCGCCCGAAGCGGGTCCGAATCATCGGCATCGGCTGCGGCAGCGGCGATCACGACGTGCTGGCCGACTGGACTGCCGACGAGGCCGAGCGGCGGTTCACCGAGCACGCCAAGCCCGTGCTGCGTCGGGTGATCGAGGGCGACCGGCTCAACCCCGGTTCCAGCTGCACGCGCTGCGAAGGTCTGGCTGCCTGCGCGCAGCCGCCCCGGGCTCCTGGCGTTCTCGGGGTTACCGGGCCGCGCCGCCCCCGCGCCCGCCGCTCCGTGTCCGCGAGCGACCTGCGCGTCCATGCGCGCTGCCCGGCGCAGTTCCACCTCACCCGCGTACTGCACCTGAAGTCCGGGGACCCGGAGAGCGAGCCCATCCGCAGGGGACGTGCCGTCGACGAGTGGCTCAACCTCCGTCACGGGAACGGATGCTGCCGCACAGCCCCCCTCCCGGACGCCCTTCCTGGCCTCTCCTCCGCCGAACTGCCGACCGCCCTCGCCCTGCTCGCCGAGCACCAGCGGGCCTGCCCTCTCGACGGCCTGCCGTCCGACGAGGCCGTACGGGTGCAGCCGCGCCTGACCGCGTACGACCCCGAACTGGACGTCGTCCTGATCGCCGACCCCGACCTCCTCTACACCCGCTCCGGAGGCTGGATCTGGCACGAGACGAAGACGGCTGCAAAGCCTCCCTGGGAGGGACGCGCGTTGATGGAGACGTACGCACAGCTCGCCTTCGCGGTGCTGATGATGTCCGCAGGAGTACCCAGTGGTGATCCGCGCCGGTCGCTGATCGAGCTGGAGGTGCTGTACCTGGACGCGGAAGGCACCGGGAAGTCGCGCTGCGAGGAAATCGATCCCGGTGATCCGGACACCCTGGCCGAAGCACGCCGCATCATCGCCGAACTCGCCGGCCCCTGGGCGGTGGACGAGACCTACGCGCCGAAGCCCGGCGGTCACTGCGGCGGCTGCGACATGATCACCCACTGCGCGGCCGGCCGCGCGCATCTGGAGGCACGGTGACCGCGACGATCGGCAACGGAATGCCGCCGCACGACACCAACTGGTCCGCCCATCGCGGCATTCCCCTGATGCGCACGCTGGCCACCGCTCTCACAGTGCTCGACGCGGCCACCGGCCCTGATGCCTTCACCCTGCCCTATCCGCCCGAGGTGCAGCGCGCCCTCGACCGGACGGTGCTGGCCTGCCTGGAGCGCGGGGCCGAACCTCCGGTGAGCCTTCCGGACCTGCTGTCGTGGTGCCGCGAGCGGCCGGTGGCCGACTGGCCGGTGGACCTGCCGGCCGAGGCGGCCGGGCCGGACGATCTGCTGCTCGACCCCGACTCCTCACGCCCGACCGAGCTGTGCTACGAGTGGGCGGAGCAGTTCTCCGACAGCGCGCTGGTTCTCTACGACCGTGAGATCGTCCGCGCCGCGCTGCGTTTGTGCCGCGAGTACGGCGAGGAGGACGCGTACACCGAGTTCCGGCGGCTCCTGGTCACCCGGCCCGTCCTCACCTCGGCCGAGGAGTGGGCCGTGTCGTTGGACCATGTGCTCGACCCGGTGAAGGAGCTCCTGAGCCGCATCTATCGCCCCGTCCCGGACAGCTATCTGCGCGGTGACGTCTACGCGACCTGCGGCCGGTGTCTCACCCTGCTGACGCCGCTGCCCGATGGCGGCTGGTGGTGCGAGCGGGACCGCTGCCGCCGGCGGGGCCGGCCGCCGGTGGGGCGTCGCATCCCGCAGGAGGAGGCCGGTGAACTGCTCCAGCTGGCCAGGCCGTTGCGTCAGTTCGTCACCGGTCCGGGGCGGGCGGAGGTGCAGCTGGAAGGGCGGCTCACCGGGCTCGGGCTGAAGGTCCGGATGTGGCCGGCGTACGACGCCTACGACATGCACGTCACCTTCCCCGACGGCTGGGTCTGGGCGGTGGACGTGAAGGACTGGGCCCACCCGGCGTTCCTGGGGCGGGCCGCCCGTCCGGTACCTCAGGAACCCCGGTACGACGAGGCGTTCTGGGTGGTGCCGCAGGACCGCGTCGACGACCGGCCGGGCTACATCGCCACGTACGAGCGCAACCGCCCGGCAGTCGCGCGCCGTGTTCCGTTACTCACCGACACTCACCTGCTCGCCCGCGCCGAGGACCGGCTCGCGCGGGTCTGCGGAGCCACGCGTAAGGAGGAGACCGGGGATGCGTGACCGCGACAGCTGGCACCACCCGGTCAGCCGGGAGGTCGCCCGCTTGTGGGACGAGGTTCCCGACGAACTCGGCGATGTGAAGCCCGGCCTGCTGTGCCAGGCGGAACTGGCCCTGCGGATCCTGGAGCGCATCGCGCCGGACGAGCCCGCCCGCGGTGCCTACGTCCTGCTCGGCGGTTACGAGTTCGCCGCCGCCCGGGGATACGTGTCCTGTCCCGAGCACGAGGTCATGCTCGGCGCGGGCCGTCATCTGCTGTGGCACCTGCGCCGCGGCCGCGCCTGGGAGCGCACGCTGGAGACCTACCGGGCCCTGCCGGACCGGCTGCGGGCCTATGAGGTCCTCGCGCTCGAGCGGCCGGCGCGACGGCGCGAGCCGACCGTCGCCTCGGACCGGTTCGCCGTGTACGAGGCCGCCCTCGCCGCCCTGCCCCCGTTGGCCCGCAAGGAGCTGCCCCTGGCCCCGGGGGGGCGCGCCACCTTCGTCGACCGACGCCGGCCCGCCTCCGTGACGCTGCCAGAGGAACTGCGTCCCGACCCGGTTCCCGGTCATGATCCGGAGGTGGGACGGCCGGGAAACGGTGAGCCCCTCACGGTCAGCCGGGCCGACCTCGTCGAGACCGCCCAGTGGATGGACGCGACGGAGCGGGAGAACGAGGTCGAGAACCCGGGTCACTGGGAGGACCGCCTCACCGAGCTGCACATCTTCCCGCGTGATGCGGACGGGCTGGGCTTTTCGCAGGAAGGCGATCTCCACCTGGACGGGCTGCTGCACCTGGCCGGCATGGTCGGTGCGGGCAAGTCGACCTTGATGACGCTGATCGCGGTCTGGGGAGCCCGCCGGACTCCGGCGCTTCGCACCACGCTCGTCGTGGGCGACGTGGCCGAACAACTGCGTCTGACCGCTCTGCTCCGCGATCTGGGGCTGACCGCCACGCTGGTGCTGGGTCTGACCACGCGGGAGACGCATGTGCAGCGGCTGCACCGACGGCTCGCCTCCCGCGGCGTGCACAACGTGCTGGACCACGACGACCCGGGCTTCGACCACCTGAGCACCGTCTGCGTGGTGGACGCCCTGCGCGGCACCGAGGCGGCACAGCCCCTGCGGTTCGCGGACGCGCCGTGCACCTCGCTCTACCCGGAGAAGAAGCGCACTCGCGACGAGAACCCGGATTCCGGCGCGCTGCCCGAGCCCTACCGGCCGGGACAGCGGCGGTCCCCGTCCGAGGGCGACCGCCCGGCGGAGGTGAAGGGATCCCCGCACGGGTGCCCCCTGTGGTACGCGTGCCCGCGTCACCGTGCGGCCCGGGAGCTGGTCGACTCTCTGATCTGGGTGGCCAACCCGGCAAGTCTCGTGCAGTCGGCCGTGCCGCGCCACCTAAGCAAAGAGCGGCTGCGCCACCTGGAACTGGCCTGCCTGCGCAGCGACATCATCGTCGTGGACGAGGCCGACTCGGTGCAGATGAAGCTGGACGAGATCTTCGCGCCGTCGGCGACGCTGGTCTCTCCCGGCCCCGAGTCCTGGCTGGACCAGGTGCAGACCCACCGTATCGAGGAGCTGTCCCGGCAGGGCCGGCTGCCGCTCACCGACCAGGAGGTCGAGCGCTGGTCCGCCTCGCTCACGATTGTCCATGCCGCCACGGACCGCCTGTACAAGCTGCTGATCTCCGACGCCGACCTGCGCGAGTGGGCCGACATCGAGTACTTCAGCCCCTGGACGCTCCAGGAGAAGCTGCTCGGCTCCTGGTTCGCGCAGGACTCCGATGCCGGCGCCCCGGACGGCGTGTCCGACGAATCGGAGCTGTACGAGGCGTACGAGGACGACGTTCCGGAGCCCGAGTCGGCCGGGCCGGAGGTGGACGCCCACCGGGGCGAACTGACCGAGCGGTTCGACGACTTCCGGGATGATCCCCTGGGCGGCCGGAGCCCGTACGGCAATCTGACGGACGAACTGGTGCGTCTCGTTCAGGACCTGCTGACCACACTGTCCTCCTCAGGCACGCGTGAGCGGGTCCTCGCCGTGCTGCGCCCGCTGCTCGCGGACACCCCCGCGTCCGTGCGGGCCCAGGACGAGGCGTGGCTCGATCTGACGGCCCGGCGCCTGGAGTTCATGCTGCTGCTCAGCGCCCTGCACCAGCGTCTCGAACGGCTGGTCTTCCTCTGGCCTCAGGTGGAGGCCGCCCTGCACCTGGACTCGACCGGCAACGAGCTGTCCCGCCGTCCGCCGCTCGACTACGCCCCGCTGGTCCCGGAGGCTCCGATGGGCAACGTCCTGGGGTTCCAGTACCTGCCGGACGAGCGGGAACGCGATGTCGAGGGGCGGCACAGCGGCACCCTGCGCTTCTTCAGGTGCGCGGGTGTGGGTCGCGAACTCCTGCTCTCCCTGCCCGACGTGGGTGCCGACCCTGGCCGCGGCCGCAGGGGTCCGCACGTCGTGCTGATGTCCGGCACCAGCTGGGCGGGCACCTCGACACGCGCGCACGTGGTCGCCCCGGTGGGTGCGGTGCTCACCCCGTCGCCACGGTCCCTCAAGGCCGTGAGCGAGTCGGAATTCAGTACGCACTTCCTGTACGACGACGAGGGGCGCCCCCTGAGCCTGTCGGGCACCGAGCCGAAGGCCCGGCCCGCGGCCTGCCGGGC
Organism: Streptomyces sp. NPDC058741; assembly: GCF_042746715.1. Lineage (NCBI taxonomy): Bacteria > Bacillati > Actinomycetota > Actinomycetes > Kitasatosporales > Streptomycetaceae > Streptomyces > Streptomyces sp. NPDC058741. The sequence continues at coordinate 75,564 of NZ_JBHYQH010000026.1, read as the reverse complement.
GATGGTCAGCCGGCTCGGGTCGCCCGGCCGGGGCGGTGCCCCGAGCCCGTTGGAGCAGGAACTGGCCAGGGTCGCCGACAGCCGCCGGCGCCGGGCGATCCTCCTGGTGGGCAGCTACAAGGAGGCGCACACCGCGGCGGAGGTCCTGCACGAGATGGAGCGCTGGCACGGCCGCGTGCGGGTGCTGGCCGCCGACGACGCGGACCTGGAACAGGCCGTACGCGGCTCGGCACCGCCTAAGCCGGAAGCGGAGCGGGTCACGGCGCTGCGCCGGGGTGATCTCGCCACGTTCGCCCAGGACTCCACGGCGGAGATCCTCGTGGCCCCGCTGATGGCGGTGGAACGCGGGCACAACATCCTCAACGCCCAGCGCAACGCGGCTTTCGGCACGGCCTTGTTCCTCGCCCGGCCGCATCCGCGCCCGGACGACCTCTCGCTGGCCGTGTTCGCGATCAACGACTGGGCGGCCCGTTTCGCCCGCGACGAACCCGGGCTGCCGCAGGGCACGTTCGGCAAACTGGTCATGGCCGCGACGGACCTGGACGCGGCCGGGCGGGCCTTCCGGCACGTGGCGCGCGCCGAGTGGCGCCGGCTGCTGTCCCGCCGCTACATCTACTCCCGCCTGTCCGACCACGAGAAGACGTCCTTCGCCTGGGACCAGCTGGTGACGATCTGGCAGGTCATCGGCCGTCTGGTGCGGGGCGGGGTGCCCGCCCGCGTGGTCTTCGTGGATGCCCGGTTCGCGCCGCGTACGGCCGAGTTGCTCTCACCCGGCGCCGCGGCGGCGCCGCTGCCGCGGGAGGACGGCCTGCTGACCGGTCTGCGGGACGTGCTCGCCCCCTACTTCGCGGAGGGCGCGCCGCCGCCCGACTGCCCCGATCCGGCGGACCCCGCGGTCGCCCGGCTGCTATACGCGCCGCTGTACAAGGCGCTGCGCGAGATCGAACACCGCACGTCCTGACCTTCACCAGAGAGGACCGGCCCATGGCTCGCCCTTACGACTCCATCCGCACCGCCGCCGCACGTCCCGTCTCCTCGGACGCCTCGGTGGTCGAGCGGTACCGCGCGCTGTCCTTTCCCGAGGAGTGGACCGGGGCGCTGCTGGCTCTGTGCAACGCGGGTCGTGACAAGCCGCTGGAGAGGGTGCCCACGTTCCGTATGGACCAGGTCGTGCAGGCGCTCGCCCCCGACGTCCTGGTGCGGCCCCGTCCCAACCGCCACCGCGGGGAGGGCCGGGACTTCTGGCTGTACGCCCCCGAGGACGTGCCCGATCCGCTGCCCGACGTGGCGTTCAGGGGGCTTCTCGCCACCTGGCTGAAGGACCTGCGGCCGGAGCCCGAGTTCCGCTCGCTGCTGTCCGAGGCCCGCTCGGCGCTGCTGGAGAACCCGCCCCGGTGGCAGGAAGGAGTACCGGTCGAGCTGCTGCGTCAGGAGCGGCCCACCGACGGTGGCACGGCCGCGCCGGAGCCGCGCCAGTTCCACTTGTCCACCGACTGGCTGGCCCGGCGGATCCTCTCCCTGGAGCCCTACGACTTCGGGGGCGGGCGGCTCCGTTTCCGGGCGATGCCGCGCGGCCCGATGGACCGGGGCGCCGAACTCGTCTCGCAGGCGGTGGAGTTCGAGGGGAGCCGGGGTTCCGAATGGTTCTCCGTCGTTCTGAACATCACGTTGCAGACGGTGCCGTTCGACCCGCTGCCCCGCTTCCATGTGCACAGTCATATCCGCCGGTACGCGACCCGGGTGAGTGCCAGGACGAGGCGGCTGTACCTGCCGTTCGGCCGCCGCACCACGGTGCTGCTGCGCCCGCGGGTGCCGTGGCTGCCCGGAGCACCGGCGAGCGACCGGTTCGCCGTGGCGCGGCTCGCCTGGAGCCGCGGTGGGTATGACTGGGTCGGGGGCGGGCCCACCGGGATGCTGCGGAACATGTCCCTCACGGAGTCGTTCCCGGACGCCGACGCCATCCTCACCGACCCGGCCGGCTGGCTCGCGGACGACATGCGCGCGGCCGTCCTCTACAGCACGGCCATGGGGACGCACGAGGTCGGAGCCGGCCTGATGACCGACCAGCGCTCGAAGATCGTGGAATGGGCACTGCAGGCACTTCCGGAACAGCTGGAGCCGGTGCCCGCGCTGGCGCGCACCCGCCTGTCGGGCAGCACGCCCGGCAACCCCCGCCAGGAACCCTCCAAGGAACCGGCGAAGGCCGAGGAGGAGCGCAGGCGCGCCCAGGCCCGGCGGCACGGCACGGCGTTCGCGCTGCGCCATCTGCCCCAGGACCTCGCCCCGGGCGAACTCCCCACCCTGGAGGCGCGGTTGCTGTGGCAGACCCCGGTGATGCGGGACACCGCGGTCAACGCGCTCGTCACGCACCTCGATCTCAAGGGTGACGGCGGCGCGCCGGCTGCCGAGGAGGCCTATGACGGGACGGTGGTCCTTCAGTGGGAGTCCCCCGAGCTCACCGTGCGCCTGCGCTGCCGCAGGCTCTCCCGCTCCCTTGGCCAGGACCTCGCCCTGCCGGAGGGGACCCGGCACTCCCGGGCCACGGTCACCACGGCGATCCGCGATCGCCGCCGGGAGATGACGGCCTTCCTTGCCGAGGAGGGCGTCTCCTCACCCGCGCCCACGCTCGCCCTGGTGGAGATCGACCGGGCCAAGGACTTCTCGTCCCCCGGCCACGACGCGAAGTTCGCGCTGCGGCTGGGCTGCGCGGACGCCTGCGTGCTCACGCAGTTCATGGCCGTGCCGAAGAAGGCCCAGGGCTACAACAGCGAGAAGAACAAGGAGTTCCGGGCGGCGAAGGCCTGGGACGACGGACTGCGACAGCTGGGTGTGCGGGTCCACCCCGAGCACAGCCTCGGTGAACACCTGCCCGGCGGCCTGCGGTACGCGGCGGTGTGGATGGTGCGCAAGAACCGGCGCAGCCGCACCCGGTGGGCAGGGCATGTGCCCGTCGCCGTGCTGGTCACGCCGGAGCCCTCCGGTGAGGGGTTGGCCCGGGTGGAGGGTTGGGACGACGAGGCGCGTGCCTGGGTGCCGTACCCGGTGATGCTGCTGAAGTTGACCAGGCAGTGCGAGGTACCCAAGGACCTCGGCCCCGCGCCGCGCGACGGCGAGGCCCCGGTGAACCGGCCGTCCTGGTGGGCGGACATGGCTCAGCAACGTCGGGAGACCGAGGAGTGGCTCCAGCGGGTGCGCCGCACGCTGCGCGGTACGCCGACCGTGCTGCTGGCCCACGGGCAGAACATGCGCTCGCACTGGACGTGGCTGCAGGACGGCACCGTGGTGGCGGACAAGTTCCGCGACGGCCACGCCCCCGCGCGCCGCCTGGATCCGGACCTGCGGCTGGTGCGGGTGCGTACGGCGCGCAACCGGGAGACCGCCCAGTGGTGGGGCGTGAACCCTGGCGGCCCCAATGGCCTGGCCGCCCACCTGTGGACGGACCCGGCCGCGGACCCCGACGAGGCCCGCGTCTTCTGGTCCACCACACCCAAGGCCCGCACCTTCAAGCTGTCGGTGGCCGCCGACAAGCTGGCGCCCCGCGTCAATACCAAGGGCAAGGTGACCATCGACACGGACAAGGCCGCGTGGAACCCCGGACTGGTGGAGATCGCCGTTCTGGGGTGCCACCCCGGCGACGGTGACCTTCCTGAGGCGCTCGCGCTCGCCGCGCACCAGCTTCGGCAGGCCCCCGACCTGCCGGACGCGCTGAGCCTGCCGTTGCCCCTGCACCTCGCGGGGCTCGCCCAGGAGTACGTGCTGCCGACCCAGAGCGAGGACGGCGGGGACAGCGACGACGCCCACGACTCCGTCGCCGACGCCGACCCGGACACGGGGGCGGCACCGGGCGTCGAGACGGCTCCCGATCCGGAGGAGGCGGACTGGGAGCAGCTCGCTCTGGTCATCCCGGCGCAGCCCGCCCCTGAGGAAGAGTTGAAGGAGACCGAGCCGCGCTGAGGCCCGGCCCGCTACTGCGCCCCGTCCGCCTCCCTGGCCCACTGGCGGACGGGCCGCGCGTCCGGTGCCATGGGGAATCGGAACGGCCGGCACGGATCGGCCTCGGTCCAGGGCACCAGGGCCCGCTCCGGGTTTTCGGGCGCTGGCAGGTGAGCGGCGAGACGCCGGTACACCTCACCCGCGTGTGCGGGGCGGTCTTCCGGTTTCTTGGCGAGGAGCTCCAGGATCAGACTTTCGACGTCCTTCGGGGCCTCTGGCCGCAGCGCACGCAGCGGTTCAGGCGTGGCCTCGGTATGCAGGCCCGGCACCATCAGCGGTGACTCGTGCTCGAAAACCGGTCGGCCGGTCAGCATTTCGTGGATCAGGCAGCCGAGGGCATAGAGGTCCGTGCGCCGGTCCACGGGCTCGCCCAGCACCTGTTCCGGCGCCATGTACTGGAGGCTGCCGAGCCGTTCTCCGGTCGTGGTGAGCTTGGTGTCCGCGTCGAGGATGGCGGCGACACCAAAATCCAGCACCTTGACCACGCCGTCGGTGCGGATGCGCACGTTGCCCGGTTTGAGGTCCCGGTGGACGACGCCCCGAGTGTGTGCGGCGGCCAGCACCGAACAGATCTGCGCCCCGACGGCCGCGGCCTCCTCGAGGCTGAGCCTCTCGTGCTCCGCGATATAGTCCGCGAGATCCAGTCCCTGGACGTACTGCATGACCAGGTAGTGCGTGCCGGTCTCGACACCCAGGTCGTACACCGCGGCGAGGCCGGTGTGGTCGAGCCTGGCGACCGCCTTTGCCTCGCGCTCGAAGCGGGCCGCGTCCTGCGCGACCTGCCGAGCAGTCAGCCCGCCACTGGGAGTCATCGTCTTGACGGCGACGCCTCGGCCCAGGTGTTCGTCGTCCGCCATCCACACCTGGCCCATACCGCCGTGGCCGATGGGGCTCTTGATGCGGTATCGCTTGGCGATGAGCGTTCCGATGTCCATAGGTGACTGAGTGTGCCACTGTCATACACGAGGGGGCACGACACCCCCCTCAAGGGCAGTTCACACATCCCAAAAATCCAATCCGTTGACTCAGTTCACAGAATGTGATGGCATGGGAAGCCATACCATTGCGGCCCGCCGCCCCTACCTCACCCGGTACGGTGAACGCGCAGGTCGGCGCGGATTGAGTGAGGGTTTTGTGGACGTCTTCAAGGTGCACGAGCAGCTGATCGCCGACTACCGGTCCTTCACCACCAGTTCCGTCCTCGTGAAGAACGACCGCATCCAGAACACCGTCGACGAGGCGCTCGTCCAGGGCGACCAGTGGCCCGACCCGTGGCTGTCGCTCAATCCGAGCTTCGCTCCCGGGGGCACGGTGACCCAGCTCGTGCGGGAGGGACTGCTGCACCCGGAGTGCGAGCGGATCTTCCGCGTGGACAAGGAGAAGGACGGCTCCCTCGAGCAGGGCCGGCCCATCGCCTTCCACCGGCACCAGCGGGATGCCATCGAGGCCGCCCGTGCCGGCGGCAGCTACGTCCTGACCACGGGCACGGGCTCCGGCAAGAGCCTCGGCTACATCGTGCCGATCGTGAACCAGGTGCTGCGGGCCAAGCAGGAGGGCACCGCCTCCGGCATTCAGGCGATCATCGTGTACCCCATGAACGCCCTGGCCAACAGCCAGAGGTTCGAGCTGGAGAAGTTCCTGCGCCACGGCTACGGGGAGGGCAAGGAGCCGGTCACGTTCGAGCGCTACACCGGACAGGAGAAGGAGGACGAGCGCGAGCGGATCCTCAAGGAACTGCCGGACATCCTGCTCACCAACTACGTGATGCTGGAACTCATGCTCACCCGGCCCCGCGAGCGCAAGGCCCTGATGCGGGCGGCCGAGGGCCTGAAGTTCCTGGTCCTGGACGAACTGCACACCTACCGCGGCCGGCAGGGCGCGGACGTCGCACTGCTGGTGCGCCGGGTCCGCGACGCCTGCGCCGCACCGGACCTCCAGGTCGTCGGCACGTCGGCGACGATGTCCAGCAAGGGCACCCTCCAGGAGCGGCGCCAAGACGTCGCCGACGTCGCGACCACTCTCTTCGCCGCCGAGGTCACGCCGGACCGCGTGGTGGGCGAAACGCTGGTGCGCGCCACCCGCGACCACGAGCCGACCGACGCCGAACTGACGGAGCGAATCGGGGCGAACGCGCCCTCGACGGAGTACGACGTCCTCAAGGACGACCCGCTCGCCTGCTGGATCGAGACCGAGTTCGGCCTGCACACGCTCACCAAGGGTCCGGACGCGGGGACTCTCGTCCGGGCCGAGCCCACGACGGTGGAGAAGGCGGCCCGCAAACTCGCCGAGCGCACCAGCGAGTCGTACGAGGCTTGCGTCGCGGCCATCCGCGACACGCTGCACGCCGGTTCACAGGCAAAGAACGACGAGACCGGCCGGCCGCTGTTCGCCTTCCGGCTCCACCAGTTCCTGTCCAAGGGCAACTCGGTGTACGTGTCGCTGGAGGCCGAGGAGACCCGGCACATCAGCCGCACCTACCAGCTTCGGGTGCCCGGCGCCAAGGACAAGATCCTGCTTCCGCTGTCCTTCTGCCGGGAGTGCGGCCAGGAGTACCTGACCGTCGCCCGCGAGGAGCGCAAGGACGGCCCCCTCGCCTTCCGGCCGCGCACCGAGGAGGACGAGGACAACGGCTACCTGTACGTGAGCGCCGAGCACCCGTGGCCCGACGACACCGGCAAGGCGATCGACGCCCAGCGCTTCCCGGACAGCTGGATCGTGACGGACGACAAGAAGGGCGGTGCCCAGGTACTGGCCGACAGCCGGCGCAAGCGGGTGCCGCAGCCGGTGTGGGTCAAGCCCGACGGATCGGTCGTCGACCGCGGGCAGGGCCTGTACGCGGCCTACATTCCCATGCCGTTCATGTTCTGCCTCAACTGCGGGGTGAGCTACGAGTCCCCGCGCGGCAACGACTTCGGCAAGCTGATGACGATGGACCGCGAGGGCCGCTCCACGGCGACCTCCCTCATCAGCTCCAGCATCGTGCGCCACCTGAAGGAACTCCCGGCGGACGAACTCGACGAGGACGCCCGCAAGTTGCTCACCTTCGTCGACAACCGGCAGGACGCCAGCCTCCAGGCGGGTCACTTCAACGACTTCGTCCTGGTCACCCAGTTGCGGGGCGCCCTCTACCAGGCCATGGTCGAGGCCGGTGAGGACGGGCTGCTGCACGAGGAACTCGCGCCCGCCGTGGTGACCAAGCTGGGCCTGCGGCCGCAGAACTATTCCAAGAATCCCAAGGAGGCCTCCCATCAGGCGAAGCGCACCCTGCGCGCCCTGACCAAGGTGGTCGAGTACCGGCTGTACCTGGACCTGGAGCGCGGCTGGCGGGTCACCATGCCCAACCTGGAGCAGACCGGTCTGCTGCGGCTGGAGTACGCGGACCTGCGGGAGATCACCGAGGACGAGGAGCGGTGGGCGAAGGCCTGCGGACCGCTGCGGACCGCCGGTTCCGGCAAGCGCGCGGAGCTCGCCCGGATCTTCTTCGACGAGCTGCGGCGCGTGCGCGCGGTGGACTTCCCCACCTTCGAGCAGGCCGACTTCGACGAGCTGCGCAAGGTGTCGTACATGCTGAACGACGCCTGGGGGCTGGCCGAGACGGAGCGCACTCCGCCGCCGCCCGGTACCGCGTACGTCCGTCCAGGGCGCCCGAACCGCGCGCGCACCGAGCTGAACGTCACCGCCCGGGCCGGCTTCGGCCGGTTCCTGCGCAGGCCGGGCCAGTTCCCGGCGCTGGGGCGTCCGCTGGACATGGCCGAGACGCAGCAGGTGATCGTCGATCTGGCGGACGTGCTGGCGGAGGCCGGGCTGCTCACCGAGGTGCCCACCGGGCGCGGTGAGGAGCCCGGCTACCGCATCAACCACACGGCGGTGGTGTGGACGGCCCGCGACGACGAGTTCGGCGCGGTCGACCGGGTGCGCCGGACCTACGGCAGGGACCGCGGCCCGCGTGTGAACCCGTTCTTCAAGAACCTCTACAAGGAGGTCGCCTCGACGCTCGCCGGCCTGGTCGCCCGGGAGCACACCGCCCAGGTGCCCACGGAGGTCCGCGAAGAGCGCGAGGAGGACTTCCGTGAGGGCGTCAAGCTGCCCCTGCTGTACTGCTCCCCCACCATGGAGCTGGGTGTCGACATCGCCAGCCTGAACGCGGTCGCGATGCGCAACGTCCCGCCGACCCCGGCGAACTACGCGCAGCGCAGCGGTCGCGCCGGCCGGTCGGGCCAGCCCGCGCTGGTCACCACGTACTGCGCCACGGGCAACAGCCACGACCAGTACTACTTCCGCCGGTCGAACGAGATGGTCTCGGGCGTCGTCGCCCCGCCCCGGCTGGACCTCGCCAACGAGGACCTGGTCCGCTCGCACGTCCACGCCATCTGGCTCGCCGAGACGGGCCTGGAGCTGGGCAAGCGCATCCCGCACATCCTGGACGCAGCCGGTGAGGCGCCGTCGCTGCGGCTGTTCCCGCACGTGCTCGAGCAGATCCAGGATCCTGCCGCCCAGCGGCGTGCGCTGCGCCGGGCCACCGCGGTCCTCAAGGAGTCGGCGGACCGCCTCGCCGACACCTCGTGGTGGGACGAGCGGTGGCTGGAGCGGACCGTCGACAAGGCGCCGGGGAGGTTCAAGAAGGCACTGGGCCGCTGGGAGGAGCTGTTCCGCAAGGCGCTGAAGGAGCGGGAGGTCCAGCACCGGCGCATCCTCGACAACACCCTGAACAAGGACGCCTCCGCCCAGGCCGAGCGCCGTCGGCACCAGGCGGAGACCCAGCTCAAGCTGCTGAAGAACGAGGACACCGGCGGCAACAGCCCGCTGTCGGACTTCACGCCGTACCGCTACCTGGCCTCCGAGGGGTTCCTTCCGGGCTACTCCTTCCCCCGGCTGCCACTGGCCGCGTTCATCCCCGGCACGGGCCGGGCCGCGCGCGGCGGGCGGGACGGCGACTACCTCCAGCGTTCCCGCTTCATCGCGATCCGCGAGTTCGGTCCGGGCGCCTTCATCTACCACGAGGGCAGCCGGTTCCAGGTGGATCGCGTCCAGCTTCCGACCAGCGCCGCGGGGGACCTGCAGACCGAAGAGGCCAAGGTGTGCGAGCGCTGCGGCTACCTGCACGTCGGCGAACAGCTCGAGAGCACCTGCGACTCCTGCGGCTCGGAGCTGACGGAGTCCCGGTACAACCTGCTCCAGCTGCGCACGGTCTTCACCAGGCGCCGGGACCGCATCTCCTCCGACGAGGAGGAGCGGCAGCGCACCGGCTATGTCGTCGAGGTGTCGTACAAGTTCAACAAGCACGGCGAGCGCGACGGTTCCCTGAACGCGGCCGCCCGCGACGCCGACGGCGCCTCGCTCGCCGCGCTGACCTACGGCGACAGCGCGACGGTTCGCCTGACCAACCTTGGCTACCGCCGCAGCAGGCAGCGTTCCGGCTTCTGGCTGGACCCGGTCGAGGGCAAGTGGCTGGACGCCAAGAAGGACCAGGACAAGCCGGGCAAGCAGACCTCCGAGGAGCAGGAGGGCCTGGAGAGCGCGGAGAAGGCCGACCGCAAGGTCCCGGTGGTCCCCTACGTCCAGGACACCCGCAACATCCTCGTGCTCCAGCTCGCCGAGAAGGTCGCCCCGGACGTGGCGGTGACCCTCCAGTACGCGCTGGAGCGGGGCATCGAGGCCGAGTTCCAGCTCGAGGACGGCGAGCTGGACACCGAGCAGTTGCCGCCCTACGACGGCCCGCGCGACCGCATCCTGTTCATCGAGAGCGCCGAGGGCGGCGCCGGTGTGCTGCGCCGCCTCCAGGCCGAGCCGGACGCCCTGCGCCGTGCCGCCGCCCGCGCCCTGGAGATCGCCCACTTCCACGCGGACGGCACCGACAAGGGCGGCCCCGCCTGCGAGATGGGCTGCTACGACTGCCTGCTGTCGTTCGGCAACCAGCGCGACCACCAGGTCATCGACCGCAAGCTGGTACGGGACCTGCTGCTGCGCTTCGCCGGCGCCCGGGTCGCCGGGACCGTCCCCGGCGTCTCCCGCGACGAGCACGCGCAGGCGCTGCTGGACGGTGCCGACAGCACGCTGGAGCAGAGGTTCGTGGCGTTCCTGACCCGCAACGGACTGCGGCTGCCCGACAAGCAGCAGTACTTCGTCTCCAGCGCCCTGTCCCGCCCGGACTTCGTGTACCAGACGAAGGTGGGCCCGGTCGCGGTCTTCATCGACGGCCCGCACCACGATTCGGAGGTGCAGGCGCAGCGCGACGAGGACGCGCAGGAGCGGATGTACGACGACGGGTGGGAGGTCATCCGTTTCCGCCACGACGACGACTGGTCCGAGATCGCCCGCAGGTACGGCTCGGTGTTCGGCGCCGGCGACGACTGACCGCGCCCCTCACTCCTCTTCTTCGTACGTCTCTTCCGAAAGGTCCGCCGATGACGCCGCCCACCACCGCCGCTCCCGCCCGGGACGGCAGCCGGGAGTTCGCGGTCGGGTCGCTCGTGCACGCGCGCGGCCGCGAGTGGGTCGTCCTGCCCGACTCCACCCCCGAGCTGCTCGTCCTGCGCCCGTTGGGCGGCACGGACGACGACATCGCCGGGGTGCTGCCCGCCCTGGAGACGGTCGAGCACGCCCGCTTCGCCCCGCCCAGCCCGTCCGACCTGGGCGACCAGGCGGCGGCCGGGCTGCTGCGCAGCGCCCTGCGCATCGGCTTCCGTTCCAGCGCCGGCCCGTTCCGCTCGCTGGCCGGCATCTCCGTGGAACCGCGCCCGTACCAGTTGGTGCCGCTGCTGATGGCGCTGCGCCAGGAGACCGTGCGGCTGCTGATCGCGGATGACGTCGGCATCGGCAAGACGGTCGAGTCCGGCCTGATCGCGGCCGAGCTGCTGGCCCAGGGCGACGCCCGCGGCCTGGTGGTGCTGTGCAGTCCGGCGCTGGCCGAGCAGTGGCGGGCGGAGCTGCGCGGGAAGTTCGGCATCGACGCCGAGCTGGTCCTGGCGTCGACGATCGGCCGGCTGGAGCGCAGCCGCCTGTACGGCCAGTCGGTGTTCCGCCCCGACCGCAACTACGTCGTGTCGACCGATTTCATCAAGTCCCCCCGGCACCGGGACGACTTCATCAAGAACTGTCCCGACCTGGTCATCGTCGACGAGGCGCACACGTGCGTCGCGGACACCGGCCAGGGCGGCGCCCGGCAGCAGCGCCAGCAGCGGTACACCCTGCTGCGATCACTGGCCGACGACCCGAACCGCCACTTGCTGCTGGTGACGGCGACCCCGCACAGCGGCAAGGAGGAGCCCTTCCGCAACCTGCTGGGGCTGCTGGACGAGCGGCTGGAGACGATCAGTCTGGACCGGCAGGCGGGCCGCGACCTGCTCGCGCAGCACTTCGTGCAGCGCCGCCGCGCCGACATCCGGGACGACTTCCGCGAGGACGCCAACTTCCCCAGCGACCGCAAGTCCCGGGAGGACGACTACACCCTGCACCCCGAATACCGTCGCCTGCTGGAGGAGGTGCTCTCCTACGCCCGGGAGACCGTCCGCAGCGCGGACGGCGCGCTCCAGCAGCGCATCCGCTGGTGGTCGGCGCTCGCCCTGCTGCGCGCCCTGGGCTCCTCCCCGGCGGCCGTGCGCAAGACCCTCCACACGCGGGCCGGTGTGCAGGACGCCGACTCGGTGACCGAGGCCGACGCCATCGGCAGCCGGACGGTCACCGACCCGGCCGACGACGAGGCGGCGGAGTCCGCGGACGCCGTCCCCGGCGCGCTGCTCGCCCCCGGCGCCGCTGCCTCCGACGCGACGGCCCTCGTCGAGGAGGACAGGGCCCGGCTGCTGGCCATGGCGGAGAGGGCCGAGGCGCTCAAGGGGCCTGCGAAGGACCGCAAGCTGAAGCAGCTCATCGACACGGTGAGGGAGCTGCTGGACGAGGGCTACAACCCGATCGTCTTCTGCCGCTTCATCTCCACCGCCGAGTACGTCAAGGAGCACCTCGACGCGGCCCTCAACAAGGGTGGGAAGGGCAGGAAGGGCGCGCCCGGGAAGAAGGCGTACGCCGTCGAGGCGGTCACCGGCGAGCTCTCCCCCGACCAGCGCATCGCCCGTATCGCCGCGCTGACGGAGGAGGACGAGGACGGCGAGGCGCCCCCGGAGCGCCGCGTCCTGGTCGCCACCGACTGCCTGTCCGAGGGCGTGAACCTCCAGGAGAGCTTCGACGCGGTGGTCCACTACGACCTCGCCTGGAACCCGACCCGGCACGAGCAGCGGGAGGGCCGCGTCGACCGCTTCGGGCAGCGCCGGGACGTCGTCAAGGCGGTCACGCTGTACGGCTCGGACAACGCGATCGACGGCATCGTGCTGGACGTCCTGCTGCGCAAGCACGCCCGGATCCGCAAGGCGACCGGCATCTCGGTGCCGGTGCCGGACTCCTCGGAGAACGTGATGCAGGCGGTGCTGGAGGGCCTGATCCTGCGCGGCGAGCGCCCGCAGTACGAGCAGGAGGGCCTGTTCGCGGTGGAGTCGCCGGCCGGCCGGCGGACGGCCGAGCTGCACGAGGCCTGGCAGAGCGCCGCCGAGCGTGAGAAGGCCTCGCGCTCCCGGTACGCGCAGAACGCGATCAAGCGCGACGAGGTGGCGCAGGAGGTCGCCGAGGTGCGGGCCTCCCTGGGCACCGGCGAGGAGGTGCGCCGCTTCACCCGCCACGCCCTCACGGCCCTGCGCGGCGTCCCCGGCTCCCTGCCCGGAGAGCCGGACGGCTTCACGATGAACTCCGAGGCGCTGCCGGCTCCCCTGCGGGACGCCTTCGCCACGCTCCTGGGCCCGCGCCACCCCCGTCCGGTGGCCTTCCACGACGCCCCGACCGCCCCGCGCGGCGAGGTCGCCCTGACCCGCACCGACCCGGTGGTGGCGTCGGTGGCCCGCTTCGTGCTCGACGCGGCGCTGGACGACCGGATGGACCAGTGGCAGCGGCCGGCCCGCCGCTGCGGAGTGGTCCGCACGACGGCCGTGGCCAAGCGCACCACGCTGCTCCTGGTCCGCTACCGCTTCCAGCTCTCGCTGCCCGGCCGGGACGGCGTGCTCCGGCAGCAACTCGCCGAGGACGCCCGGCTGCTGGCCTTCCGGGGGTCGGCGGCGAACCCCGACTGGCTGCCGGAGGACGAGGCGGTCGCCCTGCTGGAGGCACGGGCCGCCCAGAACACCGACCGCGCCTTCGCCCAGGAGCGCATCGAGAGCATTCTCGGCTCCCTGGAGTCGCTGATGCCGACGCTGGAGGAGCGCGGCGAACAGCTCGCGGCCCGTCTCCTCGACTCGCACCGCCGGGTGCGCGGCGCCTTCCGCGACGTGCGCGGCGCGACCGGCCCGGCGCGCCGGGGCCTGCGCGTGGACGTCCAGGGCCGCCCCGACGTCCTCGGCGTGTACCACTACCTCCCGGTCCCCGTCCTCGACGGCACGACCACGAACGGGGAAGCCCGCTGATGAGCCTCGCGAAGACCATCGTCACCGACTCCGTCCTCACCGTGGGCGGCCTGCTGCCGCCGGACATGCTGACCCGTGTCCGCGACGGCAAGGACGTGCCGGGCGCCCAGCCGAAGGACTACGGCCTGTTCGCGGCCGACGACACGGTCCGGGACGCGGCCGAGCGTTCCTGGGCGTACCTGAAGGGCGTGTGGACGGCCTACCGGGACTCGCTCGCCAAGGACGGCGCCCTCGACAACGAGGGCATCGCGGCGGTCGGCGTCACCGTCGAGCGCTGGCTGCTGCCCCTGTTCGAGCAGCTCGGCTACGGCCGCCTGCCCGACGCCCCGGCCGGGGGCCTGCCGTCGGCGGACGGCGAGAAGCGGTTCGAGGTCAGCCACTCCTGGCAGGCCGTGCCGGTCCACCTGACCGGCTGGAACGTCGACCTGGACCGCAGGTCCTCCACCCTTCCCGGCCCGGCCCCGCAGTCGCTGCTCCAGGAGTACCTGAACCGCAGCGGCGCGGACACCCTGTGGGGCCTGCTGTCCAACGGCCGGCTGCTGCGCCTGCTGCGCGACTCGACGTCCATGGTCGGTTCGGCGTACGTCGAGTTCGATGTCGAGGCGATCTTCGAGGGCGACCGCTTCGCCGACTTCCTGCTGTTGTGGCGCCTGACGCACCGCTCCCGCTTCGAGGCGCACGGCGACGGCGGCGCGGCAAGCTGCTGGCTGGAGCGGTGGCGCACGGAGGCGATCGCCAGCGGCACCCGCGCCATGGAGCAGCTCCGCAAGGGGGTGGAGAAAGCCCTGGTGATCCTGGGCACCGGCTTCATCCAGCACCGGGACAACGTGGACTTCCGGCGGCGGCTGGACGAGTCCGAGGTGACGGTCCGCGCCATGCACCCGGCGCTCCTCAACCTGGTCTACCGCCTGCTGTTCCTCTTCGTCGCCGAGGACCGGGGCCTGCTGATCCCGCCGGACGCCCCGGACGACGCCCGCGAACGCTACGAGAAGTACTTCTCCACCGCCCGCCTGCGCCGCACCGCCATCCGCCGCACCGGCGGCCCGCACGGCGACCAGTGGCACGCCCTGCGCCTGGTCCTGGAGGGCCTGGGCCGGGAGGGCGGCCGGCCCGAGATCGGCCTGCCCGGCCTGGGCGGTCTGTTCGAGCGCTCGGAGGCGGACGCCGTCCTGGACGGCCTGGAACTGCCGAACGAGGCGCTGTTCACGGCGGTGCGGGCCCTGTCCGTGGTGATCGACCCCAAGCTGAACCGCCCGCGCCGGGTGGACTACCGCCACCTGGGCGCGGAGGAACTGGGCTCCATCTACGAGTCCCTGCTGGAGCTGGTCCCCCGCTTCGACCCGGCGGCCAACTCCTTCGAGCTGCGCACCCTCGCCGGCAACGAGCGCAAGACGACCGGCTCGTACTACACGCCGTCATCGCTGATCGACTGCCTGCTCGACTCGGCCCTGGACCCGGTGATAGACGACGCCGTCAAGTCGGGCGCGACCCGGGAGGAGCAGGAGGCCGCGCTGCTGCGGCTGACGGTCTGCGACCCGGCCTGCGGCTCGGGCCACTTCCTGGTGGCGGCGGCCCGCCGGATCGCCAAGCGGCTGGCCGCGGTGCGCACGGACTCGCCCGAGCCGAGCGCGGAGGCGACCCGCACGGCGCTGCGGGACGTGATCGGCCGGTGCATCTACGGCGTCGACCTCAACGAGATGGCCGTGGAACTGGCCAAGGTGTCGCTGTGGATCGAGTCCCTGGAGCCCGGCAAACCGCTCAGCTTCCTCGACGCGCACATCAAGCACGGCAACGGCCTGGTGGGCGCCACGCCCAAGCTGCTGGCCGAGGGCCTCCCCGACGACGCCTTCAAGGTGATCGAGGGCGACGACAAGAAGTGGGTCGCCGCGCTGAAGAAGCGCAACAAGGCCGAGCGGGACGCCTGGAAGGCCCGCCTGGCCGGCGTCCACCAGGGCGAGCTGTTCGGGTCGGCGACGGCGCTGGCGTCCTCCAACGCGAAGCTGGCGCGCGCCGCGGCGGACATCACGGCGGCGCGGAACGACAAGCTGGAGTACGTCCACGAGCAGCGGGACGCGTACGTGGCGCTGACCCGCGACCCCGACTCGGACTACGTGCGGGAACGGGAACTGGCCGATGCGTGGTGCGCCGCGTTCGTCTGGGAGAAGACCCCTGAGGCCGCTCCGCCGCCGCTGACGCTGGAAGGGCTGCTGAGCCTGCGGGCGGACGGCTGGAAGAAGCTGCCGGAGGGGACGAAGGACGCGGTCGCCCGGCTGCGGAACGAATACCGGTTCTTCCACTGGCACCTCGAGTTCCCCGAGGTGTTCTCGGTGCCAGAGGACGCGGACGGCCCGACGTCGGGGGTGGACGAGCGGACGCGGTGGGGCGGGGGCTTCAGTTGTGTGCTGGGTAACCCGCCGTGGGAGCGGGTCAAGCTCCAGGAGCAGGAGTTCTTCGCCACCCGCAGCGAGAAGATCGCCACGGCGCCGAACAAGGCGGCCCGCGAGCGGCTGATCAAGGCGCTGGCGACGAGCGAGGAACCGGCCGAGCGGACCCTGCTGACGGACTTCGCCGCGGCCAAGCGCCAGGCGGAGGGCGCGAGCCACCTGCTGCGCGACTCCGGCCGCTTCCCGCTCGCCGGCCGCGGCGACGTCAACACGTACGCGGTGTTCGCCGAGGCGGCGTCCCTCGGCATCGCCCCGCACGGCCGCTTCGGCCTGGTGCTGCCGACGGGCATCGCCACGGACGCGACGACGGCGCCGTTCTTCTCGGACCTGGTGCGCAGCGCGCGGCTGGCGTCCTTCCTGGACTTCGAGAACGAGGCGTTCCTGCTGAGCCGGGCGGTGGACCACCGCGTCCGCTTCTGCCTGCTGACGGTCGCGGGCCGCAAGGAACGGGTGCGGGAGGCGTCGTTCGCCTTCGGCACGCGCTACATGGAGGACCTGCCGAGCCGCCGCTTCGCGATGCCGCCGGAAGAGATCCTGCTGGTCAACCCCAACACGGGGACGCTGCCGGTGTTCCGGTCCCGGCGGGACGCGGAGATCACGCTGGGGATCTACCGCCGGGTGCCGGTGCTGATCAGGGAGGGGGACCCGGAGGACAACCCGTGGGGCCTGTCGTTCATGAGGATGTTCGACATGTCCAACGACTCCCACTTGTTCCGCACGCAGGACCAGTTGGCGGCCGAGGGCTGGACCCTGAACGGCAATGTCTTCGAGCGGGACGGCCAGCGGTACCTCCCGCTGTACGAGGCGAAGATGCTGCATCACTTCGACCACCGCCTCGGCACGTACGAGGGCCAGACCGAGGCCCAGGCCAACATGGGCACGCTGCCCCGGGTGACCCCGGAGCAGCACGACGACCCCGAGTTCGCGCCGATGCCGCGGTACTGGGTGCCGGAGTTCGACGTGTTCACCGGCAAGCAGGACCGGAAGGGCAACCCGGTGAAGGAGCCGGGGGTGGCTTCACGGCTGGCACAGAAGGATTGGAGTTACGAATGGTTCATCGGCTGGCGTGACATCTGCCGAGGAACAGACGCCCGCACCCTTATCGCCACTGCCACCCGCATCAACGCAGCATTCGAGGGAGGAACCTTGCTGGCGTTGCCCGCGGCCGGTGCGTTGGCTGCCGTAACGCTACTGGCAGCCATGGCGTCGTTCGTCGTGGACTACATCGCACGACAGAAGGTGGGCGGCACACACCTCAAGTATTTTGTCATGCGCCAACTGCCGATCCTTAGTCCAGGAAGCCGCGAGACGACAATTCCCTGGCAAGCCGATCAGACGGTGGGTAATTGGCTGACTTCACGAGTTCTAGAGCTTAGCTACACAGCCTCGGACTTGGCCCCGTTCGCCAGAGACCTCGGAGACTACGGAGGTCCGTTCCGTTGGGACGAGGGCCGCCGTAACCACCTGCGCGCAGAGTTGGATGCGGCACTCTTCCATCTCTACGGAGTGGGACGCGACGACGTAGACCACATCCTGGAAACGTTCCCCGTGGTCAAGCGCACCGACGAGGCCGCCCACGGCACCTACCGCACCAAGAACCTGATCCTCGACATCTACGACCGCATGGCCGAGGCCCAGCGCACCGGCACCGCCTACCAGACCGTCCTCGATCCGCCCCCCGGCCAGGGCCCCCGCCACCCGGCGTGACCTGACTGCCCCGCCTGAGCACCCCCACCGGCGCGCCGCCCCTCCCGGGTGGCGCGCCGTACTCGGCGTAACCACCGCCCACCCACCTCACCGCACAGGCAGCCGCCCATGGAACCGCGCAACTACCGCATGGTCGTCTCGACCGCGCAGGACTTCGTGACCACCTCCGCCGAAGCCGACCGCCAACTGCACCACTGGCTCGGCAAGATGAAGCGGTACGACACCTCCGCCCTGGACAAGGGACGCAATGAGATAGCCGAGGGCGTCACCCTCGACCACGACGCGGCGGCGGGCCGGCACGGCTCGTACTCCCGCTGGCGACTCCGCGAGAACCGGCCGGACAACCAGGGCACCTGGCAGTCCACCGTCGTGGTCCGCTCGGACAACGGCAAGGACTCCCGCCGCACCTGGCTCCAGGTGGACATCGAGCACCAGCCGGCTCCCGGCCAGGCACACACCCGTGCGAACACGCCCGGCATAGCCAAACTCCTCCTCGACGCCGTCCCCGCACAGGACGGCCTCGCCGAAGTCGGGACGGTTCCGAAGTTCATCGAACAGGACGACGTGGAGGAGGTGATCGAGGAACTCTGCGAACAGGACCGCAGACTGCCGGTCGTCGTGGCAAGTGTTCCGTATGGGCAGGATGCGGAAGCCTGGACGAAGCGGGTCGTCGAACCGGTCTTCCGGCACCTCAGCGGTCTCGCCGTCATGTACGTCCTCCGGCCGGAGGCCCAGCAGTCCTTCAACACGGCCCTGGAACACCATCCCGTCTTCGGGGGCGGCGTTCGCACATACCTTCCCGGCATGGACCCGGCCTGGCAGCCCGACGCCCAGCGTCACCCCGTGATGTCCCGGTCCACCATCGAGGCGAACGTCAGACGAGCGGCGGCGATCCTCGCCTCTCTGCCTCAGCGCCTGGCGCTGAGCCACCCCCTCCCGGAACCGCTGGACACCCTGCCGTTCCAGCGCAGCCGCCCCCGCCCAGTCGTCGATACGTCCAGCCTGGAAGAGCTTCGCAAGGAGCTGCGCAAGGTCGACACCCAGCGCCAGGAGGCGGAGCAGCGCGAGGAGTCGAAGGACCAGCAGATCCGTGAGTTCCGCCTTCGTGTCAAGGAGGCGGATGACCGGGACTTCGAGCAGATCGTCGAGAACGACCAGCTCTACCGGGATTTCCAGGACGCCCACCGCAAGGTCCGCTTCCTGCAGAAGAAGCTCGAAGAGGCCGGCCTCCACGCGCTGGCCCACACACCGCCCCCGGAGCCCGAGGACCAGCCGGCCACCTTCGCAGAGATCCTCGACCGCATGGACGAGTTCACCCACCTGCGATTCACCGGGAACTCCAAGAAGACCAAGGATCTGGACGCCCAGTGCATCGTCAACTGGGTGACCGTCGCCTGGGACGCGTTGCGCACGCTGAACGACTACGCCGCCGCGTCCGCCGCGGGAACGACGGGCGGCGACTTCCGCCACTGGTGCGACAACCTTCCGGACGGATCCTCGAACCGCTTCCCGTCCGCCAAGGTCAAGATGAAGGAGTCCGAGACGGTCGGGAACAACGCGAAGTGGCGTCGCCAGCGCACGTTCCCCGTGCCGACGTCCGTCGCCAAGGAGGGCAAGCTCTTCATGCAGGCCCACCTGCGGATCGGCGGGGGCAACACGGTGTCGCCCCGGCTCTACTTCCATGACGACGGAGCCGGCACGGGGCTCGTCTACGTGGGGTACATCGGAGAGCACCCCGACAACACACAGACCTGAGCCGACGACCCGCGGGTGGGTCAGCGTTCGACGGCGAACCGTACGAACGCGGCCCACTCCGTGGCGGAGACGGTGAGTTCAGCGCGAGCGGGCACCTTGGAGTCGCGGACGTGGATGGCGCCGGGCGTGACGGCGACTTCGAGGCATGCACCGCCCTCGTTGCCGCTGTAGCTGCTCTTGAACCAGGTGAGGGGAGCGGATTCCGCAGTACTCATAGCTCTGCCACCATCTTTTCGATCAAGGCAAGGGACTCCTGCATCGTAAGCGCCTGTGCCCTGATGCTGCCGTACTGTGCGGCCAGGATACGGACTGCCTCAGCATCCGTGATCAGTCGGCTGGAGCTCTGCGCTTCGGTGTACCCAAGTTCGGTCTTCCCCTTGGGAGTCAGCAGGATGAAAGAGCCGCCCATCCCTGCGTGCTGAGTGCGATCGTTCGGCATCACTTGCAGCTCTACATTGCGCAGCTGAGCCAGTCGAAGCAGCTGCTCCAACTGCTCTCTGTGGACTTCTCGACCTCCGAGAGGACGCGTCAGCACGCGCTCCTCGATGACCGACGTGATCATCGGCAACGGCCAGTGGAGCAGGATCTCCTGTCGCGCCAACCGAGAGACAACCCGCTGCTCGATCGTCTCCTCGTCCAGGAGCGGCTTGCGCATCTCGTACAGCGCGCGAATCCTGCGCTCGGTCTGGAACAACCCCGGGATGTCATGGCAGTTGTAGTCGTTGATCTCAACCGCCTCCCGCTCCAACCGCGCATAGTCCCGGAACCAGGCAGGATGCCGGACCCGCGCCTTCGCCTTGGCCCTCTCCACGTCCTCGATCGTGGTCCGGAGCAGCCCACCCGCCCCCAGCAGCTCATCGGCCGCCTCCAGGAACTCCCGCTGCGGCGTCCGCCTCCCCCGCTCCAGCGAGGAGACGAGGTCCTCGCTGTACCCGAGCCGATCCCCCAGCTCCCGCTGCGTAAGCCCGGCCCGCTCCCGGAGCAGCTTGACCTGCTTGCCCACCGCCCGCATCAGGTCACCGCTCAACTCCCCCTCGTCGTAAACCCCCTGCGCCTCCACCACCGCCTCGGACACGACTGCCCCCTTCCTCAGGTCACGACCGACACCCCGCACATGACACCTTCCATGCCGGTACAGGCACCCTCCGTACTGAGGGATGTGCTGGTCAGAGTAGAGCGGGCCGACCACGCTCGGTGACGTGAAGACGCAGATCTCCTCCTTTCGATTCAGCCAGCTCCTCAGCCCCACCCCGCGCGGCGCCCGCCTGGCCCGTCTGCTGACCGTGCAGCAGCTCGACGCGTGGGGCTGGCCGCCGGCCTGCGCGGTGAGCGAGTCGGCCGCACTCGTCGTCGCCGAGCTGAGCGCCAACGCCGTGACCCACGGGGGCGCGCAGGGCCGCGGGTTCCGGCTCACGCTCACCGTCGAGACGCCCGACGCCGACACGCTCCGCGTCGAGGTCACCGACGCCCGGGGCGACCGCGCGCCCCGGCCCCGTACGACCGCCCCCGACCCCACCGCAGAATCCGGCCGCGGCCTGCTCCTCGTCGAAGCCCTGACCACCCGCTGGGGATGCGATCCCTACCCGCCCTCCGGGAAGACCGTGTGGGCATGTCTCCCGCTCTCCTGACGGGGAATGCGAGACAGTCCGTCCACAGACGGACACACACCGTGGACAACTCCCCGGGGAGGTGGAGAGAATTCCGATCACACTGTGGGGAGGGGACGTACGGGTGAGGGAGAACAGCGCGTTAGACGGTGCGGTGCCGCGCATCTCGCAGGGCATCGAGGTGTACGCCGGCAAGGACGGGGCCGTGTCGTGGAGCGGCGTCGAGCTGACGGCCGACGTGATGCGGGAGTTACGTGGGGGGCCGTGGGCCGAGCGGGTCGGTGATCTCGCCGCCACCCGCGACTTCCTGACCGAGTTACGGGGCCTCGCCACGACGGACATGGAGACCGACACCCTCAAGGCCCTCCTGGCGAGCGAACCGGAACCCCTCCCCTGGCAGGTCGGCGAGGCCCTCGCCGAGGTGCTGCTGGAGCACTGGCACGGGGCACTGTGGCTGTGGGACGGCGCCCGTGACCGGCGTACGCGCAAGGCGAGCCTCCCGGGCGCCGACCTGGTCGGTCTGTGCGTGGCGGACGGCTCGGCGCGGCTGCTGTTCGGCGAGGTCAAGTCGTCCTCTGAGGAGTCCAGCCCGCCGGGCGTCATGATGGGCTCGGACGGCATGATCCACCAGCTCAAGAAGCTGTCCGCGAAGGACGACCATCTCACGCTCATGAAGTGGCTGCGCTTCCGGTGCCTGACCCCCGAACACCAGGAGGCCTACCGGACGGCGGCCGGCCGCTGGGTGAAGTCGAAGGGCAAGGACATCCAGCTCTTCGGCTGCCTGGTGCGCGACACCGCCCCGGAGCCGAAGGATCTGAGCAACCGGGCCAAGGATCTGGCCAAGACGGTCGTGGAGCCGATGCATGCTCTGCTCACGGCCTGGTACCTCCCCGTGGCCATGTCTTCATGGCCCGACCACGTGGGGGTGCTCGACCATGGCTGACCTGGGCTGGCTGGACGACGTACTCGACCCGGCCCTCGTGGCCGAGGCCGGTGAGCGGGCGCACCGCGTACTCATCGGGTCCGCGCTGCGCGCGGTGGAGGGGGAGGTCCCGCCGGGCCCCGAGGAGGGGTACGAGGCGGTCGGTTTCGCGGTGGACGCCCTGGACCTGCTGGCCTGGGACGCGATCGCCGAGGACCCGAAGGCGGCGTCGACGCGGCGGCTGTGCGGGCAGATGTTCGCGCTGGCGCGGGCCCGGCTGCCCGCCTGGGACTCGCCGGAGGCCCGGCTGGAGCTGCTGCGCACGGCGTGCCTGGGCTGGATCGCGGACGAGACACCGCTCGCCGCCCGGCTGCTGGCGGACGTGGAGCTGCCGTCCGAGCCGCGGTTGGCCGACGACTGGGAGTCCCGGGTGCGGCGCGGCACCGCCGACGCGTGGCTGCTGCTGCTGCGCAAGCGCGGGTGGGACGACCTCGACGCGCTGGACCAGCTCCTGGTGCGGCTGCGGTGGGAGCAGGAGGGGCTGGAGGAGCCATACCTCTCGGCGGCGGGTGACGACGCGCGTCCCGCCGCCTGGTCGCTGGCGGCGCACTATCACCTGCTGAAGACGGCGGAGCTGCTCGCCGAGTACCTGGCGACGGGTGCGCTGATGCGGGGGCGGAGGTCGAGCCGTCACTACGGGGTGCGCGAACGCGTGCAGTCGCACTGCGACCGCGCGCTGGAGGCGGCCGTGGCCTCGGCCGACCCGGACCTGGAAGTCCTCGTCCGGCTGCTGACCGCGACCGCCGACCAGATCATCGACAACAGCCTGTGGACGGTGGCCCGCGCGGTCAGCCCGGAGGTGAACGCCTTCGTGGCCTCGCTGGTCGACCGGGACCGGCCGCGCCCGATCTTCGAGGTGCTGCCGCCGCAGCGGGTGGCCCTCGCGGAACAGGGTCTGATCCGCACGGCGCACCGCAGTGTGGTGGTCAGTCTCCCGACGAGTGCGGGCAAGACGCTGATCGCCCAGTTCCGCATCCTCCAGGCGCTCAACGCCTACGACAAGCAGCAGGGCTGGGTCGCCTACGTCGCCCCGAACCGGGCGCTGGTGAACCAGGTGACGCGGCGGCTGCGCCGCGACTTCGCGGTGCTCGGCATCGGGGTGGAACGGGTCAGTCCCGCCCTGGAGTTCGACGGCCTGGAGGAGGACATGCTCACGGACCGCGGCGAGGGGCGGTTCCGGGTGCTGGTGTCGACTCCGGAGAAGCTGGACCTGCTGCTGCGGTCGGGATGGCAGGAGAGGATCGGGCGTCCGCTCTGCCTGGTGGTGGCCGACGAGGCTCATCAACTGGGCGAGGGCAAACGCGCGATCAAACTGGAACTGTTGCTGGCGACCGTCAACCGGGAGGCTCTGGACGCCGGTTTCCTGCTGCTGACGCCGTTCATCGACAACGGGGACGTCATCGCCGAATGGCTGGACAGCGGCAGCCGGCAGTCTGTCGGGCTGTCCGTGGACTGGGCGCCGAACGACCGCATCCTCGCGCTCGCCCTGCGCGAGCGCACTCCAGGCGCCGGCGGTTTCCGGGTCGCCCTGGAGACCCTGGTCACCAGCCGCAGAACACTCAGCGTGCCCGACACCCTGCCGCTGGACGGCAACCGGCCGCTCGGACTGACCTGGTCGCAGGCGGGCAGCCCGACCAAGCTGGCCGCCGCTACGGCGTCCGTGCTGGCCGAGCGGGGTCAGACCATCACCCTGGCCGGACGGCCGGACTACGCCTGGTCGATCGCCAAGCTGCTCGCCGGTGGCCGGGAGGACGTGCTGGACCCCGGCGAGGATCTGCGGGCCGTCCAGGACGTGGTGGCGGAGGAGTTCGGCCCCGGCTTCCCACTGGTGGGGCTGCTGGCCAAGGGCATCGGAATCCACCACCGCGGCCTGCCCGACGACATCCGCACCCTCACCGAGTACCTGATGGAGGCCGGTGACCTGACCCACCTGGTCTCCACCACCACCATCGCCCAAGGCGTCAACTTCCCCGTGGCGAACGTCGTCCTCGCCTCCCACCAGTTCCCGTACGGGGAGGACATCCCGGCCCCGGACTTCTGGAACCTGGCCGGTCGCGCCGGCCGGGTCGAGCAGGGCGAGGTGGGGCTGATCGCGCTGGCGGCCACGGACGAGGTGCGGGCCGGGAAACTGCGGGCGTTCGTCGGCCGCCAGGTGACGGAGCTGAACTCCACCCTCGTCGAGATGGTGCGTACGGCCATGGACAGCTACGGTCACCTGGACCTGCGCACCCTCGCCCATCTCCCCCAGTGGTCGGCGTTCGTGCAGTACCTGGCCCACACCTACCGGCAGATCGGGGACGCCGAGGAGTTCGCGGAGGAGATCGAGCAGATCCTTCGCGGCACCCTGGGCTTCCAGGACCTGCGGCGAACGGACCGCGGCTGGGCGGCGGAACTGACACGCAGCGTGCGGACGTACGCGGAGCGGTTGTTCGGGCAGCCGCTGGCCCTTGTCGACAGTACGGGTTTCTCGTGGGAGAGCGTCTCGGCGACCCTGGGCCGGCTGAGCGACGCGCACCTCGGACGCGACGTGTGGGAGCAACCCCTCTTCGAGGGCGACCGCCGCCCGTTGGCCAAGCTCATCGGCGTCATGCTGGAGGTTCCGGAACTCAGGGACAACCTGGTCGAGGTGACCAACGAGCACGAGGGCCGCAGCGGGGATTTCGTCGCCCGCGTCATGCAGGACTGGGTGAACGGCGCGTCGATGCGGCAGCTCGCCGACGACCACTTCGCTAAGGCCGGCACGAGGGACGAGCTCAAGGCGATCACCAAGTGCTGCCAGCGCCTGTTCGGCGAGCTGGCTCCCACGGTCTCCTGGGGCCTGTCGGCGCTGCAGTCCCTCACCTTGGGCCGGGACTTCGCCATCATGCCGGCCGAGGTCCAGCGCGAGCTGCGCAACATCCCGTCGTACGCCTACTACGGCGTCCGGACCGAGGACGCCATCGCGATGCGGCTCGCGGGCGTACCGCGGTCGGCGGCGCCCCGCCTGGCCGCGACGCTCGCCTCCGAGGGCCTGACAAGCGGCCCCGCGGCGGCCCGCACCCGCCTCGCCGCGCTGCCCGAGACGGCCTGGCGGTCGGCTCTGGGTGCCAAGGGACCGGCCTACCGGACGGTCTGGCGGATCCTCGACGGCGTGCAGTGACTCACCGGACGCAGGACGCCCACAGCACGTACGCCCGACGAGCCTCCACGAGCAGTGCGGCCGTGGCGTCCGGAGTGCCGAAGGAGTCCACCGCCCTCGCGGTCACCGTGCGCAGGTGACCGGCGGCGATCCGGGTCCGCTCCCGCCGGACCTCGTGCTGGCGCGAGGCGAGCGCCTGGTCCCGCTCCCACATGTCCTCCAGCGTGCTGTCCCCGGGTCCTCCACGTCGTGCACCGTGGGAATCCGCGGCAAGTCGTCCGAGGTGAGGCGCGGAACAGCCTGTGCGCCGACGGCGTCGGCCAGTTCGCCCTCCTCGTCCGCGTCCGCGCCGAAGAGAATGCGCCGCACCACGGTGCGGTCCGCCTCCGACCTGGCCACCTCGGCCGCGAGCGCGTCCAGCCGGCCGAGGAGCACCGGGACGGCCGCGTGCTCGCGGCGGCGCAGCAACGCGTCGAGCTCGCGAATCGCCTCGTCACCGGATTCCTGCGCGTGATCGAGCAGTCGGTTGCACCGGCCGATCTCGTCGAATGCGCGCTGTGCGGTGCGCACCGCCTGCTCGAGGTTCCGCAGTGACTCGTCCAGGTCGTCGTCCCCGCGCTCGCCCGGAACCTCCGCATCGGGCGTTGTGCCGTACGTCGTGGTCACGTCGTTCCCCCTTGTGCTCGTTCCCGCGGCTGATCATAGGGAGCACCGAACAGCACCTTGACCTCATAACGCAGTTTGAACATTATTAGCACTATGCCGTCTATTGAACTCGATGAGCAGACTCACGAGAAGGTCGTCTTCGCCGCGCGTCTCATGGCGTGCACGCCGTCCGAAGTGGTCCGGCGGCTGGTGGAGTCATGGAGCACCCCCGAGGAGCCCGACGAAAAGCCGGACGGCGTCCGTGTCCACGCGGTGTACCGGGGCGAGCGGATCCAGGCACTCTTCCATCCGGACACGCGCACCCTGACCGTCACCCAGGGGCCGCAGGCCGGTAGGTCCTTCTCCTCGCCCAGCGCCGCCGCCATGGCGGTGATCCAGGAACTCAACCCAGACCGGTCCCCCAACACGAACGGCTGGCTGTTCTGGCGTGTCACGAGCAGTGGCGACGAACTGAAGTCCCTACGCAGGTAGCCGGACTCGCACAGCAGCCGATTCGCCGCAGCCCATCGCCAGGACCGCCTCCCACCAAGGACACACCTTCATGACCACCTCGGACGCACCCGCCACCCACCTGCTGATCATCAACGCCCACGAGCCCCTCGCCTGGGTCCTGGAAAACCAGCGGATGGCCTTTCCCGCCGGCCGCACCCAGCAGTCCCTCTCCCTCCGAAAGGGCGACGAGATCCTCCTGTACACCACACGCGGCTGCTTCGGGAACCCGACCCGGGACCTCGGACGCGTGATCGGCCTGGCCACCATCACCAGCGAGGTTCGCACCCTGGACACCCCCGTCCTCTTCCAGGAGCGCCGTTTCACCGAGGGGTGTCGGCTGCGCGTCCACGGTCTCACGCCCTTCCGTGAGGGCGTCGTCCTGCGCGATCTCGTCAGCGACCTCCGGGTCTTCCCCGACCCCGCTCACTGGAGCTTCCGCATGCGCCGGGCCTCGCTCCCCCTGCCGGACACCGACGCGGCGCTGATCAAGCGGGAACTTCAGCCGCTCCTGAAGCCCTACGGTTCCATGGTGGGCGACTACTCCCTCAAACGCCGTTGACGAAGCGGCCTACGCTACGACGAGGCGCCACGACACCGCCGCCCGTCGAGCGCGCGGCCCGCCCCGACAGGAGTTGAGTCCCTTGCCCTTCCCGCCCCGTGACATGGTCGCCGCCTTAGGCATACACATGCACTTCCAGACCCTGGAACGGACCATGCGCGAACGCCACCCCGAACTGGCCGAACGAGTCCGCTTCCACGACTCCGAGGGGTTGATGCTCCTCACGGTCCTCCTGTCCGGGGCTCAGTCGGTCGGCCTGGCCTTCGTACGCATGGGGCACAGCATCGTCTGGGGGGTGATGGATCCCGTCCTGAACAGCGAGCCGTCCCTCTGGCCGCTGAATACTCCCGACGATGTGCTCGTAGACGCCTTGCACGCCCATGCCTCGGCGCATCTCACCGGACAGCAACTCTCGTCCCCCTGGCGATGGAACGAGAGCGAGCCGTCTGAGATGACCGAGCTGGCCGACCTCCTGGACATGCGGGGTGTACGCGTGCGGCGGGTGGTCGCCGGGAACGGGTACTTCGCCTACGGGCCACGCCATGCGCCGAAGCTCGACATCTTCGGCGCGCGCGAGGGAGCTTTCCTGGAAGCCGAGTTTCCCGAGGCCTTCGTGCGCGTTTCACTCAAGCCCACTCTCGGATGGCTGGTGGACGTGCACATACCGCGATGGGGCGGGTGGGGCCGTGTCGATCTCGCGTGGTGCCTTCGCAGCACGTCCTCCCCCACACCGGGCGTGCCGCGCGCGGAAGCATCCCTGGAGGAGCTCGCCGACTTGTTGTGCAAAGGGCCGGACGCGTGGGACACGGAGCCACCGTGGGCGCCACCGGAACCCACCGCCCCCGCCTCTCAAAGACCCGGATCCGCCGTGCAGGACAGCCTCTTCGCAGTCCTGCCCGTGCAGAACGACGTACCCGAGTGGATGGAGGAGTTCTCCGATCTCCTGGACGGGCTCGAGGAGATCGCGCACGAACGCCGCCCGTACCCGCTGACCCCCTGGGAAATCAGAGGAGCGGTTCTCCATCAACTCACCATGCTCGGTTTCTCGGACCTCGTGGAAGGCGAGGCCGACATCCCGATCGAGTCCGACGTGTTCCACATCGAATGGCGCAGCACCGGCAAGAACGTGTCGGCTCCCGAGGTCCAGCGGCTGAACGGCATGGCCGCGGCGTCCGGCGAGGAGCTGCCCAAGCGTCTGATCCTCATCACGGGCGGTGGTCTGACCCGCCCGGCGGCGGAGTTCGCCGACAAGGCCAAGGCGTACACCTTTCATCTGGACCGGACGACAGGCAGGCTGACCCCCCTCAACTCCCTTGCCCTGGACGCGTCGCTGCCCGCCGATGTGCCTGGCACACGGGTGCTCGAACCCTGGTGACACCACAGCCGGGGCGGAACGGGTCACCACCGGGACTCCCCGGCGCCGGCCAGGGACTTCCCGAGGCCAGCCCTCCTGGTGCCGATGATCCGGCATCATGACCTTCATGGCGGACGAACCGGACCTGCAGGCGGCGGCAGCGCAATTCGACCGAAGCACCGTGACGGAGGCCGAGACGGCAGCCGATGACGAACGCAAGCAGGTACTGTCGCAGTTCCCTCTGGATGGGTGGGCGGCGATGCCGTTGTCGCGCTACGCCCTGGGGCGGCCGGCACCGCCCGCGGATGGACCGACGTACTGCAGGCTGATCGAGTTCGGTACCCCGAACCTCGGCAGCATCAAGGGTGGCAGCGCCGCAAAGCACATCATGTACCACCACAACTCCGGCGAGTGGCGACTGGCCGCCCCCTTGCGCGGGATGGAGCCGCAGGAAGCCTGGCAGGAACTGCGCGGACAGTTCGTGCGAGCCTTCGAGGCCGTGAGCGCCGGGGACTTCGACGCAGTGGACGATCTGGAGGTACTGCGCTTCGGACCGACACTGGTGACCAAGTCACTGGCCACCTACTTTCCCGAGCATTTTCTGCCCATCTACGCAGCCGAACACCTGCGCCGGTTCATCACTCTGCTGGGAGGCTCGCCACAGACCGACGCGCCGGCCTGGCGAAGGAACCGTCGTCTGCTAGAACTCGTCCGCTCGCGGCCGGAGTTCGACGGATGGAGCGGACAGGAGGTCATGCGCTTCCTGTACCTGAGATTCGATCCGCGCCCGCGGCAGAACACCATCTGGAAGATCGCACCCGGTGAGCGCGGCCGACTGTGGGAGGAATGCCGTGACGGCGCGGTGATTCGCGTCGGATGGGACGAGCTCGGTGACCTTGGTCAGTACCAGAGCGATACCGAGCTCAAGCAGGCGCTCGACGCGCGTTGGCCGCGCAGCAGCGGAGGCAGCCTGACGCTCGCCCGACGTCTGCTCGCCTTCCGGGACCTGGAGCCGGGGGACCGGATCGTCGCCAACCGCGGAACGGACGAGGTCCTCGCGACCGGCACCGTCAACGGGAGTTACCGCTTCGAGCCCGACCATGTCGAATACCGGCACGTCGTTCCGGTGACGTGGGACGTTTCGCACGCGCGGAAACTGTCGGAACCGCAACACGGTTGGCGGTCCACGTTCGCCAAGGTCGACGCGGCTCTCTTCGCGCAGATCTCTGCGGGTCTCACAGCCCCGGGTACACGAACCGCGCAGCCTCACACCGGTGATCCCGTCCCGCTGCCCGAGGACATCGAGAGCGTGCTGACGGCACTGGACCGCAAGGGACAGGTGATCCTGTACGGGCCCCGGGAACGGGTAAGACCCGGCTTGCGCTCGGCACCGCCCTCGCCCTCATCGGCCGGACGGATGCCCTGAGCTCTCCACCTGAGCAGCGTGCCGCCGCCCAAGCGAAGATGTTGCGGACCGGTCGCGTCCACATGGTCACCTTCCATCCCTCCTACGGATACGAGGACTTCGTCGAGGGCTTCAAACCGGACATGAACGTCACGGGCCCCGGACTGACGCTCGCGCTCACCAACGGTGTGTTCCACACACTGTGTGCCCAGGCCTCCGCCCACCCGGACGAGAAGTTCCTCCTGATCATCGACGAGATCAACCGAGGTGACCTGCCGCGCATCTTCGGCGAGTTGGTGACACTCCTCGAACTCGACAAGCGCGGACTGCCCCTCACCCTGCCCGTCAGTCGACGCACGTTCTCCGTACCGCCGAACGTGCGGATCATCGGGACCATGAACACGGCGGACCGCAGCATCAGCCATCTGGACGCGGCCGTACGCCGACGATTCTCCTTCCTTCCGGTCGGCCCCGACCCGGATGTCGTGTCCGGCACCGTCGGCCCACTGGATCTGGCACAGTTCTTCGAGTCCCTCAACACCCGCATCGCCCGGCATCTCGACTCCGACCACCAGATCGGACATGCCTACCTACTCCGCGGCGCCGAGCCGATCGCCACCGAAGACGATCTGGCTGCCGCCTTTCGCCATGAGGTGATCCCGCTGCTGGAGGACTACTGCCTCGGTCGCGCCGACCTGCTGCACCGCATTCTCGGCGGTCTCGTCGACGCAGACACCGGACGCCCCGCACTGATGTCGCCGCAAGACCTCGTCGCCGCGCTGGCGAGCGAATTCACCAGTGGCACACCGAGCCCCGATGCCTGATCGCTCCGAGGTACGAATCGGGGAGTACGGCTCAGCCCTGCTGAGGGACTCACAACTCACGCCCCGTGATGTCAACCGTCTGCGTGCCCTGCAGGCGCACGGTCGTCTCAGCCTGGAACAGACTCCGACAGGATGGCGGCTCAAGGCCGGTGCGACGGTCGGCCTACTGGTCCTCGACCGCATCCGTCTGGTCATGCAGCCCAAGTTCGCCATTCCCGGCGATCGGCTCATGGGCTGGCTCGCGTACGCCCTCGGTGCACCGGCTCCACTCCCGGTGACGTCGCGGCACTGGGCCACCGGCCCGGAAGGCTACGCCGACCTTGTGGCCGCGGCCCTACTGGAGCAGTGCCAGCAACTGCTGCGGGAGGGGCTGCGCCGGGACTACGTACGCCGCCAGAACCTGGAACCGGTCCTGCGAGGCCGCCTGGACGTCGCGGCCCAGACGACCCTCCGTTACGGACAACTGGACAAGCTGCACGTCCGTACCTTCGGCCGGGAGACGGACATCTGGGACAACCGTGTCCTGGGAACCGCCCTGCAAGTGGCCTGCGTCCTGACCACGAGTCCCGACTTGGCCCGCGACCTCCACACCGTCGCCGACGCGTTCCCGAATGCCACGCCTCCCGAGGCCGCCCTTCGGGCCCTGGACCGCACCCGGTACACCCGGTTGAACGCCCGCTACCGCGCCGCACACACCTGGGCCCGGCTGTTGCTACGCGGGGGCGGCGTGACGGACGTCCTCACCGACCACGGCACCGCGGCGGACGGCCTCCTGCTCGCCATGCCCGCCCTCTGGGAGGCCGTCGTCCGGCGCCTGGTCACCGATGCCGCCGGCGATCACGGCGGGCACGCCGTTGCCGGCGGCGGCGCAGCAGGCATCACCGTACGGGGCGACCTCGGTATCGGCTCGGCCTTCCGACCGGACGTCCTACTCGGCCTCCCCGACCGGGACCCGACCGCACGCACGCTGCTGCCGGTGGACGCGAAGTACAAGCGCTACGACCACCACAGCGTCAGCGCCGCAGATGTTCACCAGCTCCTCACCTACAGCGCCGGCTACACTCCGAGCGACGACAGGCGTGCCGTGATCGTCCACCCCCGCACCGGCGGGCATTCGTACCGCGTTCTCCAGGTCGACAGCCCGCGTGGACGCCTCGGAGATGTCCACGTCCTCGGCGTTGACACTCACACACACCCCCAGCAGGCTACGGCATGGTTGGGATCAGTGCTGCCGCTGACGAACGGTGACGGCCTTCCCTCCGACACCCCTGGGCAAGCACGAGGAAGGTGCCGGGGCGGACCATGAAACGCCGGTCACTCCGTGTCGAGATGGTCCACGAAGATACCGATCAGTACCCGGCCGCCGAGACGCTGCTCGGGCAGGCTGAAGTGCACCCGGTTGCGATGCGGGTCCTTCTTCGCGTGCCATTCGCAGTGGTAGGTCTCCCCCTCGTGCAGCACGTCCCGCTGCTTCATGATCTTGGGTTTCGACCGCGTCCGAGGGCTCTCCGGAGACAGCACGAGCCCGTGCCGGCCCAGTTCCGCCTGGACATACGCAGGTTGACCGCCATGCTTGGCCACGGCTTCCACGAAGTGGTCGTGCACCACGGACAGCACTTGGACGACCCAGTCCCGCATCTCCGAGTACTTCCCGTCGAACTTGCGGAAGGAGAGGGAGTCGGCGAGGACCAGTTGCGGAAACGCCTCCCGCGCCCGGTCGAAGAAGTCCGGCTCGGCCACGCTCTCACGGGCGAACATGGAACGCCAGAAGGAGGTCAGCGCCGACGGCTCCGCCAAGAAGAAGACCTTCACCTCCGCCGTTGCGCTGTTCGCCTGGTCCACGGCGGAGACGGGCTGCCAGTCTCGGCGCTCCACAGCCGGGAAGACGAGGCAAGCGACATGCCGCTGACGAACCGTGTGCCACCAGGCATACCCGATCGACCAGGCGAACTCCTGCCTGCTTTCCCCGAGTTCCACGTGATCGGGCAGGCCGGGTAGGGCTGTGTCCCAAGCCGGGCAGCGGTCCATCATGCGAGCCATTCTCACGCGGGCGTCGCGGCCAGCGCGCGGCGTACCCGCCTCGTAGAGGACGTGGAACAACTCGCGCCCGTCCGCGCACTCAGCTTCGGTCCACCACGGCGAGACTGCAACCTCATGCCGCTCTCGTAACTCCGCGAGGGTGTCGCTGAACTTCTCCATCAGATCTGTGAGCTCTTGCTCCGTCAGACCTCGGAAATTAAACGACGTCTCGTCCACAACGAACCGGTACCATTCATCGCCCCCTACGTCTGGCACGTGCCAGCCTCCCCAAATCCTGCTCGATCTGGTCGAAAAAGCCGAGGGGCCAGTTCGTCAGCTCACCCCGCTCGGTGAACCCGATCGGAACCGAGGCGGTCTCCTCGGCGCCGAAGAAGTGGACGACGCCGTCCTCCGGAGCCAGTACCCCATCGTCCGCCACGCCGAGTCGAGCACCATTTAGCACATGGTCGCTGTGCGTCTCGACGATCACCTGGGCGCCCGTGCCCGCCACCCGGGCCAGGAACCGTCCCAGCTTGGACTGGCCTCCCGGGTGCAGATGAGCCTCGGGATTCTCCACGATCAGCAGATCCCCCGGCCGGGCCAGCAGTCCGGCGACGATCACGGGCAGGGCGTAGGAGAAGCCGAAGCCCATGTTGGTCGGACGGATCGGCTCACTCAGCAGACCCGGCTCCTGGAACCGGATCGTGCTCGCGGTGATGCCGGGCGGCCACTGAGCGGTGATCTTGATCGGGCGGATGATGTCGGAAGCCCAGGTCTCGACCTGGGTTCGCAGGATGGTCACACCATGCGTCGCCTCGGTGTCCGGGTGGAGCAGCGCCTCGGGGACCTGATCGCTGTCGTGCAACGCCAGGATCTGCGCCGTGTATTCGCCCTGCACGCCCACGCCGATGGCATTGGGATGCTCCGCGGACACCCCGAGCTGGTCTCTGGGCCCCAGCCGCTCGGCACACAGGTACGAGAACTCGCTTCCCCAACCGCGCAGTTCTGGCAAGACCAGCTCGAAGTCGAGAACCTCCAGATAGAGAGCCTGATCGTCCGGCACAGCGAGACGGTACGCGACGGAATCGCCGCCATCGTTGTCAAGGCGGATCTCGATCACCGAGTCCGGCGCATCGGGATGCAGTACCTCGTGCGCCTCGCCCAGAGCCAGCCCGTACGGCCCATTGAGCTGCACCACACTGCTGCCGCTGTGCATGTCCGCCAATTGGCGGGCCAGCAGCAGAGCTTGAATGGCCGTGCTCTTCCCAGTGCCGTTGAGGCCCGTCAGGACGGTGAGCGGACGCAGCGTGAACGAGGCGTCGGCAAAACGCTTGAAGTGACGCACGCCCAGAAAGGAGATCACTCGCCGGCCTCCACCGCCTGCTCCGTGAGCCGGAAGCGGTACATGACGCGCCTGACGTCACCGGTAGACGATGTGATGGCTTCGAGGTACCTGAAGTCGCTCGTCATCAGGCTGCGGGCCTGTGACACGATCGCGCCCTTCCTGCGCTCCAAATCCTCAGCGTCGTAACGGGCAAGCGTGAGAGACCAGGTTTCGAAGAGGGGACGGTTGATCGGGTTCCGCCACGAAACCTCTTCCGGCCACTTCCTGAAGGCGTGATCACCGAAGACCAGACGGGCGTTTGTCATGGCCTTGCTAAAGTCCGCCTGCATGCGTGCAGCCTTGTCGTCGTCGACCTCGCCGACCGAGTCAAGCAGGCGGGTCGCCCGATGCAGAAAGGGATCCATAGCGGCGTCCTCCACATACCCCTCCAGGCCCATCAACCAGAAGGCCGCGAAACGCAGCGCCATTTCCCGGTCGTTCATCCGGATGTGGTTCCGGATGCTCGTCGCCTGGTAGAACGCGTCCGTCGACGTCATTTCCTTGAGGATACGACGGCTCCGGGGACGGCTCATGCAGTGCCGGATTTCCTGCGCGTTCAGCGGCGTGCCCAGAGTGTTGATCCGCCGGAAGATGTCATACATGACCTCTGGGGGGGTCGTCGGATCGATCACGTGCGCCATGATCTGCGCATTGTTGATACGCCGCTTCCAGGGCGCGGGAAGTTCATCGAACACCTTTCCTTCGACGTGAGCCAGATATTCGAGACCCCTGAGCGCGAACCCCGACTTCTCATCGCCACGGACGAAGTCATGAATGGTCGAGAGACGTTGCAGGCCGTCCACCACGCGCAGGAGCCCGTCCGCGTCCTCGGCGAAGTAGAACGCGGGCAGTGGAATCTGCAGCAGCACCGACTCGATCAGCTGGGATTTCTGGACGGGCTTCCAAACACGGCCCCGCTGGAAGTCCGGAGCGAGCTCGAGCGACGCGTCGTCGATCATGTCGAGCGCGTTGCGCAGCGAGAACTGCTTTGTGTTGACCCTGATCTGCTCCGGATTCCACGGCCTGTCGATCTCCGGCGGTTCCTCGTCCGCCTCGGTCTCGACCTCGACGTCCATACCTTTGTCGAGGAAGTACTCCTCATGAGCCGTCTGCGCCTTCTGGATCTCCGGGGTGGTCATGAGGCGATCGTATCCGTGCCCTGGCCCCGGACCAGCTCCGTCACTGGAACGTGCGCCACCGGCGGCGGCTCCTTCTCCCCGGTGTATCCCAGGAACAGCCGGGTGCGGGCCCGGGTGACCAGGACGTAGTAAAGCATCCGCAGACCCGCGCCGGTCGGGTCGTCACCCGCGTCGAGATGGGTGTCGGGCACGAACACCGTGTCGAACTCCAGGCCCTTGGCGCTCCTCCGGTTCAGGACGGTCACGCCGGGGCTGGTCAGGTCCAGCGTGCGGTAACGGCCGGCTCCCTCACCGACGTAGGTCTGGAGACGTGAGCGTGGTATGAGTCGCTCCAGACGCTCGGTCAGATCCATCTGGTTCCGGGTGTGGCGGAGGATCACGCCGACGCGGTCGTCAGGACGGATACCGGCGTGCTCGGCGATGTGTGCCGCCACCTGGTGCGCGTTGCCGTAGCGGCGCAGAGACGGCGTCGGGCCCGCACGGGCCGGGAGGGTCGGCCGGGCCCCGCCGACGTGAAAGCGGGCGGCCAGGGCTGCCACCTGGCGGGTCGTGCGGTGGGTTGCGGTCAGATCGTGGCGATTCGGGCCGGTGAGCAGAGAACCGATCTCGGCGAGCGTGGACTGGGTGTCCGTGATGCGCTGGCACTCGTCGGCGAAGACGGTCGTACGGGCGCCGATCAGCCGACACAACCGATAGAAGTCCAGCGGCAGGTCCTGCCCCTCGTCGATCACCAGGAGCGGTCCGGTGCCGTGGGATCGGGACGCGGCCACCTGGAAGACGGCCGCCCAGTCGAACCAGCCGTCGTCCGTCTGTGGTGCGGGGCGACCCGTCAGGGCGCGGTGCCAAGCGTGCAGCCAGCGGTGGACGGTCGACACGTCCAGGCCCTCCTCCGGACCGAGGGCCGTGGCCAGCGGCTCGAGTGACTGGCGGAGCAGGTTGGAGCGGGTCAGGAGAGTGACCGGCTGTCCGGTCAGGGCGAGCATCACCGCGCGCTGCACCGCGAGAACGCTCTTAGCCGATCCCGGTGGCCCGGTGACCAGGTGATGGCCGTCGAAGGGAAGGGAGGCCAGCACGTCCCGCTGGTCGGGAGCTAGCGAGAGGAAGTCCACTACCACCGGCCCTCACTCCTCCTGGTCCACCGCGGTCGCGCGGGCGGAGGTGATCACGTCCTCGAAGAAGCCGGAACCCCGCCGCCACCGACCACGAGCACCCGGTCCAGCAGGGTGTTACCCATCTCGCAACTGGTCTCCGGCAGCAGGGCGCAGGCGTGGCAGGCGCCCCGGTTGAGGTTGCCGAAGCCCTGCCCGGAGTGCTCGGCGCACAGCGGGTCGGCGGAGCACCAGGCCGCGGCCTCGATCATGCGCAGCAGGATCTCGGCGAGGTGCGGCGGCTCGCCCTGCTGGACCAGGCCACCAAGGGTGCCGGCCGCGTCACCGGCCGCCGTGTAGACGAGCAGCCCGGCCTGGTCGCGATCGGCGCGGGCGTAGACACGCTCGCGCAGACTCGCCGTGGTGTAACCGGACTCGAAGGACAGCTGCCGGATGAGCAGGTGCGCGAGCGTGTGGAGCAGGACGAATCGAGGGGCCATCACCGTGCCGGTGTGTGCCTCCAGCCGGTCCTTCTGGAAGCTGCGGTCCAGATCGGCACAGATGCCGAGCACCCTGTTGCGTACGGCGCCGCACCGCTCCCAGTCGGCGAGACGCCCGGCGTCGAGGGTGAGGAAGACGCCCTCGCCGTAGACCTCGACTGCCGGGAGCCAGCGCAGGCGGCGCGAGGTGTCGGCGGGCACGAAGGTGGCGTCGGGGGCGACCCGAGTGAACCCCTGCAGCGCCCGCACCTCTCGCAGCCGGTCGACGAGCACGACGTTGCCGATCCGCTCACGCAGGGTCGCCCACAGCGCCTGGTTCTCTCTGGACAGCCCCAGGTCGGTGTGCCGGACCACGAAGTCGCGGGTGGCCTCGGACGCGGGCGCGGTGAGCGCCGCCCATTCCTCGCTGCTGAGGTCCGGGTAGACCGGCTTGTCCAGCGCGGTGGCGGTGGTGACGGGTGTGCCGGCTTCCTCGGCCAGGAAAGTGCCGATGAGCGCGTCGTCGGCCTGGGTCTCCTGCTTGATCATCTGGCGCAGGGCCGGCGCGTTCGGGCCGTCCGGCGCGCTGCACAGGGCCAGCCACAGAGTGCTGGCCCGCACCCGCTCGGCAGCCTCGCCCTCCCAGGCCGGGGACCCCTCGGCCTCGGGAATGTCCAGTGCGGAGTGCACCACGGAGTAGTAGAGGTTTCCGGCGGTGCGCTGCACGACCTGGACGGTCTCGCGGCAGTCGACCCGCTCCGTCGCGCGCTGCCAGGGTTGCGTCCGGACCAACGCAGGCCGTGCGTGCCGAGGATGTCGAGGAGGTCCTGGGCGCCTCGGCACTTCGGCGCCGTGCAGACGACCGAGAGAGCCTCCAGGCCGGCGGCGCGCTGTTCGACGCAAAAACTCAACTGTGCCCGGGAGTTGCGGGCCTCCCGGGACGGGCATGCCTGACGGTCCTCCCGGTCGAGCCGGGAGTGCGCCCAGAACCACCAGTCGACGTCGGAGAGGTGTCTCGCCTTGCAGATCTGCACGAACCGCATCGGGACGAGCGGGCGCCTCGGTGAGCACTGGGGGCACTGCGGAGGCGTGCCCGGGGTCTCGTCGGCGATGCGCCAGCGCCGCATGCGCCAGCGCCGCATGCGGCGGCAGCTGCCACAGAAGAGCCACGTCGGAAACCGGATGTACGGGGCTCCGGGCGCGTCCTGGTTGTCGTAGCGGTCGTTCAGGGTCGGCGGGGCCGCGAAGAAACCGCTCACTCGCAGCCGTGCGGCCAGCCGGGGTGAGTCAACTGGCTGCCGTTTACGCGGCCAGTCCCCGATGCCCGTGGCGACGAACGATTCGCCCTGGATGTCCAGAACAGCCCCGACCCCGAACGGCAGCACGGTCTGCGCCTGGCGCACCCTCAGTTTGCGGCTCACCGGTCGGCTCCCTTCACCGTGACCTGGCATTCGCGGTCGACCGTGCGCAGGGAGTGCGGGGTCTGCCACAGGCCGCCGTACTGCTCGAAGTTCTTCAGCAGGTTCAGGTGCCCCTTGCCCTGGCCGCGGTAGTGCAGGGGCTTGTCGGCGTCCCGGGCCTCCTGGGCGAGCTGCTGCCATGCGGCGAGCAGCCCGTCGAGTTCGTCCTGCACCTCCTGCGCGGCACGCGGGTCGCTCGCCCGCACCCAGGCGACGAGCTCCTCGGCGAGCAGCACGGCCTTCGGCAGGTGGTCCAGCAGCTCACCCGCCTGGTCTTCCGCCGCGAGTCCGAGACGGTGCCGGATGAGCACCACCAGTACGGCATGCAGAGCGCGCCGACGGGCCGGGTCCGACCACGGCGTGACACTGGTCGGCTCGACGTGCCGGTACAGCGAGCGGTGGTAGACGCCGAAGGTCTCGTAGTGCGACCGGTCGCGCGGACGGGTGGCGTTGAAGAAAGTGACGACGAGACCGGGCACCTTGTCGCGTCCCACGCGGCTGGTGGCCTGAAGGTATCGGCAACGGCAACCTCAAGAAGTCCGCCCTCGACAGCATCGACAATCCCCAGCTCCGCCTGCCGCACGGACGCGTCGCGCAGACCCTGCTCAACGCCGTCATCATCTTCGTGGCGAACCTCAGAGCCATCCGACGGTTCCTCCGCGACCAGGGCATCCAGCCCCGCAAAGCCGGCACGCAGAGCGCCGCAACCCAACCGGGTGAGCCCTCCGACTCGCCCCAGGCGCGACCGCTTCCGACCGAGCAGGTCGAGCCCCCGCCACGAGAGTGACACACCTCCGCCGCGCTCTGCCCCCTGAAAACCCCACATGCCTGCGCCACGGCTACCAGCCGTCGCGCAGGCATGTCCTGTTTCCGCAGGTGAGAGGCGCAGTACCTGGACCGCCACCGCCTCACCCCCTCATCGAGCCGATCACGAGGCCTGAAGGCCCCAGAAACGACGAATTACCGGTGAGTCACACGACTCGACCGGTAATTCGTGAACGCTTCGGGACGATCTCGTGAACGTCCCTGTCTGTGTCCGAGGGGGGACTTGAACCCCCACGCCCGATAAAGGGCACTAGCACCTCAAGCTAGCGCGTCTGCCATTCCGCCACCCGGACGAGGTGTCCGCCGCCTTGCCAAGACTGCTCCCGGCGGCGACAGGGACAACCATACCAAGCTTTCGGAGCGCCTTTCACCTGCGTTTCCTTCCGTGGGGCGGGGGTCCGGGACCTCACGCGCGGATGCCCCTAGGGTCGCACCATGAGCGACTGGACGGTGACGCAGAGCCTTCCCGCGAGGCGCCGCCCGCGTGCCTTGTCGCCCCTGCGCGAGCACCCGCGGGACACGTTCTGGTTCGCGCCGACCGCCGCGACGGTGAGCGTCTTCGTGGTCTGGCTGGGGGCGCAGGCGCTCGACACGGCTGACGTCGAGGCACTGCGCGAGGACGGCGACCACAGGACACTGGAGGAGCTGCTGCGGTTCGCGGAGGACGCGAAGGCCGTGGTGAACGCGGCCGGCTCGGCGATGATGACCTTCATCGGTGTGGTCTTCAGCATCTCGCTGGTGGCCGTGCAGATGGCGAGCGGGCAGTTCGCCCCGCGCGTGGTGCGGCTCTTCGTCCGCAGCCGGATCACCAAGGCGACCTTCGCGGTCTTCCTGGCGCCGTTCGTGCTGACCCTGCTGGTCCCGACGCCCTTCGACACCGCGGACGACCCCCGGAGGGCGACGACACCGCCTCTGGTGCAGTCGGTCCTCACGCTCTGCATGGCCGCGCTGAGCCCGCTGCTCTTCGTGCTGCACGTGAACACCACCCCGCGGCTGATGCGGATCAGCCATGTGATCGCGCGGATCGCCACGGAGTCCTTCCGGGTGGTCGCCCCGCTGCCCGCGCCGGACGACCGGCCGGGCGCGCCGGGCCTGGGTCCCGTCACCGCGTGGGTGCCGCACGAGGGCGGGGCGGGAGTGCTGCGGGACGTGAACATCGCTCGGCTGGCGCGGGTGGCCCGTACGCACGGGGTCGCGCTGCGGCTGAAGCCTCGGATCGGGGACTTCGTGGTGCCGGGCACCCCGGTGCTCGCGGTCCACGGCGGGACCGCCCCGCCGCGTGGCGCGCTGCGCCGCACCGCCT
The DNA here is from genome assembly GCF_042746715.1 of Streptomyces sp. NPDC058741. Classification (NCBI taxonomy): domain Bacteria; kingdom Bacillati; phylum Actinomycetota; class Actinomycetes; order Kitasatosporales; family Streptomycetaceae; genus Streptomyces; species Streptomyces sp. NPDC058741. The sequence goes on along the minus strand of NZ_JBHYQH010000026.1, from coordinate 35,521 downwards.
CGGCCGGGGTGGAGCGGACCTACCACCAGGACCTCGGTTTCGGCCTGCGGCAGTTGTCCGACATCGCGCTGGCGCCCTGCCGCCCGCGATCAACGATCCGACGACGGCGGTCCAGACGCTGGACCGCGTCGTGCCGTTCCTCGCCGCGCTGAGCCGGCATCCGCTGGACCGCCCTGCACCGGGACCGGGACCGGGACCGGGCCGGGACGGTCCGGCTGATGCAGCCGGTGCCCGGGTGGGGCGAGTTGGTGGATCTGGGGTTCACGGAGGTGCGCGGGTGCGCCGTGGGCCGTACGGGTGGGTGCGAGAACGTGCGGTGCGGGCGCCGGGGTGCGCCGTTACCCCGGAGGGGTACATGACCTGAACACCTCAAGGACGGTAACCGTCTCCCTCCGGGGCGAACACCCTCTGGGCCGGCATCGCTTGCACTTTCTCCCATCACAGGACAAAGCCGGGTCCGGGCAGTCCGGAGAGGGGACCGGCGAGGGTGCCGGTCCCCTCTCCGGACTGCGCCGAGTCACGGCCTCAGCTGTTGAACGCGGCGTCGAAGGACGCGCTGGGCGGCTCGAAGTCGAAGGCCTTCAGCCTGGTCAGCGCCTCGGGCGCGCCCTGGAGCCGGTCCATGCCGGCGTCCTCCCACTCGACCGAGACCGGTCCCCGGTAGTCGATGGAGCGCAGCATCCGGAAGACGTCCTCCCAGGGGACGTCCCCGTGCCCGGCGGAGACGAAGTCCCAGCCGCGCCGCGGGTCGCCCCAGGGCAGGTGGGAGCCGAGCCGGCCGTTGCGCCCGTCGAGGCGTTTGCGGGCCTCCTTGCAGTCGACGTGGTAGATGCGGTCACGGAAGTCCCAGAGGAAACCGACCGGGTCGAGGTCCTGCCACACGAAGTGGGAGGGGTCGAAGTTGAGGCCGAAGGCGGGGCGGCGGCCGACGGCTTCGAGGGCCTTCTGGGTCGTCCAGTAGTCATAGGCGATCTCGCTGGGGTGGACCTCGTGCGCGAACCTCACGCCTTCGCTGTCGAAGACGTCGAGGACGGGGTTCCAGCGGTCGGCGAAGTCCTGGTAACCGCGTTCGATCATCGTGTCGGGCGCGGGCGGGAACATGGCGACCAGGTGCCAGATGGCGGAGCCGGTGAAGCCGACGACGGTGTCGACACCGAAGGCGGCGGCGGCGCGGGCGGTGTCCTTCATGCGCTGCGCGGCCCGCTGCCGGACTCCTTCCGCGTCCCCGTCGCCCCACACCGCGTCCGGCAGGATCGCTCGGTGCCGTTCGTCGATGATGGCGTCGCAGACGGCCTGGCCGACCAGGTGGTTGGAGACGGCCCAGCACTTCAGGCCGTACTTGTCGAGCAGGGCCCGGCGGCCGTCCAGATAGCCGGGCTCGGAGAGCGCCTTGTCGACTTCGAAGTGGTCGCCCCAGCAGGCGAGTTCGAGTCCGTCGTAGCCGAAGTCGCGGGCGAGTCGGCAGACCTCCTCCAGGGGCAGGTCCGCCCACTGGCCGGTGAACAGGGTGAAGGTGCGCGGCATCCTCAGGGCCTCCTCAGACCGCGATCGGCGTGTAGACGGAGTTCTTCCCGGCGCTCTCCTCGACCGCGGCGAGCACGCGCTGCACCTGCAGCCCGTCGGCGAAGGACGGCTCGGGGCGGCGGCCCTCGGCGACGGCGAGGACGAGGTCGCGGGCTTGGTGGACGAAGGTGTGCTCGTAGCCGAGGCCGTGGCCCGGCGGCCACCAGGCGTCGAGGTAGGGGTGGTCGGGTTCGGTGACGAGGATGCGGCGGAACCCCGCCTCCGTGCCCGGCTCGGTGCCGTCGTGGAAGGACAGCTCGTTGAGCCGCTCCAGGTCGAAGGCGAGCGAGCCGCGCTCCCCGTTGAGTTCGATGCGCAGGGCGTTCTTGCGGCCGGTGGCGTAGCGGGTCGCCTCGAAGGAGGCCAGGGCGCCGGAAGGGAAGCGGGCCGTGAACAGGGCGGCGTCGTCCACGGTGACCTCGCCGGCGCCGGCTGTCGGGACGGCGGACAGCCCGCTGGTGGCGCCGGTGGGCAGGGGCCGTTCCCGTACGAAGGTCTCGGTCAGCGCGGAGACGCCCGACAGCCGCTCCCCCGTCAGGTACTGCGCGAGGTCGATGATGTGCGCCCCCAGGTCCCCCAGCGAGCCCGAACCGGCCTGCTCCCTGCGCAGCCGCCAGGTCAGCGGGAAGTCGGGGTCGACCAGCCAGTCCTGGAGGTACGACACGCGCACGTGCCGCAGCCTGCCGATGCGCCCCTCGGCGACCATGCGGCGGGCCAGGACGGTGGCAGGCACCCGGCGGTAGTTGAAGCCGACCATCGCGGCCTGGCCGCGGCGGTGGGCCTCCTCGGCCGCCAGGGCCATGGCGGTGGCCTCCTCGACGGTGTTGGCGAGGGGCTTCTCGCACAGCACGTGCTTGCCGGCGGCGAGGGCGGCCAGCGCGATCTCGGCGTGGCTGTCGCCGGGGGTGCAGATGTCGACGAGGTCGACGTCGTCCCGCTCCACGAGGGTCCGCCAGTCGGTCTCGACGGACGCCCAGCCGTGCCGGTCGGCCGCCACCCGTGCGGCCGACCGGTCCCGGCCGCAGATCACCGCCTGCACGGGGGTCAGCGGCAGGTCGAAGACGCGGCCGGCGGTGCGCCATCCCTGGGAGTGGGCGGCGCCCATGAAGGCGTAGCCCACCATCCCCACGCGCAGGGGCGGCTTCCCTGCCTCGGTCCCTTCCGGCTGCGCTTGCTGTCCCATACGGGTGTCCTCCTCGTCCTGGTCGGGGTGGCGCACGTGCGGGATTACGGGCGGTATCACTTGAAGCCGGTGGGCATGTACTGGTCGACGTTGGTCTTGTCGACGACGGCCGAGTACAGCGTGATCGAGGCGGGGATCTCGAACTCGGCCATGCCGCCGACCCCCTTGCCCTGGCCGAGGGCGCGGGCCAGGTCGATCGCGGAGGCGGCCATGGTGGGCGGGTAGAGCACGGTCGCCTTGAGCACGCCGTCGTCCCGCTTGATGGCCTGGAAGGCGGACAGGGCCCCGGCGCCGCCGACCATCAGGAAGTCGTCGCGGCCGGCCTGCTCGATGGCGCGCAGCGCGCCGACGCCCTGGTCGTCGTCGTGGTTCCACAGCGCGTCGACCTTCGACTGGGCCTGGAGCAGCTGGGCCATCTTGGCCTGCCCGGACTCGACGGTGAACTCGGCGGCCTGGCGGGCGACCTTCTTGATGTTGGGGTAGTTCTTCAGGGCGTCGTCGAAGCCCTTGGTGCGCTGCTTGGTGAGCTCCAGGTTGTCCAGCCCGGCGAGTTCGATGACGCGGGCGTCGGACTTGCCCTTGAGCTTCTCGCCGATGTAGTGCCCGGCGTTGAGGCCCATGCCGTAGTTGTCGCCGCCGATCCAGCAGCGATAGGCCTGCGGGGTGTTGAAGATGCGGTCGAGGTTGACGACGGGGATGCCCGCGCGCATCGCCTCCAGGCCGACCTGGGTGAGGGCCTTGCCGTCGGCGGGGAGCACGACCAGGACGTCGACCTTCTTGTTGATGAGGGTCTCGATCTGGCCGACCTGCTGGGCGGTGTCGTTGGAGCCCTCGGTGATCTCCAGGGTGACGTCGGAGTACTTTCCGGCGCGGCTCTTGGCGTTGTCGTTGATGGCGTTGAGCCAGCCGTGGTCGGCCTGCGGTCCGGCGAAGCCGATGGAGACCCGCTTGCCGGGCTTGTCGTCGGCGGCCGGCTGGTTGTCGCCGGCCGGCCCGCCCCCGGACTCGGACGGCTCGTTGCCGGTGCACCCCGTGAGGAGGGCACCGGCGGAGACGGCGGCGGCCCCGAAGAGCAGCCCTCTGCGGCTCGTGATCTCTGACATGGCGGGGAACCCTTTCCTCAGGTCGTGCTCGCGGTACGGCGCTGGACCAGCACGGCGGCGACGATGATCGCGCCCTTGGCGATCTGCTGGACGTCGCTCTGCAGGTTGTTCAGGGCGAAGATGTTGGTGATCGTGGTGAAGATCAGGACGCCGAGGACGGAGCCGGTGATGGTGCCCCGGCCGCCGGTGAGGAGGGTGCCGCCGATGATGGCGGCGGCGATGGCGTCGAGTTCGTAGAGGTTTCCGTTGGTGTTCTGGCCGGAGCCGGACAGGGCGATCAGCAGGAAGGCGGCGATGCCGCAGCACAGCCCGGACAGCAGGTACAGGTAGAGCCGCTGGCGGCGGACGTCGATGCCGGCGAGCCGGGCGGCCTCCGGGTTGCCGCCGACCGCGACCGTGCGGCGGCCGAAGGTGGTGCGGTTGAGCACCAGCCAGCCGATGACCGTCACGACCGCGAAGACCAGCACCAGGGACGGGACGCCGAGCACGTAGGCGTCGCGCTCCCCCAGGTCGAGCACGGACGGCACGGTGACGATCTGCGTCCTGCCGTCGGTGATCTGCAGGGCGAGACCGCGGGCGGAGGCCAGCATGGCGAGGGTGGCGATGAACGGCACCATCGCGCCGTAGGCGATGAGCACCCCGTTGACCAGGCCGCAGCCGACGCCGACGACGACCGCCGTGAAGAGGATCCCGGCGAAGCCGAACTCCTGGGTGGCGACGGTGGTGGCCCACACGGAGGCAAGGGCGACGATCGCGCCGACGGAGAGGTCGATGCCGCCGGAGACGATGACGAAGGTCATGCCGACGGTGACCACGCCGATCACGGACGCCTGGGTGAGGACGAGTTGCAGGTTGCGGGTGTCGAGGAACTCGTCGGGCTTGGTGACGCCGCCGATGAGGACCAGCGCGGCGAGCACGCCGAGCAGGGAGACGGTGCGGATGTCGGCGCGGGCCATCAGGCCGCGCCAGGCGGGGGGCTGGGCCTGGGGCACCTTGCCGGTGCTGGTGTCCCGCGGCGGGGAGACGGGCTGCGTCATGACGCCGGGCTTCCTTCCATGACCAGGTCGAGTACGCGGTGTTCGTCGAGTTCGCGCGCGGGTGCCGTGTGGACGACACGGCCCTCGCGCAGCACCAGGACGCGGTCGGCGAGGCCGAGCACCTCGGGCACCTCGCTGGAGACCAGGAGCACCGCGAGGCCCTCGTCGGCCAGCCGGCGGATGACCGCGTAGAGCTCGGCGCGGGCGCCGACGTCGACGCCCCGGGTCGGTTCGTCGAGCAGCAGCACCTTGCAGCCGCGCAGCAGCCAGCGGGCGAGCACGGCCTTCTGCTGGTTGCCGCCGGACAGGGTGCGCACGGGCACCGCCGGGTTGTCGGGCCTCAGCGACAGCTCGCGGGTGGCGGCCCGGGCGGCGGCCCGTTCGGCACGCCGGTCGATCCAGCCGCCGCGAGCGAAACGGGACATGGAGGAGACCGACACGTTGCGGGTGACGGACTCCGGCATCAGCAGGGCCTGCGCCTTGCGCTCCTCGGGGGCGAGCCCGAGCCCGGCCCGGACGGCCGCACGGACACTACCCGGCCTCAACGGCTTTCCGTCGACCAGTACCTGACCGGACGTCGGTTTGCGCGCCCCGTAGACGGTCTCCAGGATCTCGGAGCGGCCCGAGCCGACGAGTCCGGCGAGACCGACGATCTCACCCGGCCGCACCTCCAGGTCGAGCGGCTCGAACTCGCCCTGGCGTGCCAGCCCTTGGACCTTCAGTACGGGTTCGCCGGGCGGCGGGGAGACGGGCCGGTCGGGGAAGACGTACTCGACGTTGCGGCCCGTCATCAGCGCGACGACCTCGCGGGTCGGGGTCGACTCGGCCGGGAGCCCGTTCGCCACGGCGCGGCCGTCCTTCAGCACGGTCACCCGGTCCCCGATGCGGCGGATCTCCTCCAGGCGGTGCGAGATGTAGACGACGGCGACCCCCGCGGCGGTCAGGTCGGCGACGATGCGGAAGAGGTTGTCCACCTCGTCCGGGTCGAGGGCGGCGGACGGCTCGTCCATCACGATCAGCCGTACGTCGTGGGAGAGCGCCCTGGCCATCGACACGATCTGCTGCTGGGCCGCCGACAGCTGACCGACGAGCCGGGCCGGGTCGATCCCGGCGTGCCCGAGCCGAGTCAGCAGCGCCGCTGCGGACGCCTTGGCGGCCTTGCCGCGCACGACGAATCCGGCGGCGGTCGGCTCGTGTCCCAGGTGTACGTTCTCGGCGACCGACAGATGCTCCACCAGGTCGAGTTCCTGGTAGATGGTGGCGATGCCGAGGCGCATGGCGGCGGTCGGCGAACGGAGGGCGACCTCCTCGCCACGCCAGCGGAGGCGGCCGCTGTCGGGCTGGTGTGCTCCGGCCAGGACCTTGATCAGGGTCGACTTCCCGGCGCCGTTCTGGCCGAGGAGGCAGTGCACCTCGCCGGCCTGGACGTCGAGGTCCACACCGTCGAGGGCCCGGACTCCGGGGAACGACTTGGTGATGCCGGACATGCTGAGCAGCGGTGATTCTGGTGCCATGAGGTCCCCTTGGCGGACGTGCGGGCCGGTTCAGGGCAGGGCAGGGCGTCGAGCTGGTGAGGCGCGCTGGTGCGGGTGAGCCGTACTGGGTGCGAGCCGTACTGGTGCGGGTGAGCCGTGCTGTCGAGCAGGACCGCGCGTCGGACTACGCGGGCGAGAACAGGTGGTCGCTGATGAGCCGGGCCGCGCCGGTGACACCGGCGGCGGGCCCCAGTTCGCCCAGGACGATGGGCAGGTTGCCGGTCGCCAGGGGCAGCGACTGACGGTAGACCTGGGTGCGGATCGCGGCGAGCAGGGGGTGGCCGAGGCCGGTCACCCCGCCGCCGATCACCACCAGGCCCGGGTTGAAGAAGCTGACCAGGCCGGCGATGACCTGGCCGGTGCGGTTGCCGCCCTCGCGGATCAGCTGCAGGGCGGTGGCGTCACCGGCGGCGGCCGCGGCGGCGACGTCGACGGCGCTCAGGGCGCCGTTCTTCTCCAGCCGCGAGGCCAGCTCCGCCGAAAGCCCCTGCTGGGCGGCCTCCATGGCGTCGCGGGCGAGGGCCGCCCCGCTGAAGTGGGCCTCCAGGCAGCCCCGGTTGCCGCAGGCGCACGGGCGGCCGTCGGGTACGGCCTGGATGTGCCCGATGTCGCCGGCGCTGCCCGTCGTACCGCGGTAGACCTCACCGCCGACGACGATGCCGCAGCCGATGCCGGTACCGATCTTGACGCAGAGGAAGTCGCCGACCGTGCGGGCGACGCCCGCGTGCTGCTCCCCCATCGCCATCAGGTTCACGTCGTTGTCGACCATGACCGGGCAGCCGAGTTCCTGGCTCAGCGCCTCCCGCACCGGGAAGCCGTCCCAGCCGGGCATGATCGGCGGTGCGACCGGGATGCCCTCGGGGAAGCGGACCGGGCCCGGGACGCCGATGCCGGCGCCGTCGAATCCCTCCGCGAGCCCGGAGGCCCTGAGCTTGGCGGCCATGGCCAGGACCTGTTCGAAGACCACGACGGGGCCTTCGCGCACGTCCATGGGCTGGTTGAGGTGCCCGAGGGTCTCCAGCTCGGCGTTGGTGACGGCGACGTCGACCGAGGTCGCGCCGATGTCGACGCCGAGGAAGCGCAGTTCGGGGTTGAGCCGGATGTTGTGGGAGCGGCGACCGCCGCGCGAGGCGGCGAGTCCGTCGGCCACGACCAGCCCCGTCTCCAGCAGCCGGTCCACCTCCACGGCGAGCTTGGAGCGCGAGAGGTCGACCTGGTCGCCCAGCTGGGCACGGGAGTTGGGGCCGCCGTCGCGCAGCAGCCTGAGCAGTCGGGCCTGATGGGCGTTTCCGGGTCGTGCGGTCATCCGTCTCACGAGCCCCTCCCCGCCTCGATCGGCCGGTGCGCGCCGGTTTTCCGCCACCCGCGGTGGCTTGCTTTCGGAGGGAACGTAGCAGCGGCTGCCGAGGGTGGGAAGAAGTCGCGCGGGAATTGCCCTCCACTTTTCCCACTCAGAGGACAAAGCCGGGGGCATGAGCCCTGCGCGGTCTGCACGGGGGTGGGCCGACGGCGCTTGCCGAGGCGGCCGGTTCGGTGCGCCCGTTCGGCAACCGGCCCCGGTCACGAGCCGGTTGAGGCGAGCCGGCCGGGCTGCCGCTGATCGGACGCCTACTGGACGCAGGGCCCGCTGGGAGCGCGTCCGCGCGTGGTACGACCGCTGTGTGTGCTCGGTGTGTTCGCGCATCAGCCGGGGGGGCGCGCTGCTCGTCCCGGTCGGTGATCGCGGCGATCAGTGCGCGGTGCTCGATCCACGACCGATGGCCGCGCTGCCGTGCCACCGGCGTGTAGTACCAGCGCACGCGCCGGTCGACCTGGGCGGCGAGTTCGGCCAGGACCGCGTTCCCGGCCAGCTCCATGATCTTGGCGTGGAAACGGGCGTTCACGGCGAAGGCCCCGTCGACGTCGACGGCCTCGCCGGCCTTCTCGCCCTCCGCGCACAGCGCTTCGAGGGCGGAGAGGCCGGCGCTGTCGGAGCGGGCGGCCGCGAGCCGGGCCGCCTCGGCCTCCAGCAGCGTGCGGACCGTGAGGAGCTGGTCGGCCTCCTCCGCTCAGGGGCAGCGCACGACCTGCCCCGCGTACGACAGGTTGCCGCCGAAGCCGAACAGCAGGACCGGGTCGCCGGTGGTGATCGCGCCCCGCTCGACCAGCTTGGACAGGGCCAGCGGGATGCTCGCCGCCGAGGTGTTGCCGGACTCGGTGACGTCGCGGGCGACGACCGCGTTCACGGCGCCGATCTTCTCGGCGAGGGGCTCGATGATGCGCAGGTTGGCCTGATGCAGCACGACCGCGGCGAGTTCGGCCGGTTCCAGCCCGGCCCGCTCGCAGGCCCGGCGCGCGATGGGCGGGAGCTGCGTGGTGGCCCAGCGGTAGACGCTCTGCCCCTCCTGGGCGAAGCGCGGCGGCGTGCCCTCGATCCGCACCGCGTGCCCCATCTCGGGCACCGAGCCCCACAGCACCGGCCCGATGGCCTGCTCACAGGATGCCTCCACCACGGCCGCCCCGGCCCCGTCGCCGACGAGCACGCAGGTCGTGCGGTCGCCCCAGTCGGTCACCTCGGACATCTTGTCCGCCCCGATGACCAGCGCCCGGGCCGCGCCCCCCGCGCGGACGGCGTGGTCGGCGGTGGCCAGGGCGTGGGTGAAGCCGGCGCACACCACGTTGAGGTCCATGGTGGCGGGCCTGGGCATGCCGAGGCGGGCCGCGACCCGGGCGGCGGTGTTGGGCGAGCGGTCGACGGCGGTGGAGGTGGCGACCAGCACCAGATCGATGTCGGCGGGGGTCAGTCCGGCCGCGGCCAGGGCCTTGGCGGCGGCGTGCGCGGCCAGCTCGTCGACCGGCTCGTCGGGTCCGGCGATGTGGCGGGTGCGGATGCCCACCCGGCTCCTGATCCACTCGTCACTGGTGTCCACCACACCCGCCAGGTCCTCGTTGGTGAGCACCTTGGCGGGCTGGTAGTGGCCGACGGCGGTGATGCGTGAGCCGTTCATCGAGTGGGTCCCCCTCGTTGCCTTGGGTAGCGTATCCACCAGTCTGATCAGTGACTCACGGGTACGACGGCAGGCAACGTGACAGGAATCCGGCGCCTGGGTTGTCAGCTTCGGTCAGCACCTCGCAGGCCCGGACACCTGTCGGACCGCTACCCGGTGAACAGCTGCGCCACCTTGCGGACCGGCGCGTACAGACCGTGGACGAGCGGCAGGCCCCCCAGAGCCGGGCCAGGGCGATCAGCCACCGGCGGTCCGGGCTGAACGGACTCTGGCTGCTGGGCGGCCTCCTTCGGTTCCGGGGCGTGGTGACGCTGAGCGACGGGCCGGACCAGTTCGTTGGCGGCGAAGCCGACGACGAGCAGCCCGATCATGATGACGAAGGACGGTCCGTACAGGGACGCGCCGTGCCGGCCGGCCTCCTCCTGCCGGTCGGCGATCCGGTTCACGACGAGCGGCCCGAGCACCCCGGCGGTGGACCAGGCGGTGAGCAGCCGCCCGTGGATGGCGCCGACCTGGCAGGTGCCGAACAGGTCCTTCTGATAGGCCGGGACCGTCGCGAAGCCGCCGCCGTGGAAGGAGAGGATGACCAGCGCGCACAGGACGGACAGCGGCTTGGAGGAGTCGCCGAACAGGGCGATGAGAGCGCACATCAGCGCGCCGGCGCCGAGGTGGAGGAGGTAGATGTTCTTGCGGCCGATCAGGTCGGACGTCGACGACCAGCCGATGCGGCCCGCCATGTTCGCCGCCGACAGCAGCGCGACGAAACCGGGATCGACGACGACGTGTACGTGCGCGACTACGGCAAGTGCGTCCTGAGCTGCGAGTGCGTCGACGCCTGCGGCGAGCAGGGGTAGAACACCTGCGCGATCTCCGTCTCCGGGCGGGGCTTCGACGCCCGGATCGCCGTCGAGCACGACGCCCCGCTGACCGACTCGGCGTGCGTGTACCGCGGCAACCGCATCGAGGTGTGCGCCCCACGGGCGCGCTGCCGTTCAAGTCGGAGTTCGACACGCGCGCCGCGGGTACCTGGGACGAGTCGGGGCAGAAGGAGACGACCAGGGTGTGCGCCTACTGCGGTGTGGGCTGCAACCTGACGCCGCACGTACAGGACAATGAGATCGTCGAGGTCACCTCGCCGCACGACAACCCGGTGACCCACGGCGACCTCTGCATCAAGGGCCGCTTCGGCTACCAGCACGTACAGAACCGGGACTGATGAGGACATGGGACGAGTCACGGAACGCCGCAGGGTCCTCCGCATCCGGGACGGAGCGGTCTCCAGCCGTCCGGACACGCTCGTCGCCGAGGAACCCCTGGAGATCAGGCTCGACGGCAGACCCCTGGCGATCACCATGCGCACCCCGGGCGACGACTTCGCGCTCGCGGCGGGCTTCCTGGTGAGCGAGGGGGTGCTGGGCGGGCAGCAGGACCTGCGGAACATCGTGTACTGCGCGGGAGCCGCCGTCGACGGCTCGAACACGTACAACATCGTCGACGTGAAGACGGCTCCCGGCGTGGTGATCCCGGACATCACGCTGGAGCGGAACGTCTACACGACGTCGTCCTGCGGGCTGTGCGGCAAGGCCTCGCTGGACGCCGTGCGGACGACGGCCCGCTGGCCCATCGAGGACACTCCCCCGGTGCGGATCTCGCCGGAGCTGCTGGCGAGCCTGCCCGACCGGCTGCGCGCGGCGCAGCGGGTCTTCGACCGGACCGGCGGACTGCACGCGGCGGCCCTGGTCTCCGAGGAGGGCGAGCTGCTGGACGTCCGGGAGGACGTGGGCCGGCACAACGCGGTCGACAAGCTGGTCGGCCGCGCCCTGCAGAACGGGGACCTGCCGCTGTCGCGGACGGTCCTGCTGGTCTCGGGCCGGGCCTCCTTCGAGCTGGCGCAGAAGGCCGTGATGGCCGGCATCCCGGTCCTGGCGGCCGTGTCGGCGCCGTCCTCGCTGGCGGTGGACCTGGCCGCCGAGGCGGGCCTGACGCTGGTGGGCTTCCTGCGGGGCAGCTCCATGAACGTGTACGCGGGAGAGGAGCGCATCGCCCTGCGGGCCGCGGCCGCCCAGGGCTGAGCAGGCTCCCCCTCGCGACACGGCGGCGTGGCCCCGGCCGGCGGGGAGCGCCCCCTGCTCCGCGGGGGACCCGTCTCGGCTGTCCGGTGTCCGGGCCCCGGCGCGCGGGCCGTCAGCCGGCCGTGCCGGATATCCGCAGCAGCATTCCGGTGAACTGCTCCCGTTCGGTCGCCGACAGCGGCGCGAGCAGCTCGTCGTTGGCGGCGCGTGCCGCCTTCTCGCAGCGCTCGAGCAGCCGGGTCCCCGGCGTGGTGAGGGACACCGCGTTCTTGCGGCGGTCCCTCGGGTCGGGTTCGCGCACGACCAGGCCCGCCGCCTGCAGGTCGTCGAGGGGACGCGGTCGGCGGCGCGCTGCTCACCCCCGCCCTGCACGCGCTCGTCCCCGGGGGACGGCTGGTGGCGTACGGCTCGGGCGGCGGCACCGTCCAGGCGTACGACCTGCTGGTGGGCGCGAAATCGGTGATCGGCTTCCAGGTGGCCCGGGTCGCCCGGTGCAGGCCGGAGCTGTACGAGCAGTGGCGCACGGAGCTGTGGCGGCTGTTCGCGGCCGGGGAGCTCAGGCCCGTGGTGCACGGGGAGTTCGCCCTGGAGGACGCGGCGAAGGCACACGGGGAGATCGAGGCGCGGTCCAACCTGGGCAAGGTCGTCCTGATCCCCTGACGCGGGTCCTTGTGAGGGTCCTGAGAGCCAAGTACCGTCTGTGGCCCGCACCTGGGACATGGGATGTCCGGTTGTCACGATGACGTCATGACGACCGCTCCCCGGGTCTCCGTTCCCATGCCCGGCGCTCCAGCCGACAGACGCATGAAGGGCAGGTCGCACCATGCCGTCAAGTCTTCGCGCACGTCTGAGATCCCCCCTGACAGCCGTACTCACCGCCGCCGCCCTCCTCACGCCGCTCGCCCCGGCCCATGCCCGACCCGCCACCGCCTTACCGGAGTTCGAGCAGCAGGTCCTCTTCAAGGCCTCCCGGGACCCGGGTTACGCCTGCTTCCGGATCCCGGCGATCGTGCGCACCGCCTCCGGCACGCTGCTCGCCTTCGCCGAGGGACGGGTCCTCAACTGCGGTGACGCCGCGGACATCGACATCGTTCTCAAGCGCTCCACCGACGGCGGCCGTACCTGGGGACCGCTCCAGGTCGTCACCGAGGGCGCGGGCGACACCCACGGCAACCCGGCGCCCCTCGTGGACGCGAGCACCGGCCGGATCCTGCTGGCGCAGACGTACAACACGGGCCGTACGGACGCCGGCAACTGCACCGTTCCCTGCGACCGCACGCCCCATCTGCAGCACAGCGACGACGACGGCCGGACCTGGTCGCCGCCGCGCGACCTGAGCGGCGAGATCCTCCCCGGACACTGGAACTCCTGGTACGCCACCGGGCCCGTGCACGGCATCCAGCTCACCCGCGGCGAGCACGCCGGGCGCCTGGTGTTCGGCGTCAACACCGAGACCTGGGACGGCAGCCGGGTCTCCGCCAACCACGCGGCGCTCATCGTCAGCGACGACGGCGGCGACCACTGGCGGATCGGCGCCACGGACTCCTGGCCGACAGCGCAGGACGGCACCTTCCGGCAGAAGCCCTCCGAGGTGACGCTCACCGAACGGGCCGACGGGGCCGTCCTGGTCAGCGGCCGCGAACAGGACGGCACCGACCTCGGCCACCGCTCGCAGACCCTCAGCCTGGACGGCGGTGACAGTTTCGCCACGCCGTTCCGGGCCCTGCCGGACCTCTACACCCCGCAGGTGCAGGGCGCGACCCTGCGGCTGGGCGACCGGATGCTGCTGTCCGCCCCGGCCGACCCCGACCGCCGCCGCACCATGATGGTCCGCTCCTCCTACGACGGCGGGCGCACCTGGGAGAGCGTGGACCGGGGCACGGTCGTCACCGAGGACTGGTCCGGCTACTCCGACATGACCGCCGTCGGCTCCTCGACGGTGGGCCTGCTGTACGAGGGCGGCGCGGTCGACGCCCGGGACGAGATCCGGTTCGCCCGCTTCACCGAGGACTGGCTCGCGCCCCGCCGGGGCCGCGACCCGACCACCCGGGACGCCGCGGCCGCCGGGCCCGCGGCCGTGCTCGGCGGCGCGGCACGCACGGCCGGTGTGCGCGGCGGCGCACTGTCCTTCGACGGCGCAGACGACGCCGTACGCCTGCCGTTCCGGCAGCGACTCACCCTCGGCGAGGGCGACTTCACGGCGTCACTGTTCTTCCGCTACACGGCCACGACCGGCGAGCAGCCGTTCCTGTGGATGGGCGGCATCGGCAGCGGCCAGCCGCAGATCTGGCTGCGCGGCGAGCCGGGGAGCGACCGGGTGCGCGGGCTCGTCACCACCCGCTCGGGCGCGACGGCCGTCCGGTCGGCCTCGGTGTCGGCCGGGGGCGCCCACAACGACGGCCGCTGGCACCACCTGGCCCTGCGCCGCGGCGGCGGACAGCTGACGCTCCTCCTCGACGGCACGGCCGTCGCCGCCCCGGACGTGCCGGGGTCGGTCAGCCGCAACTCCCCGTTCGGCGTGCACATCGGGCAGCGCATGGACAGCCGCGCGTTCCTCACGGGCGCGATCGACGAGGTCCGGGTGTGGAACCGGGCCCTGACCGACCGTGAGCTGGCCTCCGGCGCCTCGGGCGCGGCCTACCGGGGCACCGTGCTGTGGCTGCCCATGGACCGGGTGAGCGGCAGCGACTAACGTCACGGCACGTGCCCGACGACGCGCAGGCAGCACGAGCACGACAGCGCACCGGAACCGGGATCGGCCTGCTGCTGGTCCTGGTCCTGGGGGCCGCGCTGCTCATCGGCCTCCCGGGCGGCGAGGGCCCGGACGACGCCGGCGCCTGCCCGGCGGTCACGGTCGGCACGTGGAAGGCCGACGAGGAGCTCACCGCCGAGTTCGCCCGCTACGGCGACGACGCCACCCGCACCGACGACTGGACCGGCGGCGACGGCACCCACTCGGTGCGGCTGCCGGACGGCCGGGTGCTGTGGCTGTTCTCGGACAGCTATCTGGGCCGGGTGCACGGCCCGCCCAACCCGGCCGGCGAGCCGCACGCCTGGCGGGACGCCACCGCGCCGCTGGTGCGCAACTCGGCCGTGCTGATGCGCGACGGCCGGCTGGAGTCCACCCTGCCCGCCCCGCTCTTCCCGGACCCGGCGCCGAACCGGTGGCGCTGGCCGGTCGCCGCCCGCGTCGAACCCCGCTCCCCCGGCTCGGCGGAGCAGGTCGTCCGGGTGCTGCTGTGGGTGCGCGAGGCCGGCCCGTCCCCGTGGATCTACGGCGTGCCCACCGCCACCGAGGTCGCCACGCTCTCCCTGCCCGGCCTGCGCCTGGAGTCGGTCGTCGCCGTGCTCGACCAGCAGCGGGCCCCGGACCCCTCCCGGCGCGTGCTGTTCGGCACCACGCTCGTCGAGGAGGGCGGCTGGACGTACGTCTTCGGCGCCGACGACAGACAGGCGGTCTCCCGGCCCGCCTCGCACGCCCATGTGGCGCGCGTGCCCGAGGGCGGGCTCGCGGACCCTGCTGCCTGGCAGTACTGGAGCGGCTCGGCGTGGGTGCCCGGCGCCCGCCCCCGGCCGGTGCTCGGGGACGGGCGGCGCGCGGGCGTGGGCAGCGCCTTCTCGGTCGTCCGGCAGGGCGGGACGTACGTCCTGTTCACCATGGCCACGGGAACGAAGGGCCTGACCACCGTGGCGTCCTACTGGTCCTGCGCCCCGGAAGGGCCCTGGCACGGCCCGGCGCAGGCGTTCAGCCCCGCGCTGCCGTGGGACGGGGTGGCCGCCTACAACCCGCAGGCGCACCCGGTGCTGAGCGGCGGCGATCGGCTCGTGCTCAGCCACGACGTCAACTGGCTGGAGACGACGACCGCCGCCGACAGGCTCAGCCGGAACGTGTCCCTGTACCGACCGCGCTTCGTGTCGCTGCGGCTGACTCCCCGGCGCTGACCTCCTCGGTGCGGGGGTCGCGCGAGCGCCGCCCGGCGATGACCGCGCACACCATCAGCTGCATCTGATGGAAGAGCATCAGCGGCAGCACGGCCAGCGACGCCTGCGCGCCGAACAGGACGCTCGCCATGGGCAGTCCGGCGGCCAGGGACTTCTTCGAACCGGCGAACTGCAGGGTGATCCGGTCCTCCCGGACGAAGCCCAGCGCCTTGCCCCCGTACCAGGTCAGCAGCAGCATCACGGTGAGGATCAGCGCCTCGACCACGAGCAGGCCGCCCAGCCGCAGGGCGCTGACCTGGTGCCAGATGCCCTTGACCATGCCCTGGCTGAAGGCGGTGTAGACGACGAGCAGGATCGAACCGCGGTCCACCAGCCCGAGGACCTTCTTGTGCCGCGTGACGAAGCCGCCCTCCCGTCGCCCACCACCACCCTGCCCGACGCGCTTCGCGCGGCCCCTTCTGACTCCGCAACGCCGCAGCACCTGCCCGGCGAGGAACGGCACGAGCAGCTGCAGCACGATCTTCAGCACGGAGTCGGCCGAGAAGCCGCCGCCGCTGCCGCCGAGCAGCGAGGCCGCGAGCAGCGGGGTGGCGACGATGCCGACGAGGGAGGAGAAGGAGCCCGCGCAGATCGCGGCGGGCACGTTGCCGCGGGCGATCGAGGTGAAGGCGATCGAGGACTGCACCGTCGACGGGACGAGGGTGAGGAACAGCAGCCCCTGGTAGAGCGGGTCGGTGAGGATCACCGGCACCAGTCCGCGGGCCGCGAGGCCGAGGAGCGGGAAGACGACGAAGGTGGCGGCCAGGACCGCGACGTGCAGGCGCCAGTGGCGCAGCCCGTCCAGCGCCTCACGGGTGGACAGCCGGGCCCCGTACAGGAAGAACAGCACGGCGATCGCCGCCGTGGAGGCGCCGGACGCGACATCGGCCGCCGTCCCGCGCGCCGGGAGGAGGGCGGCGAGCCCCACGGTCGCGAGCAGCAGGAGGACGTACGGGTCGATCGGCATCCGGCGCGGCCGGCGCAGGCGTTTCACGGGGCTCCACGGGCTCGGTTCTGTCAGGTGCTCCGGGGCCGGGACGGCCCCCTTCCATCGTGATCCCCCGGTCGGCGATCGGGAATCCCGCACACCGCTCTGACTGCTATCACGAAACGCGATAGCCTCGGGGTGTGTACGAGCCCTCCCATCTGCGGACGTTCCTGTCGGTGGCGCAGACCCTGAGCTTCACCCGGGCCGCGCGACGGCTCGGGCTGCGGCAGTCCACGGTCAGCCAGCACGTGCGGCGGCTGGAGGACGCCACCGGACGGACGCTGTTCAGCCGTGACACGCACTCGGTGGAGCTGACGGAGGACGGCGAGGCCATGCTCGGTTTCGCGCGCCGGATCCTGGAGGTGCACGAGCAGGCGGCGGCGTTCTTCACGGGCACCCGGCTGCGCGGCCGGCTGCGCTTCGGCGCCTCGGAGGACTTCGTGCTGACCCGGCTGCCGGAGATCCTGGAGGGCTTCCGGCACGAGCACCCGGAGGTCGACCTGGAGCTGACGGTGGAGCTGTCGGGCACGCTGCACGAGCAGCTGGCCGCCGGGAAGCTGGACCTGATCCTGGCCAAGCGGCGCCCCGAGGACCCCCAGGGCGAGCTCGTCCGGCACGACCGGCTGGTGTGGATCGGCGCCGAACGCCTCCGGCTCGACCCGGACCGCCCGGTGCCGCTGATCGTCTACCCACCGCCGGGCATCACCCGCGCGCTCGCCCTTCAGGCCCTGGAGCGGCAGGGCCGCGAGTGGCGCGTGGTGTGCACGAGCGGCAGCCTCAACGGCCTCGTCGCGGCGGCCCGGGCGGGGCTCGGGGTGATGGCCCACTCCCGCGGCCTCGTACCGCCCGGGCTGGTCCGGGTCCCGGACCGTGCAGGGCTGCCGGAGCTGGGGCAGGTGGACTTCGTGGTGGTGCACGGCCGGCGCGGCCCCTCCGCGCAGGGCGCGGCGGACGCCCTGGCGGCGGCGCTCCTCTCCGGCGGGGACCGGCTGCGCGGCGGTCCGCGCAAGGGGCCGTGACAAGGGGCCGTGACCGCGGGAGTGACGGATTCTGTCGCCGCTGCGCTGGGACAAGAGAGCCTGCTCAGGCCATCTCCGGCCGTCGCCCGGAGTCGTACAGATTCGGTGGAGATTTACGGCACCGAAACTCGCTCAACCGTCAGGAATGTGTCCGACCCTTCCCCATGTGAGCGCATTTTCCCTCGCTGACCAGGGCGGACGAGAGCGCTGCTCACCTTCGGTCCCCCTCCCGGACCCCCGCCGGGTGGGGTAGCTTTCACGGCGCTGTGCGGAAGGTCACTCAACCGAAGCGCTGAGGAGCGGGGAGCGGGGTTTGCGCGAGTTCACCAACCCTCCGTCGGCGTCGGCACCTGCGGTGGGCGGTCTGGCCGATGTGGTCTTCCAGTATGCCGAGGAAGATCCGTTGCGTATCGCGCTGGGCCGCAAGGACGACTCCGGCCGGTGGCGGGACGTCACGGCCGCCGAGTTCCGCGACGAGGTGCTCGCCCTGGCCAAGGGGCTGCTGGCCGGCGGTGTCCGGTTCGGGGACCGGGTCGCGATCATGTCGCGGACCCGCTACGAGTGGACGCTGTTCGACTACGCGCTGTGGACGATCGGCGCCCAGGTCGTGCCGGTCTACCCCACCTCCTCGGCCGAACAGTGCTTCTGGATGCTCTACGACGCCGAGGTGTCGGCCGCGATCGTGGAGCACGAGGACCACGCGATGACGATCGCCACCGTCATCGACCGGCTGCCGCAGCTGCGCCGCCTGTGGCAGCTGGACTCCGGCGCCGTGCACGAGCTCTACGACGCCGGCGCGCACCTCGACGACGAGGTGGTGCACCGCCACCGGCAGGCCGTCACACCCGACTCGATCGCCACGGTCATCTACACCTCGGGCACCACCGGCCGCCCCAAGGGCTGCGTCCTGTCGCACGGCAACTTCATGTACGAGGCGGACACCGTCATCGAGCGCTGGGAGCCGGTGTTCCACTCCAAGCGCGGTGACGAGGCCGCGACCCTGCTGTTCCTGCCGCTCGCCCATGTCTTCGGGCGCATGGTCCAGGTCGCCGGGATCCGCGGCAAGGTGAAGCTCGGGCACCAGCCGCAGCTGAACACGGCGGCCCTGCTGCCGGACCTGGCCGCGTTCAGGCCGACCTTCTTCGTGGCGGTGCCGTACGTCTTCGAGAAGGTGTTCAACGCGGCCCGCCGCGAGGCCGAGAAGGAGGGCCGCTCCGGCCCGTTCGAGAAGGCCGTGGACGTCGCCATCAAGTACGCGGACGCGCTGGAGGCGAAGGCATGGGGCATCGGGCCCGGCCCCAGCGCCGGTCTGCGCATACAGCACCGGCTGTTCGACCAGCTCGTCCACTCCAAGATCAGGTCGGCGATGGGCGGCCGGATCCGCCACGCCATGTCCGGCGGCTCGGCGATGGACCGGCGGCTCGGACTGTTCTTCGCCGGCGCGGGCGTGCACATCTACGAGGGCTACGGTCTGACCGAGTGCACGGCCGCCGCCACCGCCAACCCGCCCGGCCGCACCCGCTTCGGCACGGTCGGGCAGCCCATCCCGGGCGTGACCGTGCACATCGCGGACGACGGCGAGATCTGGCTGCACGGCGAGAACGTCTTCCAGGGCTACCTCAACAACCCCAAGGCCACCGACGAGACCCTGCACGACGGCTGGCTGGCCACGGGCGACCTGGGCTCGCTCGACGAGGACGGCTTCCTGACCATCACCGGCCGCAAGAAGGAGATCCTGGTCACCTCGGGCGGCAAGAGCGTCTCCCCCGGTGCGCTGGAGGAACGCGTCCGCGACCACCCGCTGGTCAACCAGTGCATCGTCGTCGGCAACGACCGCCCCTACATCGCCGCGCTGGTGACCCTCGACCAGGAGGCCGTGGAGCACTGGCTGACGATGCGGAACAAGCCGCGGATGTCCCCCGCGGAGCTGGTGCGCGACGCGGATCTGGAGGCGGAGGTGCGGCGCGCGGTGGTCGCCGCCAACACGCTCGTCTCGCGGACCGAGTCGATCCGCACCTTCCGCATCCTCGCCCAGCCCTTCACCGAGGAGCACGGGCTGCTGACGCCGTCGCTCAAGCTGAAACGCAAAGCGATCGAAAGAGCGTACGAGAACGAGGTCGAGGCGCTGTACCGGGCGTGACGTCGCCCCGTCGGGGCAGGTGAGGGGGGTCGAGTCCTCCCGTCAGGAATGCATCACCCCGCGTGATCGTTGACGATGGCAGCACATCTGACCACTTACCGAAGGATCGAGAGCTCGTGAGCAAGGTCCCCACGATCAAGCTGAACAACGGCGTCGAGATGCCCCAGCTGGGCTTCGGCGTCTGGCAGGTGCCGGACGACGAGGCCGAGACGGCCGTCGCGACGGCGCTTCAGGCCGGGTACCGCAGCATCGACACAGCGGCGATCTACGGCAACGAGGAGGGCACCGGCAAGGCCATCGCCGCGTCCGGTCTGCCCCGTGAGGAGCTCTTCGTCACCACGAAGCTCTGGAACTCCGACCAGGGCTACGACTCCACGCTGCGCGCCTTCGACACGTCGCTGGGCAAGCTCGGCCTGGACCACGTCGACCTGTACCTGATCCACTGGCCCACGCCGGAGCGCGGTCTGTACGTCGACACCTACAAGGCGTTCGAGAAGCTGCACGCCGACGGCCGGATCCGGGCCATCGGCGTGTCGAACTTCCTCCCCGAGCACCTGGAGAAGCTGATCGCCGAGACGTCGGTCGTCCCCGCGGTCAACCAGATCGAGCTGCACCCGCACCTGCAGCAGCAGGCCTCCCGCGAGTACCACGCGGAGCGGGGCATCGCGACGGAGGCCTGGTCGCCGCTTGGCCAGGGCAAGGGCCTGCTCGAGGTCCCGGCGATCGTGGCCATCGCCCGCAAGCACCACCGCAGCCCGGCCCAGGTCGTGCTGCGCTGGCACGTCCAGCTGGGCAACGTGGTGATCCCGAAGTCCGTGACGCCCTCCCGGATCAAGGAGAACATCGAGGTGTTCGACTTCGAGCTGGACACCGAGGACCTGGCGGCGATCAGCGCCCTGAACGAGGACCGCCGCCTGGGCTTCGACCCGGCGGAGTTCAACGGGGCCTGACCCCCGCGGCGGCGCCCCGGTCCCGGACACGCCCCGCGGGGGCGGGACCCGGGCGCCGTCGTATCCGGCGTCCGGCGCGGTCGGTCGGTCGGTCGGTCGGTCGGGAGGTCGTTCACCCGGCCCTGACCGCCGTGTGGACGGTGTGGGCCTCCAGGACGAACACGTCCGGACGGTGGTGCAGGCCGGCCTCGTCGTCGGGGTCGAGGAGCCGGTCGACGGTCGCGAGGTCCTCGGCGTCGAGCCCCTCGGTGAGCCTGTCGCGCATGTGGGTCAGCGAGGCCACGACGTACGCCCGTGCCCGGTCGGAGGCCGGCGCCGGGAGGTCGAGCAGGAAGCTGTGCGTCCTCGTGTGCTTCAGGCCCGTCGCGCTCAGCAGGGCCGGCCAGTCCTCCGTCACGGCGACGTGACCGGGCAGGTCGGTGCGCATCCGGGTGAACCACTCCGCCTGCACCGCGTCGATCCGCGCCTGGAGCCCGGGCCGGCCGATGCCGATGTCGCGCGGCAGGAACCGCGCGGGCAGACCGCCCTCCATCAGGGCGAGCGTGCCGCCGGGTGCCAGCCGGGCGGCGAAGGCGGCGAGCGCGGCCCGCTGGTCACCGAGGTGGTGCAGGCTGCGGCTCGCCCAGAGCAGATCGGCCGGGTAGTCCAACTCCTCCAGCACAGAAGGCAGTTCGCCCGCCAGCGTGCCGAAGCGGTCGGCGACCCCCTGCCGCTCGGCCCGCGCCCGGGCGCGTTCCAGCAGCGGCTCGGAGCCGTCCACGGCCACGATGCGCGCCCCCGGGAACGTCTCCGCGAACAGGCCGGACACCACGCCCGGCCCGCTGCCCGCGTCGACGATCAAGCCCGGCTCGGTCACCTCCTTCGCCAGCCAGCCCAGGAGCTGCTCGTACAGCGGCGTGAACAGTTCCGCCTGGGACTCCAGCAGCGGTCCCATCTCGGCCCAGTCCAGGTCCGTGTGGTCGGGGTGGTGGCCGTGCCCCGGCCGGTGCGTGTGCGGGTGCTCTTCCTGGTGCGCCATGATGGTCAGCCTCTCGCTCGGATGCGGTCAGCGTGCGCCGACGCACCGCGAAAGGGCAACCGCTGTTGCCGCTCCCGCACATGCCCCGCGCACGGATCCGCCGGGGCGCGAAGCCCCGGCGGACCCGTGGGGGCGGGACGTTCAGCCGGTCACGACAGCGGCGGGTACGCGTTCTGCATCAGCTGCCGGAACTGGGCCGAGAACCAGTGCCCGGACACCGGCGCGTCCGGCAGGGCACCGGACTTGTTGTTGTTGTTGCGCGGGTTGCCCGTGTAGGTCGGGTCGCACATGCGGTCGAAGCCCTTGCCCTCGTCGTTGTCGATGGCCTTGCTCGACCCGTCGGACTCACCCGGCGGCTTCATCCAGACGTAGGCGTCGATCCCGGCGGCCGGGTTGGCCCGCGGGCGTTCCCCGAGGCCGGCTCCGGCCTGGTTGCACCAGTTGCCGGTGTTCAGACGGCGGTCGAGGCGGCCGCCGTCGACATAGGCGTCGACGGAGGTCTGCGGACCGGGACCGGCGGGCCGGGCGGTGCCGCCCCAGCCGTTGCGGGAGGTGTCGATCAGCATGCCGATGCCGGACGGGAAGCCGACCGAGACCAGCTGGTTGCGGAAGGCCTGGGCGAAGGACAGCTCGTCGGTGTAGCGGTTCCAGCCCACCCACTTGGACTCGCGGACGGACTTGCCGGCGACGTTGTCGGTGATGGAGAAGTTCACCTCCTTCAGCGCGCTGTAGTTGGCCGTGTTGGTGATGAAACCGTGGACGTCGTTGACGGTCGCGCCCTCGGCGGTCGCCGCCTGCTTGAACAGGGTCGCGGAGGGGCCGAAGTTGTCGTCCCAGCCGATCCAGCCG
This sequence comes from Streptomyces sp. NPDC058741, assembly GCF_042746715.1. NCBI lineage: Bacteria > Bacillati > Actinomycetota > Actinomycetes > Kitasatosporales > Streptomycetaceae > Streptomyces > Streptomyces sp. NPDC058741. The sequence continues at coordinate 13,096 of NZ_JBHYQH010000026.1, read as the reverse complement.
TGGTGGCCGGCGTCGACGTAGTTGTAGACGTTCGGCACGTCGCCGAGCTTGTTCAGCGCGTAGCCGACGCCCTTGACGTAGTTGCCGTTGGCCTTCATCACGTCGCACTGCGGGGTGGCCGTCGGACGGCTGCCGGTGTTGGTGACGAGGTTGGGCAGCGAGTCGATCTCGACCGTGGTGACGATCCGCAGCGAGGCGTACTTCGGGTCGGCGAGGATCGCCTTGATGGGGTCGATGTACTCGGTCTTGTAGCGGCCGATCTCGGCGTCCTTCAGCTCACCGTTGGAGGCGAGGGCGGCGCAGTCGCGGCCGGGCAGGTTGTAGATGACGAACTGGACGACGAGTTCGCCGGAGCCCTTCTGGCGCAGCGCCTCGTCGAGGTGGTCGCGCAGGCCCATCGTGCCGCCGGCGCCGTTGATCGCGGCGATCCGGTCCAGCCAGACGCCGGTGGGCTGGTTGGCGACCCGGCTGCCGCCCGGCTCGGCGGCGGCGTTCGCGGACCACTCGGGGTTCACGTACACCTTGGCGCCCTGGTAGGGGTTGTTCACCCGGTTGCCGGGGCCGCCCGGGTCCGGCGGCGGGTCCGTGGGTCCTCCCGAACCACCGTCGTCGACGTTGCAGGTCACGCCGTCGAGCGTGAAGGTGGCGGGGATCGCGTTGCTGCCGCTGTAGCTGCCCTGGAATCCGAAGCTGACCGAACCGCCGGTGGCCAGCTGGGCGTTGTAGCTCTCGTTCGCGGCGGTGACGGTGGCACCGCTCTGGCTGAGCTTGGCGTTCCAGCCGCTGGTGACCTTCTGGTTTCCGGCGTAGGACCACTTCAGCGACCAGGAGGACTTGGCGGCGCTGTTGTTGGTGAGGGTCACGGCGGCGGTGAAGCCGGTGCCCCACTGGTTCTGGATCTTGTAGTCCACGGTGCAGGGGACGGCGGCGGTGCCGACCCCGCCGGGGGCGACGGCGAACGCGGTGCCGGTCCCGCCGGCGACCAGGGCCATGGCGGCGAGTAACGCTGTTCTCGTACGGCTCATGAGTGCGTGTTTCCCTTTCGGTGATGTGGGGTGTCAGCCGTTTGGGGGACGCTCCGGCAAGGACGGGGGAACCCGCCGCCGGCGTTCGCGCAGCCGGGGGCGGCCGCGTCGGCGGCTCCAAGTACTGAACGCGAGAGGTGTTGCATGAGCGAGTCCTTGCAGGTCGGGTCCGTCGTGACGGAGGCGTCGACTGATGGAATCGCTCCCACTGGTGTCAAGGAAGGTAGCGCCAAGCGCCGGCGAAGAACAGGGGAGCAGCCGACTTTCGCTCCACAGAGGCGTCGAAGTTTTTCGACTCTCCGCGCCTCTTGACCGAGACCTGACACGACAGCACGATGGGAGCGCTCCCACTGGTTCAAGCCTTGACATCTCCGAGCCGCAAGGAGGAACCAGCACCATGCATCCCCCACCCCGGAGACGCGGGGTGGGGCGGCGCCTGTGGACCGCCGCCCTCGCCGCGCTCGCGCTTCCGTTGGCGATGCTCTCCTCAGGGTCGACTCCCGCTCGGGCGGCGGCACTCCAGTGCAGCGTCGACTACAAGACGAACGACTGGGGCTCCGGCTTCACGGTGGACCTGACCCTCACCAACCGCGGCACGGAAGCCATCGACGGCTGGACGCTGACCTACACCTACTCCGGCAACCAGAAGCTGGGGAGCGGCTGGAACGGCACCTGGTCGCAGTCCGGCCGGAACATCACCGTGAAGAACGCCGCCCACAACGCGCGCGTCGCCCCGAACGCGGCCGCCTCCACCGGCGCCCAGTTCACCTACAGCGGCACCAACACCGCGCCGACCTCCTTCTCCGTCAACGGCACCCCCTGCACGGGCGCCCACCAGCCGCCGATCGCCGTGCTGACCAGCCCGGCCGCCGGCGCCGTCTACACCCAGGGCCAGGCGGTCCCGCTGGCGGCCACCGCGGCCGCCGCGGACAACGCGACGATCAGCAAGGTGGAGTTCTACGACGACACCGAACTGCTCGGCACGGACACCAGCGCCCCCTACGCGCTCTCGGTCCCCGACCTGGCCGCGGGCAGTCACTCGCTGGTGGCCAAGGCCTACGACAGCCTGGGCGCCTCCGCCGACTCCACGCCGGTCGGCATCACCGTCACCGCCGGTCCGACCGTCGTCGCCGCACCGCTGCAACTGGGCGTGCAGTCGGGCAAGTCCGGCACGTACGAGGTGAAGCTGTCCAAGCAGCCCTCGGCCAACGTGACGGTCACCTCGGCCCGCGCGAGCGGCGACACCGGCCTGTCGGTCACGGGCGGGGCCTCGCTCACCTTCACCCCGCGGAACTGGAACGCCGCGCAGAAGGTGACCGTGACGGCGGACGGCTCCGGCACCGGCTCGGCCGTGTTCGAGTCGACGGCCGCGGGCCACGCCAAGGCGTCGGTGACGGTGACGCAGCTGGCCGCGGCCAAGGCCTACGAGGCCCGCTTCCTCGAGCTGTACGGGAAGATCACCAACCCGGCCAACGGCTACTTCTCCCCCGAGGGCATCCCCTACCACTCGGTCGAGACACTGATCGTCGAGGCGCCCGACCACGGCCATGAGACCACCTCCGAGGCGTACAGCTACCTGCTGTGGCTGCAGGCCATGTACGGCAAGGTGACCGGCGACTGGTCCACGTTCAACGGCGCGTGGGACCTCATGGAGAAGTACATGATCCCCACGCACGCCGACCAGCCGACCAACTCCTTCTACAACGCCTCCAAGCCGGCGACCTACGCGCCCGAGCTGGACACGCCCGGCGAGTACCCGGCCAGGCTCGACACCGGGGTCCCGGCCGGCCCGGACCCGATCGCGGCCGAGCTGAAGAGCGCCTACGGCACGGACGACGTCTACGGCATGCACTGGCTGCAGGACGTCGACAACGTCTACGGGTTCGGCGACGCGCCCGGCACGTGCGAGGCGGGGCCCTCGGACACCGGCCCGTCGTACATCAACACCTTCCAGCGCGGTGCGCAGGAGTCGGTGTGGGAGACCGTGCCGCAGCCGACCTGCGACGCCTTCAAGTACGGCGGAAAGAACGGCTACCTGGACCTGTTCACCGGTGACGCCTCCTACGCCAGGCAGTGGAAGTTCACCAACGCGCCGGACGCCGACGCCCGTGCCGTGCAGGCCGCCTACTGGGCGGACCTGTGGGCCAAGGAGCAGGGCAAGGGCCCGGACGTCTCCGCGACGGTCGCCAAGGCGGCCAGGATGGGCGACTACCTGCGCTACTCCATGTTCGACAAGTACTTCAAGAAGGTCGGCAACTGCGTCGGTCCCACCACCTGCCCGGCGGGCACCGGCAAGGACGCCTCGCACTACCTGATGTCCTGGTATTACGCCTGGGGCGGCGCCACGGACACCAGCGCGGGCTGGGCCTGGCGCATCGGCTCCAGCCACGCCCACGGCGGCTACCAGAACCCGCTGGCCGCCCACGCGCTCGCCAACTACGCCCCGCTGAAGCCGAAGTCGGCGACGGGCGCGGCCGACTGGGCCAAGTCCCTCGAGCGGCAGCTGGAGTTCTACCGCTGGCTGCAGTCCGACGAGGGCGCGATCGCGGGCGGCGCGACCAACAGCTGGGCGGGCCGCTACGCGACGCCGCCGGCCGGGAAGTCGACGTTCTACGGCATGTACTACGACGAGAAGCCCGTGTACCACGACCCGCCGTCCAACCAGTGGTTCGGCTTCCAGGCGTGGTCCATGGAGCGGGTCGCCGAGCTGTACCAGCAGACGGGGAACGCCAAGGCCAGGACGGTCCTCGACAAGTGGGTCGACTGGGCGCTGTCCGAGACCACGTTCAACCCGGACGGCACCTTCCGGATTCCGTCGACGCTGCAGTGGTCGGGCCAGCCCGACACCTGGAACGGCGCCGGTCCCGGCTCCAACGGCTCCCTGCACGTCACCGTCGCCGACTACACCAACGACGTGGGGGTGGCGGCCGCGTACGCCAAGACACTGACGTACTACGCCGACCGCTCGGGTGACACCGAGGCCGCGGCGGCCGCGAAGAAGCTGCTGGACGGCATGTGGGACAACCACCAGGACGCTCTCGGGATCGCGGTCCCGGAGAACCGGGCCGACTACAACCGGTTCGACGACCCGGTGACCCTCCCCGGCGGCTGGACGGGCACGATGCCGAACGGCGACGCGATCAACTCGTCGTCGACGTTCGACTCGATCCGCTCCTTCTACGAGGACGACCCCGCCTGGTCGAAGATCGAGAGCTATCTCGCGGGCGGCGCGGTGCCGTCCTTCACGTACCACCGGTTCTGGGCCCAGGCGGACATCGCCCTGGCCATGGGCTCGTACGCGGAGCTTCTCGAATAGCCCCCGCCGGGCGCTCCGCGACAGGCGCGTCCGAAGCCCCGCGTACGCGGCCCCGCACCTGACGCGGGGCCACCCCGGCCGGGCGGTTCCACCCGCACGGGAGCCGCCCGGCCCTCGCACGTTCGCCCTGGTAGGGAACGAACACGCAACCGGCCGCGTCCACCCTGGCCGGCCGGACCCGCACCGCGGGGTGTGCGGCGGGCGTGGGGTGCGGGCCGGGCCCGCACCCCACGCCCGGGTGCGGACGGTCCCGTAGCGCTCCGCCGGTTCGGCCGCGGTGAGGGCGATCCTCTCGCGCAGTTCGGGTGGTTCGAGCACCTGGACGCCGGTGCCGAGGCGCAGGAACCCGCCGTGGGCGTGATCGACGTCCTTCAGCGAGAATCTGCTCACCGTACCGCCGTCCGTCGAGAACGCCGGGCGGCACGTCCAGCGCTACCACGTCACCGCCGACCCGGCGGGCATCGAGCCCGAGGTGGAGAAGGCGGCCCACGCGATCCTGCCGGAGCTGCTGACGGAGGCGGACGGCACTCCCCCCGGCGGCCTTCGTCGTCCTGCACCGCGGCGGCGACGACGGCGCCTACCTGAACGCCTGCAGCTGGGTGTGGGACACCGTCCTGCACTTCCGGGGCGTCTCGGCCGGCCAGCCCGTGCTGGGCTGCCCGGACCGCGACCCGGCCCACTTCATCGTTCCCGATCTGCCGTGGATCGGCTCTGTCTGGGAGCTGCCGCCGATCCTGCACGACGGGGACGCCTGGGTGCGGCACCTGCTCAGGCCCGAAGTGCCGGATCCGGACGGCTGCTTGGCGGACTCCCTGCCCGAGGGGAGCACCGGGGACCGCGCCTGAGCGGCCGGACGCGCGCGGGAGGTCACCCAGGCTTCCGGAACGCCCGCAGGGTGAACTCCGGGTCGGGACGGGGGCGGTCCTGGTCCGGGAGCCGGGTCAGGCGGGTGGCGAAGTCGTCGGCCAGCGGATCGCCGGGGGGCAGGGTGACGAACCAGCCCCGGCGCAGGTCGGCGATCGTGCGGCGGGGACTGCGGCCCTGTCCGTGCCCCCGGAAGCGGGCCCGCCCGGCCGGGGCCAGTCCGTGGGCGGCGGCATGGGCCTCGACGTCCGCCGCCGCGTCCCGGACCGGGCTGGGCGGGCGTGACGACAGCACGACATCGATGTCGCTGCCCACGTTGTGGGAGGCGGCCTTGTCGACCGTCGTGACGTACACCCCGCCGGGCCGCAGCACCCGGGCGCACTCGCCGACGACGGCCCGCACCTCGGCGGGCCCGGCGGCCAGGTGCAGCAGCCAGACGCTGGTGACGGCGTCGAACTCGCCGTCCCGGAAGGGCAGCCTGCGGCTGTCGGCGAGCACCACGGCACCGGGCAGCCGGGCGGCGGCCTGCCGGGCCATGGCGGGCGCGAGGTCGGCCCCGGTCACCCGCATGCCCCCGCGGGCGGCCGCGAGCCGCCGGGTCACGATGCCGGTGCCGCAGGCGACGTCGAGCAGACTGCGGGCGGTGTCCGGTACGAGGCTCAGCACCGCCTCCGCGGCGGCCGTCGCCCTGGGCTCGCCGCCGCGCGAGGCGTCGTAGCGCTCCGCTTCCTTGTCGTAGTCGAGCACCCGGTCAGTCTGCACCGTGGCCGGGTGCCAGGTCCTCCACCCTGCGGGCGAGCTCGAAGTCCTTCCCGGTGACGGCGCCGCCCGCGCTGTGGGTGTGCACGGACAGGGCGACCGTGTGGTAGCCGAGGGTGAGGTCGGAGTGGTGGTCCAGTTCGTCCTGCACCTGGGCGATGTGGACGACCATCACCGCCGCGGCGATGTGCGAGCCGAGCCGGTAGGTGCGGGTGAGGCGGTCCCCGTCGAGCGCCCAGCCGGGCAGCTCGGCCAGCCGGTCCCCGATCTCCTTCTGCGACAGCGGTGCGACGGGCATGAGCTGCGCTCCTTCCCTTGCGCCGGTACGTTCCCGCATGTCCTCCCAGCCTGTCACAGGTGAACGCCGCGGGCCCCGGCGGGAGCCTTGCGCCTGTCCGGTCCGGCCGGTTCTCGACTACGGTCCTGGCATGACCTCTCACCCGTCCACCGCCGGTCAGGGCGTGGGCCCGCTGCTGCGGGCCTGGCGGGAGCAGCGGCGGGTCAGCCAAGCTGGAGCTGGCCCTGCGCGCGGACTCCTCGGCCCGCCACATCAGCTTCGTCGAGACGGTCCGGTCCCGGCCCAGCGAGGAGATGGTGCTGCGGCTGGCCGAGCACCTGGACGTGCCCGTGCGGGAGCGCAACGCGCTGCTGCTGGCGGCCGGTTACGCCCCGCGCTACCCGGAGACGCCGCTGGACGACCCGGCGCTGGGCGCCCTGCGCGAGGGCGTCGAGCGGCTGATCGGCGGCTACGAGCCGTATCCGGCGCTGGTGGTGGACGCGCTGTACGACGTGGTCGCGGCCAACCGCGGGGTCATGGCGCTGGTCGACGGCGTGTCCGAGGCGCTGCTGGAGCCGCCGCCGAACGTGGCCGGCGTGTCAGACTGATCGCCGGGCCGGGAGCGTGGGGAGGCGGGCGTGAGTGAACGGCGGGCCGCGCCCACCGTGGGCCAGGTGGTGCTCGGCAAGCGGCTGCAGGAACTGCGCGAGGCGGCGGGCCTCAGCCGTGACGAGGCCGCCCGGGTGCTGCGCGTGGCCCCGGCGACCGTACGGCGGATGGAGACCGCGGACGTCGCCCTGAAGATCCCCTACGTGCAGATCCTGCTGACCGCGTACGGGGTCGCAGAGGAGGAGGCCGGCGCGTTCGTCGAGCTCGCGGAGGAGGCGAACCGGCCGGGGTGGTGGCAGCGGTTCCACGACGCGCTGCCGGAGTGGTTCAGCCTGTACGTGAGCCTGGAGGGCGCCGCCCGGATCATCCGGTCCTACGAGCCGCACTTCGTGCCCGGGCTGCTGCAGACCGAGGGGTACGCGCGGGCCGTGCTGGAGGCCGGGACCATCGCGAACGCCGGCCCGGAGGCGGTGCAGCGGCACGTGTCGCTGCGCATGGAGCGGCAGCGCCTGCCGGAGCGCGCGAACCCGCCGCACCTGTGGGTGATCATGGACGAGACGGTGCTGGCCCGGCCGGTGAGCGACGACGGCGGGGTGATGCGCGAGCAGCTGGACAAGCTGCTGCGGTTCTCCGCGCGCGACCGCGTGACGCTCCAGGTGGCCGAGTTCCGGGACGGACCGCACCCGGGGACGTACGCGCCGTTCTCACTGTTCCGCTTCGCCGAGCCGGAGCTGCCCGACATGGTCTTCACCGAGTATCTGACCGGCGCCCTGTACCTCGACTCGCGCAAGGAGGTCTCCGCGCATCTGGAGGTCCTGGACCACATGACGGCCCGGTCCGCCTCCGCGCGGCGCACGCAGGAGCTCCTTCGGGAGTACCGCGACCGGTTCTGAGCCGTCCCGGGGGCGGACCGGCCGCGCCGGCCACTGGGCGACCGCCTCGAGCCACCGGCGCCCAGGCCGTCGAGCCGAGCGGCCAGCGTGGCGAGGACGACCGCCTCGGAGCGGATGCTGGGACGCCCTACCGACTGCGGGGATCAGGTCCGTGCCGCTGCTACCTCCCCCTCCCCGGTTGCGTGTGTGCTCACCTGCGCCCCCGCCGGAGCGGTTCCCGCGGTCGCCGCGACTCACTCCTTCGGCGGTTCTCAGCCGCCCTGACCCGTACGGCCCCCGTCGAGGGGTGTGCCCTCCTGCCCGCCCCTAGCGTCGGCTCCACGGGGCTCACGAAGGAGGTCCGATGCCCGGATTCGAGGTGCTGTACCAGGCCGCCGCACTGTGCCTGATGTTCCCCGACGACGACTTCCGCGCCAGGCTGCCGTTGCTGCGCGAAGCCGCCCCGCCGCTACGGGAGTTCGCCGACCACGCGGCGCTCACCCCGCTGGCCGAGCTCGCGGCGCACTACGTCGAGGTCTTCGAGGCGGAGCCGGACCACAGCCTGTACCTCAGCGCCTGGCGCGGGGCGGCACCGGCGCCCTCCGAGGAGCTCTACCGCTCCCACGGCCTGGAGACGACCGGCGAGGAACCGCCGGACTTCCTCCCCGCCGTCCTCGAGTGCGCGGCCCGCACCGGCGACACGGAACTGCTGGCGGAGCACCGCGACGGCCTGGACCGGCTCCGCTCCCGGCTCACCGCCTTCGGCACGCCGTACGCGACCGTCCTGGAGGCGGTGTGCGTGACCCTGCCGCCCGCGGCGCCGGGGCGCCGGGCCCGGCCGTCGTAGGCCCTCGCGGTCCGTGCGGCGGCGCTCGGTCCCCTCAGGCGGCGCCGCCCTTGTCGTCCCGGCGGTCCTTCTCCTCGTCGACGATCTCCGCGTCCACCACGCCGTCCTCGTCGCGCGGGGCGTGGTGCCGCTCCTCCTCGCCGGGAGCCGTCTGCTGGGCCTGGGCGTACATCGCCTGGCCCATCTTCTGGCTGACCGAGGCGAGTTTCTCGACGCCGGCACGGAGGGCGGCGGTGTCCGCCTGCTGCTCCAGCTGCGTCTTCACCTCGGCGAGGGCCGCCTCCACCTCGGACGTCGTGTCGGCCGGGATCCTGTCGGGGTTGTCGCGCAGGAACTTCTCGGTCTGGTAGACGAGTTGCTCGGCCTGGTTGCGGGTCTCCGCGGCCTCGCGGCGCTTGCGGTCCTCCTCCGCGTACTGCTCGGCCTCGCGCATCATGCGGTCGATGTCGCCCTTGGGCAGCGCCGAGCCGCCGGTGACGGTCATCTTCTGCTCGCGGCCGGTCGCCATGTCCTTCGCGGAGACGTGCATGATGCCGTTGGCGTCGATGTCGAACGCCACCTCGATCTGCGGCACTCCGCGCGGCGCCGGCGGCAGGCCCGTCAGGTCGAAGACGCCGAGCTTCTTGTTGTAGGCGGCGATCTCCCGCTCGCCCTGGTAGACCTGGATGCCGACCGAGGGCTGGTTGTCGGCGGCGGTGGTGAAGATCTCCGAACGCCGGGTCGGGATCGTGGTGTTGCGCTCGATGAGCTTGGTCATGATGCCGCCCTTGGTCTCGATGCCCAGGGACAGCGGGGTGACGTCGAGCAGCAGCACGTCCTTGACGTCGCCGCGGATGACGCCCGCCTGGAGCGCGGCGCCGACCGCCACGACCTCGTCGGGGTTGACGCCCTTGTGGGGTTCCTTGCCGGTCAGCTCCTTGACCAGGTCGGTCACCGCGGGCATCCGCGTGGAGCCGCCGACCAGGATCACGTGGTCGATCGCCGACAGCTTCACGCCCGCGTCCTCGACGGCCTGGTGGAAGGGCTTCCTGCAGCGGTCCAGCAGGTCCCGGGTCAGGTCCTGGAACTGGGCCCGGGTCAGCTTCTCGTCGAGGTGCAGCGGCCCTTCGGCGGAGGCGGTGATGTAGGGCAGGTTGATCGTCGTCTCGGTGGAGCTGGACAGCTCGATCTTGGCCTTCTCGGCGCCCTCCCGCAGCCGTTGCAGGGCCATCTTGTCCTTGCCGAGGTCGACGCCGTACTGCCCCTTGAAACGCTTGACCAGGTGCTCGACGATCCGCTGGTCCCAGTCGTCCCCGCCGAGGTGGGTGTCGCCGTTGGTGGCCTTCACCTCGATGACGCCCTCGCCCATCTCCAGCAGCGACACGTCGAAGGTGCCGCCGCCCAGGTCGAAGACGAGGACCGTCTGGTCGTTCTCCTTGTCCAGGCCGTAGGCGAGCGCGGCGGCGGTCGGCTCGTTGATGATCCGCAGGACCTTCAGGCCCGCGATCTCCCCCGCCTCCTTCGTCGCCTGCCGCTGGCTGTCGTCGAAGTACGCCGGGACGGTGACCACCGCGTCGGTGACGTCCTCGCCGAGGTAGGACTCCGCGTCCCGCTTGAGCTTCTGCAGCACCCGCGCGGACAGTTCCTGCGCGCGGTAGCGGGTGCCGTCGATGTCGCCGTGCTCGGGGAAGCGCCAGCCCGCGTCGCCCATGTACCGCTTGACCGAGCGGGCGGTGCGCTCCACGTTCGTCACGGCCTGCCGCTTGGCGACCTCGCCGACCAGCACCTCGCCGTTCTTGGCGAACGCCACGACCGAGGGTGTGGTCCTGGCCCCCTCCGCGTTGGCGATGACGGTGGGCTCGCCGCCCTCCAGCACCGCGACCACCGAGTTCGTGGTTCCGAGGTCGATCCCTACCGCTCGTCCCATCGCTGTCCCCTTCCGCCAGGGCGACGACTCTCCACACACTCCAGCACAAAACTTGAGTGCGCTCTTGTCAATGCCGCGTCGGGGTGAAGGGGCCGCGCAGCGCCACGGCGCGCCGGGGCCGGTCGGTGACGAGCACGTCCACCCGCGGGTGGGCGAGGAAGGCCCGCATGAGGGTGTCCTCGTTGACCGTCCAGACCATGGTGAACAGCCCGTGCCGGCTCGCCGCGCGCAGCACGCTCGTCCTGGCCAGCCGCTGGTGCACGGCCACGCCGTGGGCTCCGCACGCCCGGATGCGGCGGAGCGGGAACAGCTCCCTCAGCCGGGTCCCCGGCAGCGTGTTAAGGGCCACCTCGCTGCGGGCCCGGCCCAGGGACAGCGCGGTGCGCACCCCCGGGTACCTCTGGGTGACGGCGGCGACGGAGCGGTCCTCCAGGGTCGTCACGATCAGGCCGTCCGTGCCGAGCAGGGCGACCGCGCGGTCGATCACCTGCCGCTCGTAGCCGGCCTCCTTCAGGTCCAGGTGGGCCACGAGCCGCCCGGCGATCAGCTCCATGACGTCGTCCACCACGGGCACGGCGTAACCGGCCCGTCCGCTCAGCTCCGCGTGGGTGAGTGCGGACAGCGGCGGGCCGGCGGGGCCGACCCGGGCGTCGTGGTAGACGACGAGGACTCCGTCCGCCGTGCGGCGGATGTCGAACTCGACGTACTCGGCGCCGGAGGCGAGCGCGTCCTCGTACGCCTCCCAGGTGGCGGCCCCGGCGCGCTCGGAGCCGCCGCGGTGGGCGGAGACGGCGGGGCGCGGCGTCATGAGCGCGGACTTCCGGAGGGCGCGCGCGGGGGCGGTACGGGGGTGAAGCCGTCGTCGGCGAAGCCGTCGTCGGGCGCGGGCAGCAGCGAGCCGGAGCGGGTGCGGATCCGCCGGAGCAGGAGCCGGCCGATCAGGACGAGGACGACGAAGGGCAGCCACGCGAGCGCGTACGCCGCTCCGTAGGCGCGCAGGTCGAGGATGGAGCGGTGCTCGTCGACGTCGGTGCCGTTGACGCCGAAGAAGGCCAGCAGCAGGGTCGGCGGCAGCGCGATCAGGGTGGCGGCGGCGACGAGGCCGGAGACGGTGCGGTCGCGGCGCTCGTCGCGCTCGGCGAGTTCGGCGTCGAGCGCGGCGGAACGGGCGCTGATCACCGAGGTCAGGCGCTCGACCATGCGGGCCGAGTTCTCCAGGCTGTCGCGGATGCCGAGCGCGTCGCGCAGCGAGGACTGGAACGCCTCCGTGACCATCTCGGGGATCAGCAGGCTGTCGACGTAGGCCTCGACGCCGAAGGCGAGGTCGAGCTGGAGTTCGTTGACGCCCGCGGACAGGCGCGAGATCAGGGTGCGGATCTCGGTGGGCGAGTCGGTGAGGGCCTGTTCGTTGGCCTTCATCATGGCGAAGGCCGCGAGACGGGTGCGCTGCAGCACCGACAGCGCGGAGATCATGCCGACGGCGACGAGTGCGAGGCCGTTCTCGACGTGCGGGGCCCAGCCTGCCTGGACGGAGACGCCGCGGCCGAGGGCGGACAGGGTGAGGCCGTGGTTCCTGAAGTGCGGTGCGAGGCCGGCGTCATGGGACGTGGCGGGGTTCCCGGGCATCCGGCCGCGGTAGACGATCTCGTTGAGCAGGACGGACCTGCGGGCCTCGTCGGCCCCGAGCAGCTCGTGCTGCAACCGGCCTCCGGGGAAGACGAGCTGGTGCACGTTCTGGCCGAGGGCGAGCGGGCCGCCGCCGAGCCGCGCTGCCAGGGCCTGCGGGAGCGGGCGGTCGTCGAGTTCGATGCCGTCGCGGTCGAAGCAGGTGCCGGCCAGCCAGGCGGCGAGGTCGCCGGCCGTGGTCTCGCCGGCGAAGGCGCAGTCCACGACCAGGGTGGCGTCGCCGCGCGGGGTGGTGACGACGAGGATCCGCACCGAGGCGAGGGCCGGGCCGTGGTCGCCGTGCGGCAGCCGCAGCCGCCGGGGCGCCACCCGCTCGTCGAGCACCGGCACGGGGAGCATGTCCCGGCTGGTGACGAGGTGGGAGGCGAACCGGCCGTAGTCGTAGCGGTCGACGAGGGCGCCGAGGTGGGTGTGCCGGTGGCGCAGCCGTCCGGAGAGACCGAACAACAGCAGCACCCGTGTCCGGTCCCGCCCGCCGGAGTCGAGCACGGTCGCGTTCGCGGACGTTCCGGGCTGCATCGCGTTCCTTTCCGGCCGGTCACTGGTGGGAGAGCGTCTGGTTGATACCCCGGAGGGGGGTGGCGAACCGACGGGGTGCGCGGGGGCGGGCCAGGACTCGTGTGCCGCGGGGGCCTGGCCTGTGCGGGCCGAGGCCCCACACAGGCCCCGCGACCGGTCGACGCCGCCCGCGCGCACGTCGGCGACAAGCCGAAGACACCGCGCCGGCCGCCGCGGAGACGGGCGGGCGGGCGAGCCACCGGGCACGCGGTCCCGGCGGGGCCGCCGCCGTGGCGGGCGGGCCGTCCCGCCGGCCGACGCGCGGGGGGGCGGGGGGGCCCCGGGGGGGCGGGTGGGCTGGGCCGTCTCGGGCACGGGCCGGGCGGGCCCGCCCGGGCCCGCGGCCGACCGGTCCCGCCTCCGTGCCCACCCCCGAG
>NZ_JBHYQH010000025.1:0-95445 GCF_042746715.1 Streptomyces sp. NPDC058741 | reverse complement strand
CAGACACCGCGCCAAGCGCCACGACGTCGGCAAGACCGTCAAACGCGCCGAGACCATCAAGGAACACGAAGCCCGCCGAGGATAAACGTCAAGCTAAGACGCTCAGTCCCTTGTCTGTGGGCCGCCTCGGTGGCGTCCGTTCTACCTTCTCGCTCAACGCTCCAGCGAAGTCGCCTCGTCGCATGTCTATTCGCGGAGTAGACATGCCACGTCGTGTGCATAGCCTTCGTAACGCAGAACCTGGGGCGGCCCCTGCTGCTGAAGGTCCCTGGCGCGGCTGGGCTGGATGGGTGGTACAGCCGACGCGGACGGCAGATCGCCTTCAATGTGCCGCCCGACTCCTCCCCCTCCCCCTCTTCCGCAGCCTCCGCACCCTCGCCCTCTCCCGAGCCGCCGACTCCTCGGCCCGTGCGGTGTTCCAGCGGTGGAGGAGCCAGCACGCCGCACCGGCGGTTACGACGTAGGCCAGGAACGCCGTGCCGGTGCCGGGGAGATAGGCGCAGGTCGTTGAGCGGCAGTTCCTGCCTGGAAGGCCGCTCAGCAGGTAGAGCAGCGGGCCAAGGGCCGCCGTGCAGCAGATCGCCGTGCCGACGGTGCGCGCGGCGCGGGCGGCGCGGCTCGTGCCGGCGGGCGGAGTGTGAGAAGCGGAGCGGAGCGCGCCCGTCGTGCCCGCGACGGTGATCAGCCCCAGGACGGCGCCCACTGTCCAGGAACCACCGGGGAGGTTCACCAGCTGCGGGAGGGTCTCGCGCGCGAAGCGTTTCGGCAGGCCCAGCACCAGCAGGACCACCCCGAGGGCAGCGACGGCCAGAGCCACGCCTCCGGCGATCCCGAAGCCGTCCCGGGCCCGAAAGCGCGCAGGAGGATGCGTTTCCCGGTCATTGTCTGGCCTCCTGCCGGATACGACCACGTCACACCCCTTCCCCTCACCGGCAAGCTCTGTGAGCACGACGGTGCGGCGAGGTGCCCCGCACCCCGCCGCACCGTCCCGCCGCAGCCGAAGGCCCTTACTTACGAGCCTGCTTAGCCAGCTCCTCGTCGATCTGCTCGAACTTGTCGGCCGCCATGGTCAGGTAGTCGCCCATGCCGTCGAGGCCGTCCAGTGTCGTCTTCGTGCCCTGCACGAACTCGTCGAAGTTCTCGTCGAAGGCCTTCGACGAGGACTTCGTGACGTAGCCGGACTGCACGAGGTTGTTGATGTACTTGCGGAGGCCCTCGAGCTTCTCCTGGAGCTTTTCCTTCTCCTTCACGACATGCTTCGCAGCTTCTCGCATGTCCTGATATGTGATGTCAAGGTCCTTGGCCATGAAGCCGCTCCCTTTCGCAACGCCGCAGGGCCAACCCCCGTGGCTCCCTGTTCGCGGACTCCTCGACCGTCAGGCCGAGTTGCCGGTCGCGGTCCGCAACCGGCGTGATCGTCCGCCCTTTGCGTCAGCAGCTTACGGGTGTGACCTGTGGTGCCACATCCCCGGTTTGTGAACGGGCCGTCGTGAAAGCGTGCATGACGTTGCCATAGGGAACACGCGGTCCCTCCCCGCTGCCCCGCCGCCGCGCGGAACGGATATCGTCCCTTACGGCTGTGACCCGCGTGACGGAACCACCCGCAGCGAGCGGCACAGCGACAGACACCACGCGGCCACATCGGCCCAGTGGCACGGGGAGGACAAGTCGTGCGCCTGACTCTGACCGTCGTCGACCCGTACGGCGGTGGCACCGCCGACGTCGTACTCGATGCCGATCCTGAGTCCACCGTGGGGGACATCGCCCAGGAGCTGGCCAAGCAGGTCGGGCACAGCGGGGCTCAGGTCATCCCGCTCGGGCAGCACCGGCACGCGCCGGCCAACAACGCCCCCGTGGTGTACGTGGACGGGTACGCCGTCGATCCGCAGGCCACCGTCGTCGGCTCGCCGCTGCGCGAGGGTGCCGTCGTCAGTCTGCAGGACCCCTCCGGGTGCCTGCCCGGTGAGCCGACCGGGCTCGTCGAACTGCGCGTGGTGGGCGGGCCCGCCGCCGGGTTCGTGCACCGGCTCGGTGTGGGGCGTTACGACATCGGGAGCGGGTCGGCTTCGTACGTGCG
Source organism: Streptomyces sp. NPDC058741 (assembly GCF_042746715.1). Lineage (NCBI taxonomy): Bacteria > Bacillati > Actinomycetota > Actinomycetes > Kitasatosporales > Streptomycetaceae > Streptomyces > Streptomyces sp. NPDC058741. The sequence continues at coordinate 93,368 of NZ_JBHYQH010000025.1, read as the reverse complement.
GATCGACGATCCCGAGGTCGACGCCCGGGCCCTCACCCTTTCCGTCGCCACCGACGGGACCTGCAGCGTCGCCGTCCACACGGACCCGCAGCACGTCACCCTCGACGGCACGTCCCTGGCCGAGCACAGCGAAGAGGACACCGAGGAGAAGGGCAAGGGCAAGAAGCAAGGGAAGAAGAAGGGCGACGGCGAGACGGCGCAGAAGGGCGGGCCCGCCGAGTGGCCGCTCGGGGCTCAGTTCGGGGTCGGCAACTCCCTGCTCGAGCTCACCCGTTACACCCCGCCCAACGCCGCTCTGAAGTGGTCCGACGACGGCGTCGGGCTGGACTACAACCGGCCCCCGCGGCTGCGTCCGCCCGAGCGGCAGACCACCTTCCGGCTGCCGTCGGCGCCCCGCGAGTACGAGGCCCGGCCGCTGCCCTGGCTGATGGCGCTCACCCCGCTCGTCGGTGCCGTCGTGTCGGTGCTGATCTTCCAGCGCTGGTACTACCTGATCATGGCCGCGCTGAGCCCGGTCCTGCTCTTCGCGAACTACTACAACGACAAGAAGCACGGGCGTAAGTCGCACGCCAAGCAGGTCAAGGAGTACGAGGAGCAGAAGGAGCGGATCGAGAAGGACGCGCAGGACGCACTGGTCGCCGAGCGGAACGACCGGCGGCACGCCATACCCGACCCGGCGACCGTGCTGGCCCTCGGGACCGGGCCGCGGACCCGGCTGTGGGAGCGGCGGCGCACCGACCGCGACCATCTTCTGCTGCGCTTCGGAACGGGGCAGTTGCCTTCCGAGGTCGTGCTCGACGACCCCGAGCAGGACGACCACCGCCGCCAGGTGACGTGGAAGATCGAGGACGCCCCGGTCGCGCTGCATCTGCGGACCCTCGGTGTCATCGGCGTGGCAGGTCCGGGTGACGCCGCGCGGGCGCTGGGGCGTTGGGCCGTGGCGCAGACCGCGGCGCTGCACAGCCCGATGGACGTGCAGTTCTACGTGCTGAGCGAGAACGCGGCGCAGGAGTCCTGGGACTGGGTGCGCTGGCTGCCGCACTCCCGGCCGTCCGGCGGGCAGGACGTCAACGCGCTGATCGGGACGGACGCCGAGACCGTCGGCGCCCGCATCGGCGAGCTGACGCAGATCCTCGACGCCCGCAAGAAGGCCGCCGAGCAGAACACGTCGCAGGCCGGTTCGAGCTTCAGCGATCCCGACATCGTCGTGGTGTGGGACGGGTCGCGGCGGCTGCGCTCCCTCCCCGGTGTCGTGCGGCTGCTGCGCGAGGGGCCGTCCGTGTCGATGTTCGCCCTGTGCCTGGACGCCGAGGAGCGGTTCCTACCGGGCGAGTGCCAGGCCTACGTCGTCGCCGAGCCGAAGGCCGAGGAGTACGAGCCGGACCGGCAGGTGCGGCAGCAGGCGCAGCAGCCGGCCGGAGGCTTCCCCTCGTTCCAGGCCTGGCACGCGACCGCCGCGCAGCCCGAACAGGCGGACCGAGTGGAGCAGTTGCGGCTGCGCGTGGAGGAGGCCGGTGCGGAGCGGCTGAAGGAGGTGCGGCCCGACTTTGTCTCCCCCACCTGGTGTCTGCGGCTGGCCCGGTCGCTGTCGCCGCTGCGGGACATCAGCGGTGAGACCGAGGACTCGGCGCTGCCGGGCTCCAGCCGGCTGCTGGACGTGCTGCAGCTGGAGCCGCCGACGAGTGACGCGATCGTGGCGCGGTGGCGGATGGGCGGGCAGTCGACGCTCGCCGTCATCGGTGAGTCGTACGACGGGCCGTTCGGCATCGACATCCGCAAGGACGGGCCGCACGGTCTGATCGCCGGTACGACCGGTTCGGGCAAGTCGGAGCTGCTGCAGACCATCGTGGCTGCGCTGGCCGTGGCGAACACGCCCGAGAACATGACGTTCGTGCTCGTCGACTACAAGGGTGGTGCGGCGTTCAAGGACTGTGTGCATCTGCCGCACACCGTCGGCATGGTGACCGACCTCGACGCGCACCTGGTGGAGCGGGCCCTGGAGTCGCTCGGTGCCGAGCTGCACCGGCGCGAGCACATCCTGGCCGCCGCCGACGCCAAGGACATCGAGGACTACCAGGACCTGGTGCGCCGTGACCCGTCGCACCGGCCGGTGCCACGGCTGCTCATCGTCATCGACGAGTTCGCCTCGATGGTGCGTGATCTGCCGGACTTCGTGACGGGGCTCGTGAACATCGCCCAGCGAGGGCGTTCCCTGGGCATCCACCTGCTGCTGGCGACGCAGCGGCCCTCCGGTGTGGTCTCGCCCGAGATCCGCGCCAACACCAACCTCCGTATCGCGCTGCGTGTGACGGACGGCGGCGAGTCGACCGACGTCATCGACTCGCCGGAGGCCGGGCACATCTCCAAGAGCACCCCGGGTCGCGCTTACGCCCGCCTGGGGCACGCCTCGCTGGTGCCGTTCCAGTCCGGGCGGGTCGGTGGACGGCGGCCCGGTGCGGCCGACCCGGCCGTGCTGATGCCCTGGGTGGGGCCGCTGACCTGGGAGGACCTGGGCCGGGCCGCGCTGGCCAAGCCGAAGTCGGAGGCCCGGGAGGACGAGGAGATCACCGACCTGAAGGTCCTCGTGGACACGATCCGCGACGCCAACCGCTCCCTCGGCATCCCGCCCCAGCACAGCCCGTGGCTGCCGGCCCTCGACGAGACGCTGCTGCTGGACGAGATCGAGGTGCCCGCGTTCGCCAGTGGCCCCGGCAAGCTGCCGCCGGCCCCGTACGGCATCGAGGACCTGCCCGCGAGCCAGTCCCGCCGCCCGGTCGTCGTCGACTTCTCCTCCTTCGGGCATCTGATGATCGGCGGTGCCCCGCGCAGCGGCCGTTCGCAGGTGCTGCGCACCCTCGCGGGCTCGATCGCCCGTACGCACTCCGTCGCCGACGTGCACCTCTACGGCATCGACTGCGGCAACGGCGCGCTCAACGCCCTGACGCGGCTGCCGCACTGCGGCGCGGTCGTCGGCCGCAACCAGACGGAGCGGGTCGTCCGGCTGGTGAACCGGCTCAAGGGCGAGATGGGCCGCCGCCAGGACGTGCTGGCGGAGAAGGGCTTCGCGGACATCGGCGAGCAGCGCGCCTCGGTCGCCGAGGACGGGCGGCTGCCGCACATCGTGGTGATGCTGGACCGCTGGGAGGGCTGGGTGCCCACCCTCGGCGAGATTGACCACGGCTCGCTCACGGACGAGTTGCAGACGATGATGCGCGAGGGCGCGAGCGTCGGCATCCACCTGGTCCTCACCGGTGACCGGACCCTCCTGGTCGGCCGGATCGCCACCCTCACCGAGGACAAGTACGGTCTGCGTCTGGCCGACCGCAGCGACTTCTCGGCGCTCGGCATCCCGGTGCGCAAGGTGCCCGAGGAGATCCCGCCGGGCCGCGCGTTCCGCAACGAGTCCGGCACGGAGACGCAGTTCGCGCTGCTCGCCGAGGACACGAGCGGTCAGGGCCAGGCGGCGGCGCTCGCGGCGATCGGAGGAGCGGCCACCGCGCGTGACGCCGGCGTGCCGCGCGCGCGGCGCCCGTTCCGTGTCGACAGCCTGCCCGGCCGGATCTCCTTCCCGGAGGCGTGGGAGCTGCGCGACCCGGACGCGTCCCGTTCGCGGCTGTACGGTCTGGCCGGTATCGGCGGCGACGAGATCGTCGGCTTCGGACCCGATCTGGCGTCGGGCGTACCGGCGTTCGTCATCGCGGGTCCTGCCAAGTCGGGCCGCTCGACGGTGCTGCTGAACTTCGCGCACTCGTTCCTGGCCCAGGGCACGCGTCTGGTGGTCGCGGCGCCGCGCCAGTCGCCGTTGCGTCAACTCGACGGCGCCGAGGGCGTCCTGAAGGTCTTCACGGGCGACGACATCGACGAGGACGAGTTCGAGGAGCTCGTCGACCAGGCGTCCCCGGAGGAGCCGATCGCGGTCCTCGTCGACGACGGCGAGATCCTGGAGGACTGCGACGCCGAGAGCCAGCTGAAGAAGCTGGTCTCCCGGGGTGCCGAGCGCGGGCTCGCCCTGGTCATCGCGGGTGACGAGGAGGACGTGTGCAGCGGCTTCTCCGGCTGGCAGGTCGACGCGAAGAAGGCCCGCCGCGGCATCCTGCTCTCCCCGCAGGAGTCCTCCAGCGGCGATCTCATCGGCGTTCGGCTGTCGCGCAGCATGGTGGGCGGGCAGGTCGCCCCGGGCAAGGGCATGCTGCACTTGGGCGACGGCGAACTGCGCACGGTCGTCGTGCCGGGGTGAGGCGTTGAGCGGGGGTTCGGCGAGGCCGAAGCGCAGGAGGGCGGCGGGGGCGGCGCTGCGCTACGAGCAGCGGCCGGGGCGGTAGGCCGCCGAGCAGCCGGAGAAGCGGGACGGGAACTGTCTCGGGGGCTGCGCGCTGTTCCTGGGGTTCCTCGCCCTGCTGGTGCCGCCGGCCCTCCTCGACACGTACTGGGGCACGGCCTCCGGGGTGACGTCGCACCCGCGTGGCCCGGCGGGGCGTACACCCTCGCCGCCACCGTCGGGGCCGTGCTGCCGCTGGTCTTCCTCGCCTGGGTGGTGCCGCTGACGCGGATGAGGTGGAAGCGGAGCAGGGCGTGTGCGGTGGTCTGGGCGGTGGCCTCGCTGCCCGTGCTGGCGGCGGAGTATCTGGTCGCCGGGACGATCGGCGCGACGTGGCGGCCGAAACGGCGCCGGGACTGGGACGGCGACTGCTACCGGGAGGGCGGCGCCTGCTGGGTGCATGGGCACTACCCGTGGCTGTGGGCCGTCGGCCTCGCCGCCACCCTCACGGTGACCGTGCTCCTGGTCGCCCTGTACGCCAGGTACGGGGACGAGGGCTCCTCTCCTACCCCACCTTCGACATCCGGGCCTGGGGCCGCCCCGACTCCGCGCTCTCCGAGCGGTACTGGAGGTCGTCGCCCACCGGCTTGAGGTGGACGGTCGTGGGGGCCGGGTTGCAGCCGCCGTGGTTGGTCTTGGCACGGCCGCCATCGCCCCCGCGACCGCCAGCGCCACACTGCAGCTCAGCCGCCGCTCCCGCCCCGCGCCCTGCGGCGTGGAGGTCGCGGTGACGGAGACGGAGACCTTGCCGGGGCGGCGGCGGCCGGAGGGCGCGGTGGCGTCCTGCGCCTGGGCCTGCGCTTCGGCCGGCACTTGGGCCTGCGCCTGCGCCTGCGGGACACCGCCGTCACGGGCCCGGGGTACGGACACGGCATCGCCCTCGGCACCGGCACCGGCATTGGCACCGGCAAGGGGAGCCGGCGCGGGCATCACCGGCGGCGGCCCGAAGACCCCGCCCGGCTCTCCTCCGCCCGGCTCTCCTCCGCCCGGTTTCCCTCCGCCCGGCTCTCCTCCGCCCGGTTTCCCTCCGCCCGGCTCTCCTCCGCCCGGTTTCCCTCCGCTCGGCTCTCCTCCCCGCTCCGCTCCCCCACCCGTCTCCGGCGCCCCGACCGACGGACTGCTGAACCCGATCGGCCCCGACGTCGAGTCCGCCCCGGCCGCCTCCAGGTTCAGGAGCCGGACCGCGCTCCGGCTCACCTGCTCCACCAGGGAGCCCGGGAGCCACCCGCCGGCCACCAGCCGGGCCGCGCCCTCGGGGGCCAGGCGGCGGGCCACGTCGGCGGGGGCGGGACGGGCGCCCGGGTCCTTCGCGAGGCACGCTGCCGTCAGGTCCCGCAACTCCCCTTCCAGCGGCCCCGGTTCCGGCTCCTCCTGGACGACCTTGTAGAGCAGGGCGGCGGAGGAGTCCCCGGGGAAGGGCGGTGCGCCGGTCGCCGCGTAGGTGAGGACCGCGCCGAGGGAGAAGACGTCGGCCGCCCCCGAGACGCCCTTGCCCAGGATCTGCTCGGGGGACATGTAGCCGGGCGAGCCGATGGAGACGCCGGTGGAGGTGAGGGACGCCGTGCCGTCCGTGGCCCGGGCGATGCCGAAGTCGATCAGCAGGGGCCCGTCCAGGGTCAGCAGGACGTTCGACGGCTTCACGTCCCGGTGCACCAGGCCCAGCTCGTGCACCGCCGCCAGCGCCTCGGCGAGTCCGGCGCCCAGGGCCCGCACGGTGGGGGCCGGCAACGGGCCGCCGTCCGTGACCGCGGCCGACAGCGACGGGCCCGCCGCGTACGCCGTCGCCACCCACGGCACCCGCGCCTGCGGGTCCGCGTCCAGCACGGGCGCGGTCCAGGCGCCGCCCACCCGGCGCGCTGCCTCGACCTCACGCCGGAAACGCGCCCTGAACTCCTCGTCCAGCGCGAAGTGCGGATGCACGATCTTCACGGCGACCGTACGGCCACCGGCGCTGCGGCCCAGGTAGACCCGGCCCATCCCGCCGGAGCCCAGCAGGCCGAGGAGCCGGTAGGGCCCGACGGCGGTCGGTTCGTCCACGTCGAGCGGCCGCATGGGCGTCACCCCTCCCCGTACGCGGACGGCGACCCCCGTGAGCCCCCGTACGCCCGCGTTCCTCAGCAGGGTAGTGCCGTGGGGCCGCGCGGCTCACGGCTGGAGCAGGTCCACCTTCACGTCCGCCGGGAAACCGGTCGTCGGGCCGACGCGCCGGGCGAACTCGGCGACCGCCGCCAGCTGCGTGCCGCCGAAGCGGAAGTCGAGGGTGGTGAAGTACTGCGCGAGGGTCGCCTCGTCGAAGGCCTCCCAGCGGGCGGCCTGCTCGGCGACCTTGGCGACCTCCTCCAGGGAGAGGTTGCGCGACTCCAGGAAGGCCTGGTGGACCTTGCGCGTGATGACCGGTTCGCGTTCCGTGTAGTCCCGGCGGGCCGCCCAGACCGCGAAGACGAACGGCAGGCCGGTCCACTCCTTCCACAGGGCGCCCAGGTCGTGCACGTCCAGGCCGAAGCGCGGCCCGTCGAGCATGTTGGCGCGCAGGGCGGCGTCGCCGATGAGGACGGCGGCTTCGGCCTCGCGCATCATCAGGCTGAGGTCGGGCGGGCAGGTGTAGTAGTCCGGCTGGACGCCGTAGCGCTCGGCGAGGAGCAGCTGGGCGAGGCGGACGGAGGTGCGGGAGGTCGATCCGAGGGCGACGCGGGCGCCGTCCAGCCGGTCCAGGGGGACCTGCGAGACGATCACGCACGACATCACCGGGCCGTCGCAGCCGACGGCGATGTCGGGGAAGGCGACCAGGTCGTCGGCGTGCCTGAGGAACTCGACCAGGGTGATCGGGCCGATGTCGAGATCGCCCTGCACCAGTTTCTCGCTGAGCTTCTCCGGGGTGTCCTTCGTGAGCTCGAAGTCGAGGAGCGTGCCTGTTCTCGCGAGCCCCCAGTACAGGGGCAGGCAGTTCAGGAACTGGATGTGGCCGACGCGCGGCCGGGTGCGAGGATTGTCCACATCGTGAGGCTAGCTCTCATGGCCTAGTGGGCCGCGTCCGGCCCCGCCGCCGTCAGGCCGGCCGCGGATCGCGGGTTCACCGCCAGTCGGCGGATCGCGTTCAAACATTCGGGTGACGTGATCTTGATCCCTCTTGCTTCCCGGTGCCCGCGTGCTAGGCTCGTCGCAAGTTGCAGTTTGGTTTCCCTTGCAGTACAGAGCCTGCGGAGCATGTGACCGCGGGCTCTCGTCATTCTCAGACATAGGCACTTGTGCAGAATTCATCTTCACACTTGCTGGTTCTGGAGCAGGGCAACCCTTTTGAGCCCAAGGAGGGCTTATGGCTACCGGAACCGTTAAGTGGTTCAACGCCGAAAAGGGCTTCGGTTTCATCGCCCAGGAGGGCGGCGGCCCCGACGTCTTCGTCCACTACTCCGCGATCAACGCGACCGGATTCCGGTCCCTCGAGGAGAACCAGCAGGTGTCTTTCGACGTCACGCAGGGTCCGAAGGGCCCGCAGGCTGAGAACGTCACGCCGGTCTGACCACCGGTTGGATAGCAGTACCCAAGGAGCCCCGCGCCGTCAGGCGGCGGGGCTCCTGCCTTTTCCCGCCGGGTCGCCGGTGACATCTCGGCGAATTCTTCCCTCCGGTCGCGGTGTCGGGAGAATGACGGGACACAGAAGGACGAAGAGGACCAAGAGAGCGTGCGTGCCGCCTCCCGAAGAGGAAGCCCGACCCCGAAGAGGAAGCCCGGCCCTCCGAAAGGGAAGGCCGCTCACCCCCGGCCCCGCCCCGTCCTGGGCCCCGCCCCGTCCTGGGCCCCGCCCCGTCCTGGGCCCCGCCCCGTCCTGGGCCCCGCCCCGTCCTGGGCCCCGCCGCCCTAGGCTCCCGCCCATGACCGACGCCGACTTCCTGCGCCAGACCCGCCTCTTCTACGACACCGTCGCCGAGGAGTACGCCGAGCACTTCCAGGAGCCCCGGGTGGGGACGCCGTTGGACCGGGGGGTGCTGTTCGGGTTCGCGCAGCTGGTCGGGGAGGGCGGCGAGGTCGGGGATCTGGGGTGTGGGCCCGGGCGGGTGACCGGGTACCTGGCGTCCCTCGGGCTGTCGGTCTTCGGACTGGATCTGTCCGAGTCGATGCTGGCCGTCGCCCGCCGCGAGCACCCCGGCCTCCGTTTCGTGCGGGGCTCGATGCAGGACCTGGACCTCCCGGACGCCTCACTGGACGGGGTGGTGTCCTGGTACTCCACGATCCACACGCCCGAGGAGCACCTGCCCGCCCTCTTCGCCGGCTTCCACCGCGTCCTGCGCCCCGGCGGCCACCTGCTCCTCGGCTTCCAGGCCGGCGACGGGTCCCGCCGCTACGAGGAGGCCTTCGGGCACCGCGTCGCCCTGGACTTCCGGCGGCGCCGGCCGGAGCGGATGGCCGCCCTGCTGGAGGGCGCCGGTTTCGGGGTGCGCGCGCGGACCGTGCGGGAGCCCGACGAGGCGACCGGCGAACCCGTCCCGCAGGCGTCCCTCGTGGCCCGCAAGCCCCTTTAGGCCTTCCGGCCTTCAGCCTTTCGCTACTCCAGCCCGATCGCCTGGCAGTCCGCCTCGTACTTCGCGGTGCAGATGTCCTGCACCGTGTACACGCCGTCGGCGATCACCGTCTCCTTGATGTTGTCCCGCGTGAGGGCGACCACCGGTACGAGCATGGCCGGGACGTTCTTGTGGGTCGGGCTGTCGACCGTCTCGCGGGTCAGGGCGGCGAACTGGATCGAGCGGTCCTGGACCTTGGCCACCGCGATCTTCGCGGCGTTCGTGGCCTCCAGCAGGAAGGGCTTGTAGACGGTCATGTACTGCTCGCCGGAGACGACCCGCTGCACGGCGTCCAGGTTGGCGTCCTGCCCGGTGACCGGCGGGATGCGGGTGGCGCCGGCCTCCTTCAGGGCCTCGATGACGGCGCCCGCCATGCCGTCGTTGGCCGAGTAGACGGCGGCGATGTCGTCCAGCCCGACGGTCTTGATGGCCTTCTTCATGTTGGCCTTGGCGACCGCGGGCTTCCACTCCTTGGTGTCGTACTGCTGGACGATGTCGACCTGGCCCTGGAGTTCGCCCAGGGCTCCGGTCCGGAACCGGGCCGTGTTCGGGTCGGCGGGGTCGCCGTTCATCATCACGACCTTGCTCTTCTCGGCCTTCTCGCCCAGCTCCCCGACGATCGCGCGGCCCTGGACCTGCCCCACGAGCTCGTTGTCGTGGGAGACGTAGGCGTCGATCGGACCCTCGGCGAGACGGTCGTAGGCGACGACCGGGATGCCGGCGTCCTTGGCCTTCCGCACGTCCGGGCCGATGGCCTCGGAGTCGACGGCGTCCACGAGGATGACGTCCACCTCGTCGGTGATCATCTTGCTGAACTGCTCGCTCTGCCGTTCCGCGCTCGCCTCGGCGTTGGCGTAGCGGACCGTGCCCTTGCCGTCGGTGAGGGAGGCGATCTCCTGCTTGATCAGCGGGTGGTCGAACTTCTCGAAGCGTGCCGTCTCACGGTCGGGCAGCAGCAGGCCCACCGTGATGTCGTTGCCCTTCCTCACCCCCGCGGAGTCGTCGCCTCCGCCGCCGCACGCGGCGAGGGACAGGGCCGAGACCGAGACCGCGAGGGCTGAGGAGACGTTCCGCACAGCGGTCCGACGGGTGTTACGCGCTATCACTTGGTGCCTTCCGGACTGGGAGCGTCGCGACGGGATCGCAGAAAGCCAACGGGAGGTGTCGAGTGCCGTCAAGAACCCGGTGTGAAGACCTGGCAAAGGCGGCCTACTGCGTGTAGAGGCCCTCTACTTCGGCCGCGAAGGCGCGCAGGACCGCCTCGCGGCGGAGCTTCATCGACGGGGTCAGGAAGCCCGCCTCCTCCGTGAGGTCCTCGGGCAGCACGGCGAAACGGCGGATGGACTCGGGCCGGGAGACCATCTTGTTGGCCTCGTCGACGGCGCGCCGGAGGATGGCCCGCAGTTCCTCGTCGTCGGCCAGGAGGGCGGGCGGGACGGGGTGTTTGCCGTTCATGCGGCGCCAGTGGGTGATGCCGTCCTCGTCGAGGGTGATCAGGGCGGTGACGTAGGGGCGGCCGTCGCCCAGAACGATGCACTGGGAGATGAGCGGGTGGGAGCGCAGCCAGTTCTCCAGGGGTGCCGGGGCGACGCTCTTGCCGCCCGCGGTGATCAGGAGTTCCTTCTTGCGGCCGGTGATCGTCAGATAGCCCTCGTCGTCGAGTTGGCCGAGGTCGCCGGTGGGCAGCCAGCCGTCGGGGGCGGCGGGTACGACCCCGCCGGCCTGGGGCTCCCAGTAACCGCGCAGCACATGGTCGCCGCCGACGAGGATCTCGCCGTCGGCTGCGATGCGGACGCGGGTGCCGGGCAGCGGCCATCCGACCGTGCCCAGGCGGGGTTTGAGGGGCGGGGTGACGGTGGTGGCGCCGGTGGTCTCGGTGAGGCCGTAGCCCTCGAAGATCTCGATGCCGGCCCCGGCGTAGAACGCGGCCAGGTTCCGGCCCAGCGGTGAGCCGCCGCAGATCGCGTAGCGGACCCGGCCGCCCATGGCGTTGCGGATACGGCGGTAGACCAGCGGGTCGTAGAAGGCGCGGGCGGCCTTCAGGGCGCGGGAGGGCCCCGGGGCGGTGCCGGTCTGCCGGGCCTCCACGGCCTCCCCGTAGCGCCGCGCCACGGACGCCGCGCGGTCGAAGGAGGTCACCCGGCCGCTCGCCTCGGCCCTGGCGCGGGCCGCGTGGAAGACCTTCTCCAGCATGTACGGAATGGCCGGCAGACAGGTCGGCCGGAAGCTCGCCAGGTCCGCGAGCAGGTCCTGCGCCGTGATGCTGGGCGCGTGGCCCAGCCGTACCCTCGCGCGGACGCAGGCGATCGCGACCATGCGGCCGAACACGTGGGACATGGGCAGGAAGAGCAGGACCGAGGCCTCGTCGCCGGTCTTCGACCTGAAGACCGGGTAGAGCAGTTCGACGGCGTTGTCGACCTCGGTGAAGAAGTTGCCGTGGCTGAGCGCGCAGCCCTTGGGGCGGCCGGTGGTGCCGGAGGTGTAGACGAGGGTGGCGAGGGTGTCGGGGCCGAGCATGCCGCGCCGCACCTCGACCTCCTGGTCGGCCAGGTGCGTCCCGGCCTCCGCGAGCCGGTCGACGTGGCCCTTCTCCACGACCCACAGGTGCCGCAGGTCGGGCAGCCGGCTGCGTTCCGGGCCGAGGGCGGCGGCCTGCGCGGCCGTCTCGGTGACGAGGGCGACCGCGCCGGAGTCCTGGAGGATCCAGCGGGCCTGGAGGACGGAGGAGGTGGGGTAGACGGGGACGGTGACCAGGCCGGCGGCCCAGGCCGCGAAGTCCAGGACCGTCCACTCGTAGATCGTGCGGGCCATCACCGCGATCCGGTCGCCCGGCACCAGCCCCTCGGCGATCAGGCCCTTCGCCACGGCCAGCACCTGCTCGGCGAACCGCGCCGCCGTGACGTCGCTCCAGCGCCCGTCCGCCTCCTTGCGGCTGAGCACCGCGGTCTGCGGGGACGCGCTCGCGTTGTCGAACGGGAGGTCGGCGAGCGACCCGTGCGTCCGGGGCGGCGCGAGCGGCGGCACGGACACCTCCCGCACCGCTCCGTCGAGCCGCCGGATGCCGGGCTCGACCAGGACCGGTCCGTCGTACGCGTCGCCGTACGCGTCGCCGTAGGCGGAGGAGGGATACGCAGTGGACACGGGCGGCTCCTGGGGCGGGCAGCGAAGGACTGCTGGCTGCCATGACGTACGTACCCCGCACGCCGAGGCGCTCAACCGGCTAAACCCCTCGAAGGGTTACTGACGGTAGGAACGGGATCGTACGGGGCCCACGTGGCGGCCTTGTGCGGGTTCGGGGATGGTACGGGGCCAGGCCTGTGCATGGTCGGACATCACGTGAGGGGTCTTCGGGTCCGGCGCTCGGGCGGGTCGGGCCCGTTCCCAGGATCGCCGTCACGCCCTGCCCGCCCGCCGCGCACACGGAGTGGACGCGCCGCCGGTGACCTGTCCGCAGCGCCGGGCTTCCCGCCGGCCATGCGGCTGATGGGCGAACGGGACTTCCCGCTGCCGCTGCTCGGCCTGGTCCACACGTCGACCACCCTCATCCGGCACGCCCGGATGCCCGCGACCGGCGACTACGACCTGTCCGTGCGCGTGGAGGGCCGGTCCGCGCACCGGCGCGGCACCGAGGCCACGGTCGTCACCGAGATGCGCGACGGCGGGGACGTGGTCTGGGAGTCGGCGAGCACGTACCTGGCCGTCACCGCACGGCGGCCGGGACGGTCGCCGAACGGCAGGCCGGGAGCCCCGAGGACCGCGCACCGCTGCCCGGCGTCGCGCGGTGGCGGCTGGCCGGGGACGTCGGGCGGCGCTACGGGGCCGCCTCCGGGGACCGCAACCCGATCCACCTCCACCCGCTCACCGCCCGCCTGTTCGGCTTCCCCCGGGCCATCGCGCACGGCATGTGGACGCTCGCGCGCTGCCTCGCCGCGCACGGCACGCCGGACTCCTGCAGCGTCCGTGCGGACGTCAGGGCGCCGGTCCTGCTGCGGCCAGCCCGGCATGGTGCCGGGCGAGACGAAGGCGTTCGACAGGACCGGGACGGTGACGTACGCCGCGCGGGACGGCCGATTCGAACTGCGCGGCGAGGACGGCCGCCTGCGCGTGGCCGGAGGCGTCTACCCGGCGTGAGCGCCGGGCTGCTGCGTCCCCTCCGGCGGGAACCAGGGGCGTCCGGCCATGAGGTCGCCGAGTCCGGCCCAGGCGAAGTCCATCAGGGTCGCGGCGGCCTGCCGTGCCGTGACGCCCGGGGTGGCGTTGGCCCAGGCGGCGAGGGACTCGGCGGCACCGACCAGGGCCTCGGCGAGCCCGGCGACCTCGCGCTCGGGCAGGTCGGGGTCGCGGTGCGCCTCCCGGGCTCCGGCGAGGATCAGCTGCGTCACGAACGCCACGATCTCCGCGCGCATCGCAAAGACCTCGGAGGTGAACGGCTCGCCGTGCGTACGGGCCTGGAGGTGCAGGACCGACCAGGCGTCGGGGTTCTCGGCGGTGTGCGCGAAGAACGCGGCCAGGCCCTCCCACAGTTGCCGGTCGGCGGGCAGGTCGCGGCGGACCCCGGCCCGCACGGCCTCGACCAGGGCCTGTGCCTCGCGTCGGATGCAGGCGTTGAAGAGGTCTTCCTTCGAGTTCAGGTACAGGTAGACCAACGGCTTGGAGACGCCCGCGAGTTCGGCGATCTCGTCCATCGAGGCCGCCATGTACCCCCGCCGGCCGAAGGTCCGCACGGCGGCGTCCACCATCTGCTGTTCACGGACCGCGCGCGGCATCCGCTTCGTCTTCACGGCACCCATACCGCTTAGCGTACGGTCCCCCCGGGCGGCCCCCGTCCGGGAAACCGGAGGAGGACGCCCCGGGGGGTGAACGCGTCAGGCCGGCCGGACCGTCAGGCGGCCGCGGGGACCGGCTCGCTCCGGTCGCGCGGCTCGTCGGCCGGCTCGTCCAGGGAGGAGCCGTCGGCCTTGGCGTAGGCGTCGCGGTCGAGCAGGTTCTCCCGGGCGGAGACCAGGACCGGGATCAGTGCCTGGCCGGCGACGTTGGTGGCGGTGCGGATCATGTCCAGGATCGGGTCGATCGCCAGGAGCAGGCCCACGCCCTCCATGGGCAGGCCGAGGGTGGACAGGGTCAGGGTGAGCATCACCGTCGCGCCGGTGAGACCGGCCGTGGCGGCGGAGCCCACGACCGAGACGAACGCGATCAGCAGGTAGTCGCCGACGCCCAGCTGGATGTCGAAGATCTGGGCGACGAAGATCGCGGCGATGGCCGGGTAGATCGCGGCGCAGCCGTCCATCTTGGTCGTGGCGCCGAAGGGCACCGCGAAGGACGCGTACTCCCGCGGCACGCCGAGCCGCTCGGTGACCTTCTGCGTCAGCGGCATGGTGCCCACGGACGAGCGGGAGACGAAGGCCAGCTGGATCGCGGGCCAGGCGCCCTTGAAGAACTGGACCGGGTTGACCTTGGCGACGGTCGCGAGCAGCGTCGGGTAGACGCCGAACAGCACGATGAGGCAGCCGACGTAGACGTCCGCGGTGAACGTCGCGTACTTGCCGATCAGGTCCCAGCCGTAGGTGGCGATGGCGTTGCCGATGAGGCCGACCGTGCCGATCGGGGCGAGCCGGATGACCCACCACAGGGCCTTCTGGAGCAGGCTCAGCACGGACTCGCTCAGGGTGAGGATCGGCTGGGCCTTCTCGCCGAGCTGGAGGGCGGCGATGCCGGCGACGGCGGCCATGAAGACGATCTGCAGGACGTTCAGCTCGGTGAACGGCGTGATGACGTCCGTCGGCACGATGCCGGTGAGGAAGTCGATCCAGGAGCCGGTGTCCTCGGGCTCGGCGCCGTCCTTGGGCGTGAGGCCGGTGCCGGCGCCCGGGTTGGTGACCAGGCCGATGACCAGGCCGATGCTCACCGCGATCAGCGAGGTGAGCATGAACCAGAGGAGGGTGCGCGAGGCCAGGCGGGCCGCGTTGTTGACCTTCCGCAGGTTGGTGATCGACACCAGGATGGCGAAGAAGACGAGCGGGGCGACGGCGAGCTTCAGCAGCCCGATGAAGGTGCCGCCGACCTTCTCCAGGGTGGTGACCAGCCAGGACAGGTCCTGGCTGCGGGCCAGCCAGCCGAGCAGCACGCCCAGGACGAGACCGGCGAGTATCTGGGCCCAGAAGGGCACCTTGAGGGACTTCGTGTGTGAGGACACGGACTGACTCCGTTGGGGGACGCGTTGGGGGGAACTGACGTGGGAGACGACGGGTCTTGCGTGACGTCAGGGACGACAGAAAGCGGACGCGCACCGACAGAGATCCACGTGCAGGCGCGCCACGAGCGGAATGCTCCGGGGCGTGTGGGACGCGACTGCTGACTTCATACAAGGACCTTAACACCATAGCTTTGAGGACCTCAAAGCCTGGCTTTGACAGGTGGCAGGACACACACGCCCATACAACGCAAAGCGCCCCGTGTCACGCCTTGTGCGGAAACGGGGCGCTTGCACACCGGTGAGCGGGCCCTGCGAGGGGGCCCTGCAAGCGGGCCCTGCGAGGGGGCCTTGCGAGGGGGCCCTGCGAGGTGGTCTGCGGGGGGCCCTGCGAGGTGGTGGGGGCCCTACGAGGTGGTCTGCGAGGGGGCCCTACGAGGTGGTCTGCCCTTGGGCGCGGGCGGTGTCGTCGGCGACGTCCTCCTGGCTGCGGTTGGCCTCCATGGAGGCCTTCACCCGGTCGACGCGCCGCACGATCTGTACGGACGCCTTGTCCCGCTCCTTGCGCAGCGCGACGAAGCTGATCGGCGCCGAGATCAGCAGCGCGAGCAGGATGACCCACAGGCCGTTGCTGTCGCCGAGGCCGCGCGGGGCGAGGCCGGAGTAGACGGCGCCCCAGACGACCACGAGGCAGCCCACGAAGATTCCGAGGCGCATCAGCGTGTAGCGGAGCATCTCAATCCACTCTTCCGGTTTCGAACGGCCAGAACGCACCCAAACGGGCACCGTCCACCAGTGAAGCACGCCCGGCACGCGATCTTCGAGGGGGGTCAGCCGAGGGGCAGCAGCATGACGACGTCGTCCCGGTCGTCCCCCGGCGCCACCCGGATCGCTCCCGGGATGCGGCCGACCTCCTTGTAACCGCAGGACTCGTAGAACCGCTCCAGCCCGAGCCCGCCGCGGCAGGTCAGCCGGATCGCCTCGATGCCCTCGACGCCCCGGGCGGCGCCGGCGGCCGCGGCCAGCAGGTCACGGCCGTACCCCTTGCCCTGATGGCGGGGGTGGACCATCACCGTGTACAGCCACAGCCAGTGCGTCATCAGATGGTGCGTGTTGAGGGTGAGGAACGCGGTCGCCGCGACCCGGCCCTCCTCGTCGTGCCCGACGAGCAGCCTGACCCGTCCCTCGGCGATCGACGCGAAGTGCCGCACCAGGGCGGGCCGGATCTCCTCCGTCGTCACCGGCGGCACGTACCCGACGGCTCCCCCGGCGTTGGAGACGTCGGCCCACAGATCGAGGATGCCGTCCCGCAGGTCGGGGGTGACGGCGGGATCGAGCGAGAAAGTAAGAGGCACGCGGCAATGTTAGCCATTACCCCAGTACGCGCGCCGCCACTTTCAGGTCCGACAGCGGACCCTGACAGGCCGCGCCCCGGTCGTCCGCCCGCGGCACCGACGAGGGGTGCACGGTCGGCACCAGGTGCTCCGGCCGCCCGTGGATCCCCTCCTCCAGCACGGCCCCGCGCACCCGCGTCACCCGGAACGACGACCCGAGCAGCGCCTTCCCGGCGGTGGCCCCCAGCACGACGATCAGCTCCGGCTCCGCCGCCAGCCAGGGCCCGCACGCGGTCATCTCCCGCAGGGTGGGCGCCTTGTGCGCGACCAGCCCCCACGCACCCGCGCCCGAAGCACGACCGCATGACGGCATGACCACACTGCGAAACCGACGGAGTCAGACCCGCATCGGCTGCGGCGACTCCCGCCGCGCCGGGTCGGGCCCCTCGTACTCCCGGATGATCTCGTACCGCGTGTTCCGCTCCACCGGCCGGAACCCGGCGTCCCGGATCAGGTCCAGCAGATCCTCACGCGTCAGCTTGTCCGGCGTCCCGAAGTGGTCCGCGTCATGCGTGATCTTGTACTCGACCACCGACCCGTCCATGTCGTCCGCCCCGTGCTGCAGCGCCAGCTGAGCCGTCTGCACCCCGTGCATCACCCAGAAGACCTTCACGTGCGGCACGTTGTCGAACAGCAGCCGCGACACCGCGAAGGTCTTCAGCGCCTCCGCCCCCGTCGCCATCCGCGTCCGGGCCTGCAGCCGGTTGCGGACCTTGCCGTCCTTCATGTCGACGAAGTCGTGCTGGTAGCGCAGCGGGATGAAGACCTGGAAGCCCCCGGTCTCGTCCTGCAGCTCCCGCAGGCGCAGCACGTGGTCCACCCGGTGCCGGGGCTCCTCGATGTGCCCGTACAGCATCGTGGAGGGCGTCCTGAGGCCCTTCTCGTGCGCCAGCCGGTGGATCCGCGACCAGTCCTCCCAGTGGGTGCGGTGGTCCACGATGTGCTGCCGGACCTCCCAGTCGAAGATCTCCGCGCCACCGCCGGTCAGCGACTCCAGCCCCGCGTCGATCAGCTCGTCGAGGATCTCGGAGGCCGACATCCCCGAGATCGTCTCGAAGTGGTGGATCTCCGTGGCGGTGAAGGCCTTGAGCGACACGTTCGGCAGCGCGGCCTTCAGCTCGCGCAGCGACCGCGGGTAGTACCGCCACGGCAGGTTGGGGTGCAGCCCGTTGACGATGTGCAGCTCGGTGAGGTTCTCCGACTCCATCGCCTTGGCGAGCTTGACGGCCTCCTCGATGCGCATCGTGTACGCGTCCTTCTCCCCCGGCTTGCGCTGGAAGGAGCAGTACGCGCAGGAGGCCGTGCACACGTTCGTCATGTTGAGGTGACGGTTGACGTTGAAGTGCACGACGTCGCCGTTCTTGCGGGTGCGCACGTCGTGGGCGAGGCCGCCGAGCCAGGCCAGGTCGTCCGACTCGTACAGCGCGACGCCGTCCTCACGGGTCAGGCGCTCACCCGCCCTGACCTTCTCCTCCAGCTCGCGCTTGAGCCCGAGATCCATGCCCACACCTTTCTCCGACGACGCCCTCAACCGTACGCCCCCGCCCTTCGGGCGGGAGGTGCCCCCGTACGGCCCTCCGGGCCTAGCCGTGGCCTAGACCTCTTCGGGCAGTTCCCCGACCCGGTTCTCCCACTTGGTGGAGAGCACGATGGTGGTACGGGTCCGGGAGACGCCCTCGGTCCCGCTGAGCCGCCGGATGATCTTCTCCAGCCCGTCCACGTCCGCCGCCCGCACCTTGAGCATGTACGAGTCCTCGCCCGCGATGAACCAGCAGTCCTCGATCTCCGAGAGGTCCTTCAGCCGCTGCGCCACGTCCTCGTGGTCGGTGGCGTCGGAGAGCGAGATGCCGATGAGGGCGGTGACGCCGAGGCCGAGCGAGGCGGCGTCGACGGTGGCCCGGTAGCCGGTGATGACCCCGGCCGCCTCCAGCCGGTTGATGCGGTCGGTGACGCTGGGTCCCGACAGGCCGACGAGGCGCCCCAGCTCCGCGTAGGAGGCCCGGCCGTTCTCCCTGAGGGCCTGGATGAGCTGCCTGTCCACCGCGTCCATTGCGATCGAAGCCTTCCGCTGAAGTTGTCTGTGAGTCCGTAGAGGTACGGCAGTGCTCAGTCGGCGCGGCGCGCCCCGCCGCCGCCGAGTTCACCCTGCCAGCGGCGGTACAGCGTGTGCGGCACGCCCGCCGCGTCGAGCACCCGCCCGGCGACGAAGTCCACCAGGTCCTGGATGTGCGTCGCGCCCGCGTAGAAGGCGGGTGAGGCGGGCACGACCGCCGCGCCCGCGTCGTCGAGGGTGACCAGGTGCCGCAGGGTCTGGCCGTTCAGCGGGGTCTCCCGTACGGCCACGATCAGCTTGCGCCCCTCCTTCAGGGTCACGCTCGCCGCCCGCTGCAGCAGGTCCTTCGACAGCCCGAGCGCGACACCGGCCACGCTCGCGGTCGAGGCGGGCACGATGAGCATGCCCTTGGCGGGGTACGACCCCGAGGACGGTCCGGCGGCCAGGTCGCCGGCGCTCCAGTGCCGTACGGCGCCGAGGTCGACGCAGAAGGTGTCCGGCTTGCCGTCGGCGCCCCGGGACAGCCATTCCCGCAGGTCGTCCTGCCAGTGGGCGTCCCGGAAGGAGATCCCGGTCTCGTCCAGCAGGGTGAGCCGGGAGGCCCGGGACACCACGAGGTCGACGCTCTCACCGGCGGCGAGCAGGGCCCGCAGCACGGCAGCGGCATACGGAGTGCCGGAGGCACCGGACACCCCCACGATCCAAGGCGTACGCGGCATCTCGCCTGGCTTGGTTGGGTTCACAACACCGAGCCTATCCGGCGCCGGGAGGTGGGAACCGGCCAAGGGGGCCGGGCCGTTGCACGGATGAGGACGATCGAGCGTCGAGGGGGTCGCCGTGCCGGGTAGGGAAGCCGGGTGGTCCACGGGCGATCGCGCGCTGGCCGCGGGCAAGCTGATGCTGGCGTGGATCGCGCTGCTGTGGCTGCTGGAAGTGGTCGACGTGGCGACGGGCCACCGGCTGGACGGCTTCGGCGTCACCCCGCGCGAGCCGTCGGAGCTGGCCGACGTCGTGCCCTCCTCCTTCGTCCACTTCGGCTTCGCCCACCTGGCGGCGAACACCGTGCCGCTGCTGGTCCTCGGCTTCCTCGCCGCGCTCTCGGGCCTGCGCCGCTTCCTGCTGGTCGCCGCGCTGATCGTCGTCGTGGACGGTCTGGGAGTGTGGCTGATATCCCCGGCGGGCACCAACACCGCCGGCGCCTCCGGCCTGATCTTCGGGCTGTTCGGCTTCCTCCTGGTCACGGGCTTCGTGGAGCGCCGCCCCCTGGGCATTCTCGCGGGCGTCCTGATCGCCGCGATCTGGGGCGGCTCCATCCTGGCGGGCCTGGCCCCCACCCAGACGGGCGTCAGCTGGCAGGGCCACCTGCTGGGCCTGCTCGCGGGAGTGGCGGCGGCGTTCGCGTTCCGCCGCCCGGCCACTGCCCGCGCGGTCACACGGTGAGCCCCCGCACCAGCAGGTCCAGCAGCGCGCACACGAACAGGGCGATGCCGATGAAGCCGTTGACGCTGAAGAACGCGCGGTCGACGCGGGACAGGTCGTGCGGCCGGACGATGGAGTGCTCGTAGAGGAACGCCCCCGCGACGATCAGCAGGCCCAGCCAGAAGAAGGCACCGGCGCCGGTCGCCAGGGCGTACCAGACGAACAGGCCCGTCGTCACCGCGTGGCAGACCCGCGCGCCCCAGATCGCCGCCGGGATACCGAAGCGCGCCGGGACGGACATGA
The DNA here is from genome assembly GCF_042746715.1 of Streptomyces sp. NPDC058741. Taxonomy (NCBI): domain Bacteria; kingdom Bacillati; phylum Actinomycetota; class Actinomycetes; order Kitasatosporales; family Streptomycetaceae; genus Streptomyces; species Streptomyces sp. NPDC058741. The sequence continues at coordinate 73,135 of NZ_JBHYQH010000025.1, read as the reverse complement.
CGCCGATCTCCCGGTCGGTCTCCACGTCCTGGCAGGCGTAGATCAGGTCGAAGCCGCCGATCCAGACGCCCACGGCGAGACCGAGCAGCACCGCGTCCCAGGACCAGGAGCCGGTGATCGCCAGCCAGCCGCCCACCGGGCCCATCGCCTGGGCGAGGCCGAGGATGGCCTGCGGGAAGTTCGTGAACCGCTTGCCGTAGGGGTAGACCACCATCGGGATCACCGCGATGGGGGCCAGCGCCAGGCACAGCGGGTTCAGCAGGGCCGCCGCGCCCAGGAAGACCGCGAGGGCGATCAGCGCGCCCGTCCAGGCGTGCCTCACCGACATCGCGCCGGTCACCAGCTCGCGCTGCGCCGTGCGCGGGTTGCGGGCGTCGATCTCCCGGTCGATGATCCGGTTGACCGCCATCGCGAAGGTCCGCAGCCCCACCATGCAGACGGTGACGAGCAGCAGCCTGACCCAGTGGATGTTCCCGTCCCACTCGTACATCGCCGTGAGCGCGGCGATGTACGCGAAGGGCAACGCGAACACCGAGTGCTCGATCATCACCAGCCGGAGGAAGGCCCTGGTGCGTCCCGGCTGGGGGATGGCTGCGGAGGCCGAGGTCACAGGCCGTATTCCTTCCAGCGGCGGTCCACCTTCGCCGCGGTCTCCGGGTCGGACAGCACCATGTCGGGCCAGCCGCCGTCGCGCGTGTAGCCCTCCTCGGGCCACTTCCTCGTCGCGTCGATACCGGCCTTCCCGCCCCAGAACTGCTGGTAGGAGGCGTGGTCGAGGTGGTCGACGGGGCCCTCGACGACGCTCAGGTCACGGGAGTAGTCCGTGTTGCCCAGGGCCCGCCAGGCGACCTCGTGCAGGTCGTGCACGTCGCAGTCGGAGTCGACGACCACGATCAGCTTGGTCAGCGACATCATGTGCGCGCCCCAGACGGCGTGCATCACCTTCTGCGCGTGCTTCGGGTACTTCTTGTCGATCGAGACGATCGCGCAGTTGTGGAAGCCGCCCGCCTCCGGCAGGTGGTAGTCCACGATGTCCGGCACGATGATCTTCAGCAGCGGCAGGAAGAAGCGTTCCGTCGCCCGGCCGAGCGGCCCGTCCTCCGTCGGCGGGCGGCCCACGACGATCGACTGGAGCAGCGGCCGCTTGCGCATCGTCACGCAGTCGATCGTGAGCGCGGGGAACGGCTCCTGCGGCGTGTAGAAGCCGGTGTGGTCGCCGAACGGCCCCTCGGGCAGCATCTCGCCCGGCTCCAGCCAGCCCTCGATGACGACCTCGGCCTGCGCGGGCACCTGCAACGGCACGGTCTTGCAGTCGACCATCTCGATCCGCTTGCCCGCGAGGAACCCGGCGAACATGTACTCGTCGATGTCGCCGGGCAGCGGCGCGGTGGACGCGTACGTCACGGCGGGCGGGCAGCCGAAGGCGATGGCGACCGGCAGCCGCTCACCGCGCCGCGCGGCCACCTGGTAGTGGTTGCTGCTGTCCTTGTGGATCTGCCAGTGCATGCCGATGGTGCGCTTGTCGTGCCGCTGCAGCCGGTACAGGCCCAGGTTGCGGACGCCGGTCTCCGGGTCCTTGGTGTGGGTCAGCCCCAGGTTGAAGAAGGAACCGCCGTCCTTGGGCCAGGTGAACAGGGCCGGGAGCATGTCCAGGTCGACGTCGTCCCCGGTCAGGACGACCTCCTGCACGGGTCCGTTCTTGACCTTCTTCGGCGGCACGTGCGTCATCGAGCCGAGCTTGCCGAAGGCCTCCCGCACACCCACGAACCCGTGCGGCAGCTCGGGCTTCAGCAGCCCGCCGATCCGCTCGGAGATCTCGGCGTAAGACCTCAGGCCCAGGGCCTTCAGCAGCCGCCGGTCCGTGCCGAACACGTTCATCGCCAGCGGCATGCTCGCCCCGCGGACGTTCTCGAAGAGCAGGGCGGGGCCACCGGACTTCTGCACCCGGTCCACGATCTCCCCGACCTCCAGGTACGGGTCCACCTCGGCCTTGATGCGCTTGAGGTCGCCCTCGCGCTCCAGCGCCCTGAGCAGGGAACGAAGATCGTCGTAAGCCATGGGATCCAGTATCCCCGAGCGGCTACCCTGACCTGGAACCGCCCACCGCTTTCGCTGAGAGGCCGCGCATGCTCCGGGTACTGATGTTCCTCGTGCCGCTGGCGCTGAGCGTGTACGCGTTCATCGACTGCATCAGCACCAAGGACGACGACGTCCGCCACATGCCCAAGCCGCTGTGGGCGATCCTCGTGCTGCTGTTCCCGCTCGTCGGCTCGATCTCCTGGCTGATCGCCGGCAAGAGGCGCAGCCCGGCCGCGGAGGGCTGGTCCGGCGTCCGGGGCGGCGGCCGCTCCCGGCGGTGGGTCGCGCCGGACGACAACCCGGACTTCCTGAAGTCCCTCGACGAGGACAAGAACAAGGACGACGACCCGAGGCGCGACGAGTCCTGAGGCCGCTGTGCGGGGGTTTCGGGAAACGGGTTGCCCTGAGGCACACGCATGGTCGTCAATGGTGTTCACCCTGTGACCACCGGCCTTCAGAAGGACGCCATGGAGATCCAGCAGCCACCGGGGCAGTGGGACGTGCCACCCCCGCCCTCCACTCCGCCGCGTGCCATGACCGACGTCGAACTCCGTGTCCACAAGCGCCTGTTATGGGTCGACGGAGCGGCCTACCCCCTGCGCAACATCGCCCGGGTGTACACCTTCACCCTCCGCCCCAAGCGCAAGGAGGCGGTGTTCCGCTTCCTGTCCCGCACCGGGATCATCCTGGCCGTGGCCATCGGCCTGTCGATCGTCGGCGGTCTGATCTCCCTGGCGAGCACCTCCAGCGGCCCGTACGAGAGTGAGCAGTCCAGCGGCAGCGGACTGATCGTCTTCGTGTGGATCGTCTCCGGTGCGGCGCTGGTCTACTTCTTCGTCGAGATGCTCTCCGTGCTCACGGCCCCGTCGCACTACGTCCTCGCCGTCGAGACGGCCGGCCCCTCCACCGCGATGGTGACCAGCCCCGACCCGCAGCACCTGGACCGGCTCGTGGGCTACGTCTCGGGCGCGCTGGAGAACCCCGACACGGAGTTCCAGGTGACGGTGGAGCGCCTGACGATCAACTCTCCGACCAACTACCACTTCGGCGACAGCGTGAACATGTACGGCGGCAGCGGGAACACGGGGATCGCGGCATGAGCGGAAACAACTACTACTACGGCGACAACGTCAACATGCACGGCGGCAGCGGCAACACGGGCATCGTGAAGAACGGCGGCTCGGGCGAGGCGGATCCCGCGCTGCGGCTGGCTCTGGCCGAACTGCTGCAGGGCGTGCGGGAGTTGCGCGAGCAGCTGCCGCAGCCCAGCGTGCAGCTCATCGACGAGTCCCTGCCGGTGCTGGCCGCGGACGCGGCGCCGGTGCCGGAGCGGCACCGGGCGCTGATGGCCGTCGCCGCGATCGCCGCGGCGGTCGGTGCGGTGGGCCAGCCGGTCGCGGAGGCCGCCAACCGGGTCTTGCAGATGCTGGGCGGGCAGTAGTCAGCGCACGGAGCCGATGAACGCCGACCAGGCGGACCGGCCTACGACCAGGACCGGTCCGTCAGGGGTCTTGCTGTCGCGAACGGGGACGGCGGCGGGGATATCGGGGCTTACTTCGATGCAGTCCCCGCCGTTGGCGCCGCTGTGGCTGCTCTTGATCCAGGTCGCCGCGCGCAGCTGGTGGCTGTTCATGGGGCTCGTACCCTTCCCTCACGTCGCTGATCAGAGCGGCGGACCGAGGTGCTGACAGGGCGTCCGCTCTGAGCACATCATAAGAACCCATGTGCTGCGTGAAGACGGCCGGATCATCGCTGAAGTGGCCCCGGTCGAGCGATTCCGAGTAGACCCAGCGTTCGCCGCCCGGAAGCTCGATCAACGACAGGGACGTGTCGGGGCGGTCGATCTCCGGGCGGTTCGACGAGGCGATCTGGACACGGATGTTGGGTAGCCGTCCCACGGCCAGCAGATGCTCGCGCTGGTCCCTCATGACGTCCGGGCGTCGGTCAGCTTCCGCAGTTCGGGTGGGAGTTGCCCGACGGACTCCGCGACGACGAGACTATGGGCGCCGGTGTCCTCGGCGACCGCGACCGCGACGGCGGGGTCCACGCCCGGCACGGCGTACGCGGTCGTCAGGACCGTGCCCTCCCCGGCGTCGCCGTCGCCGGGCGTGTCGTCGCAGGCCGGACGGGTGGCGGGGCCGAGCGACCGCCCCACGGGCACGCCGGTCTCCTCCCTCCCGAGGTAGGTGCGGCCGTCGTACTCGACGACGTAGGCGCAGGAGAGCGCGGGCCCCGCGTCGGCGTCCGGGGACGAGGGCACGCAGCCCGCGGTCAGGGGGACGAGCACGGCCACCGCCCACCACGGCATCGACGTGCTCATCGGTGCTCCTCCTTCCGGGGCCCGAGCCCCTTCGGCGAGGGCCACGCGACGAAGACCGGCGCGGGGCCGGAAACGTTCAGTGCCCGGGCACACCCTGGGCCACGAGCCGCCCGCCGCCCGCGCCGCCCTCCGGGCCGAGGTCGATCAGCCAGTCCGAGGCGCGGGCGACATCGGTGTTGTGCTCGATGGTGACGACCGAGTGCCCGGCGTCGACCAGGCGCTGGAGGACGTCGAGGAGGCGGGCGGTGTCGGCGGAGTGCAGGCCCGTCGTCGGTTCGTCGAGGAGGTACAGGACTCGGCCCGTCGTGCGCCGGCCGAGTTCCTTCGCGAGCTTCAGGCGCTGGGCCTCGCCTCCGGAGAGGGTGGTGGCGGGCTGGCCCAGCGGGAGGTAGCCGAGGCCGACGTCCGCCATGCGGCGCAGCCGGGCGGCGACCGCCGGGACGTCCTCGAACAGGGTCAGCGCCTCGTCCACCGTCGCCTGGAGCACCTCGGCGATGTCGTGGTCCTCGTACCGGACGGACAGCGCCTCCGGCCGGAAGCGGCGGCCCTTGCACGTCGGGCAGCGCACCTGGACCGCCGGGAGGAAGTGCATGCGGACGGTGAGGACGCCCGCGCCCTCGCAGCGTTCGCAGCGTCCGCCGGGCACGTTGAAGGAGAAGTGGCCGGGGGTGAGGGAGCCTTTGCCGCGGGCGGCGAAGAGCTCGCGGATCGGGGTGAAGACGTCCGCGTAGGTGGCGGCGTTGGAGCGCGGGACGCGGCTGACGGGCTCCTGGTCGATGAGGACGGCCTTGGACAGGTGCTCCCAGCCGTCGACGCCGTCGTGCTCGGCGGGCGGGTCCCCGGCCCGGTGGAAGTGGCGGCGGGCGGCGCGGCCGAGGACGTCCAGCAGCAGCGTCGACTTGCCCGAGCCGGACGGGCCGGTGACCGTGACCAGGCGGCGCAGCGGGATCCGTACGGTGAGGTCCTTGAGGTTGTGGGCGCGTGCTCCGCGGATGACTACGGCCGTGTCGCCGTCGCCGCGCCGGCGTGAACCCGGTACGGACAGGCGGCCGGAGAGGTAGGCGCCGGTGACCGAGCCGTCGGTGCGGGCGACCTCCTCGGGGGTGCCGGCGGCGACGATCCGGCCGCCGTCCCGGCCCGCGCCGGGGCCGACGTCGACGACGTGGTCGGCGGCGCGCAGCACCTCCAGGTCGTGTTCGATGACCAGCACGGTGTTGCCGAGGTCGCGCAGGCGGCGCAGGACGCCGACGAGGCGGGCGGTGTCGGAGGGGTGCAGTCCGATGGTGGGCTCGTCCAGTACGTAGAGCACGCCGGTCAGTCCGGAGCCGAGCAGGGCGGCCAGCCGCAGCCGCTGGGTCTCGCCGGCGGAGAGGCTGGGCGTGGCCTGCCCGAGGGTGAGGTAGCCGACGCCTGCGTCGACCAGGCGCCGTACCCGTTCCTCCAGGTCGGCGACGACCGGCTCGACGAGCCGCCACTCGTCCCCGGCGGACCGCTCCCGCAGACCGTCGAGCCAGGTGCCGAGGTCGGTCAGCGGGAGCCGCGCGGCGTCCACGAGAGTGAGGCCGTGCACGGTCACCGCCCGGCTCTCCGGCCGCAGCCGGGTGCCGCCGCACTCCTCGCAGGGCTGCTTCACCAGGCCCTGCCGCTCGGCGCGTTCGCGGTACTCGGGGTCGTCGGCGCGGTCGGTGTAGCGGCGCAGCAGTGCCGTCGCGACCCCTTCGAAGCGGCCCGCCGACACGGTCCTGGGCGGTTCGGTGTCCGGGAAGTGCCTCCGGAACTGCGGGCTCTCGACGCCGTGGAGCAGCAAGTCGGTCTCGGTCAAGCCCAGTTCGTCGACGGGCCGGTCGGTGTCGAAGGTGAAGCCGTAGTGCGCGGCGGCGGCGCGCAGCTGGGGCAGGCTCCACTCGGTGAACTTCGCGTTCCAGCCGCGCACAGCGCCCTCGGCGACCGACCTGGCGCCGTCGAGCAGGCGCCGTGCGTCCGGCCGGACGACCTCGCCGAGGCCCGTGCAGGCCGGGCAGGCCCCGGCGGGCTTGTTGAAGGAGAAGGAGCCCATGACCAGGTCGGGCACGAGGGTGCCGCAGTGCGGGCAGGGCCGCTGCTCGGCCTCGGCGTCCTCGTCCGGCTCGGTGCCGTCGGCGTAGGACGGCGGGATGCTCCGACCGCAGCCGGGGCACGGCCGTACGCCGACGCGCGACCACAGCAGCCGCAGGTAGGTGAAGACCTCGGTGACCGTGCCGACCGTGGAGCGCGGGCTGCGGTTGGTGTGGTGCTGGTCGACGCTGATGGACGGGGACAGGCCGGTGATCGAGTCGACGGCGGGCTTGTCGACGAAGCCGGTGACCATGCCCAGCGACTCCAGGTACTGCCGCTGGCCCTCGCGGTGGAGGGTGTCGAAGGCGAGGGTGGACTTGCCGGAGCCGGACAGTCCGGTCAGGACGACCAGCTTGTTCTTCGGCAGGGAGAGGGAGACGTTCCTGAGGTTGTTCAGACGCGCACCGGTGACGTGAATGCAGGGGTCCATTCCTTCAAGTGTTCCATTGAAGTGTTGAATTGAGACTTTGACCGGCTCCGGGGCGATTCTGCTGGCGTAACCTTCAAATCGATGACGAACGACCGCCGCCTCCGCCCCGTCGACCTGGCCCGTCTGGCCGGTGTCTCGACGCAGCAGATCCGCAATTACGAGGAGGCCGGTGTCCTCCCTCCGGCCGCCCGCACGGCGTCGGGCTACCGCGTCTTCGGGGACGTGCACCGCCGCGCGCTGCTGGCGTACCGGACGCTGCTGCGGGGCCACGGCCCGGTGACCGCGACGGCGATCATGCGCAGGGTCCATGAAGGGGACGTCGCGGGCGCGCTCGCGCTGCTGGACGCGGCGCACGCGGCGGTGCACGAGGAGCGGGTGTCCCTGCGGGCGGCGGGCGAGGCCCTGGAACTCCTCGCACTGCACCCCCCGGCGCCGCTCCCCCGCTCCGGCGGACTGCGCATCGGCGAGGTGGCCGCGCTGCTGGGCGTCCGGACGTCCGCGCTGCGGGTGTGGGAGGGGGCCGGGCTGCTCGCACCGGGCCGCGAGCGCGGCACGGGCTACCGGCTGTACGAGCCTGCCGATGTGCGCGACGCCCGGCTGGTGCACACGCTGCGCCGCAGCCACTACCTGTTCGACCAGATCGGGCCGGTGCTGGAGGGCCTGCGGCGGGAGGGCGGCACCGAGGCCCTGCACGCGGCGATCACGTCCCGCGGCGAGGCCCTGACGGCGCGGACCAGGGGGATGATCGAGGGGGCGGGGGCGTTGCACGACTACCTCACGCGGCTCCCCGAGGCGGGGACGGGGGCGGCGGGGCCGGACCGGGCGACCCGGTGAGGCCTGGCCGCCGGCGGTCAGCGGTCCGCCAGCTCTTACACGATCAGCACCAGCCGGGTTGAGACCAGCCCGGACCGCATCACGCGGGCGGAGTTCTTGTCCCGGGGGGAGACGGCTCCGCACGCGGTGCAGGTGCAGGTACGTTCCGAAAGAGGTGGTGCGTGCTTGGTTCTCGCTCCGCACTGCGCGCAGTCCATGGTGGTGTGCGCGGGATGCACGAGACGGATGTCCCGTGCGTGCTTGCGGCCCATCTCGATCAGGGCCGTCTTGGTGGCGCCGATCGCAGCGTCGGCGGCCTTGCGGGCCGTGGTGGACTTCGCGAGGAACTTCGGGCGAAACTCCTCCACCGCGATGGCGTCGTGGTCGCGCACGACGGTCTTGGCCCACCTGCGGGCGGTGTCCTGTCGCTGCCGGGCGACCTTCTTGTGCAGCTGCGGTCTGCGCCTGGGCTTGCCGGTAGCCGTTGGACGCGGCCTGTCCGCGCGATGGCTTCCGGCGGGCCATCATCCGCTGGTACCGGGCAGAGTTTCTGCGCGGCGGTCTTCCCGTGTTGCGGGTGGGGGAGGTCGTGGGCGTCGGATGTGGTGGTGGCGGTCTCCTTGACGCCCCAGTCCACGCCGAGCACCCGCCCGGTGGCGGGGAGCGGCGGTACCTGCGTGGCAACGACGAACGACGCGTACCAGTGGCCGGGGCTGTCGCGGTGCACGCGCACGCTCGACCGCGCGGACGGCAGGTCGCGGGACCACGGTCAGCGCGATCCCGCCCGCCAGGTGCAGGCGGCCGTCCTTCAACCGGAAGCCGCGGGTGGTGTAGTTCAGCGTGGGCAGCGCGTCCCGCTTGCGCTTGATGCGGGGCATCCCGGCACGCTGCCGGACCGCAGCTTCGCCTTGATGTCCTTGAGCGCCTTGGCACGGGACCTGGCGAAGTCGCGGATGGTCTGCTGCTGCGGCACCGAGGCGCCCTCACGCAGCCATGCCATCGCGCTCCGCGCCTCGGTCAGCAGCTTGTCGAGCTGCGCCGGTCCGCACGTCGTCTTCTCGGCCGCCCCCTGGTTCGCGGCGTGGACCTTGCGGGACATGGCCACGCACTCGTTCCCCAGCCACCGGCAGCGTGCCCACTCGGCCTCCAGGCCGGCGCGGGCGGTCGACGACACGCGGAGCCGGTAGGTGTACCGGGCGCGCCCGGCATCCCCCACACCTCCCCGTGGTGTCGTCATGACACCACCGTATCCCTACAAGGGGGGCATGAATCATGAGGAAGTGCGCATCACGCTCCGCCTGCCCGCAGACCTCCACGCATGGCTCATCACCGTCGCCAAGCGCGACCGGCGGTCCCTCAACTCCGAGATCGTCCACCGGCTGGAGGTCGGGCGCGACGACACCCCGGCAGACGACCAATCGCCCTGACGGCGATTGCTCTATCCCATGCCCCGCTACGCGGAGCTGCGATTCCTCCCCGGCCTGAAGGCCGGGGCGTCCTCGAAGGAAACACGGTGACGGAACCGTGCTCGAGAGTGGTCCCGGGCCGTACGGCCGCCACGCGCACCGCGCGGCACTCCCCGACCTCGGTCACCGGCCGCCGCGGGCGCGGTCGGCCTCGGTTCGGCGGTGCCGTGGCACCCGACACCTGGCACCCGGCACCCGGCACCCGGCACCTGGCCGGATCGACCGGCAAGCCGTCACGGTGATTCCAGTCTGATCAAGGGCTGACGTGCCTCCCTCCGTCAATCCCGGTCCCGAACGAGGTCGCCGCTCCCAACCACTGGCTCTACATTGCTTTCTGACTGATAATCGGCCTGAGCTGAGGGGCATCCCGTGGAGAAGATCTCTGCTGCGTCGACCGAGGCGCGCAAGCGCATCAAGACCGACCAGCCGCACACGGCCCGGATCTGGAACTACTGGCTGGGCGGTAAGGACAACTACGAGGTCGACCAGGCGGCCGGAGACCAGATCCGCACGCTGCACCCGGGGATCGGCGACTACGCCCTCGCCGACCGGCAGTTCCTCGGGCGCGCCGTGCGGTACCTCGCCGGTGAGTGCGGGATCAGACAGTTCCTCGACATCGGCACCGGCCTGCCCACCGCCGACAACACGCACGAGGTCGCCCAGGGTGTCGCGCCGGAGTCCCGCATCGTCTACGTCGACAACGACCCCATCGTGCTGGCCCACGCCGAGGCCCTGCTGACCAGCACGGCGGAAGGGCGCACCGACTACCTCGACGAGGACCTGCGCAACGTCGACTCGATTCTGGAGCAGGCGGCGCAGACCCTGGACTTCAGTGAGCCGGTGGCGTTGGTCCTGCTCGGCGTCGTCATCTTCATCGAGGACGACCAGGAGGCGTACGGGATCGTGCGGCGCCTGATGGACGCGCTGCCCGCGGGCAGCCACCTCGTCCTGTCGCACACGGTCACCCGGCCGGACATGCCGGACGTCGACGCCGCGGTGGCCTTCTGGAACGAGCACGGCACGCCGAAGCTGACCCAGCGCACCCCGGAGGCCATCACCGGGTTCTTCGACGGGCTGGAGCTCCTCGAACCGGGCGTGGTGTCCTGCAACCGCTGGCGCCCGGAGGACGACGGCGAGGGCGGTCTGCCCTCCGAGGTGGCCATGTTCGGCGGCGTCGGCCGCAAGGGCTGACGAGGCCGGCCCGACCCCGGCCCCTTCCGTCCCGCGCGTGCGCTGGAGCGGGGAGACGCTCAGCGGGGAGGGCGGCCGGCCGGTGGCGGGGCGGCCGGCGTGGTGCTGTCCGCCTCCGCCGCGTCGGCGACTGCCTCCGCCGCGGCCTCGGCCGCCTGCGCGGTGTCGCTGGCGGCCTGGGCGGCCATGGCGTCGTCCACCGGCGTCTCGCGGGTGGCGGCCGAGGGGGGCAGCACCTCGCTGAACGCCTTGGACACGCCCTGGAGCGCGGAGGTGATCTCGCTGGGGATCACCCAGAAGTTGTTGCCCTGGCCCTGCGCCAGCTGGGGCAGGGCCTGGAGGTACTGGTAGGCGAGGAGCTTGGGGTCCGGGTCGTTGCGGTGCACGGCCTGGAACACCTCGTCGATGGCCCGGGACTGTCCTTCGGCCTGGAGGATCGCGGCGGTCCGGTTCCCCTCCGCCCGGAGGACGGCGGCCTGCTTGTCGCCCTCGGCGGTGAGGATCTGCGACTGGCGCTGCCCCTCCGCGCCGAGGATCGCGGCCCGCTTGTCCCGCTCGGCGCGCATCTGCTTCTGCATCGCGTCCTTGATGGACTGCGGCGGATCGATGGCCTTGATCTCCACCCGGTTGACCCGCAGCCCCCATTTGCCCGTGGCCTCGTCCAGCACTCCGCGGAGCTGGCTGTTGATGGTGTCCCGCGAGGTGAGGGTCTTCTCCAGGTCCATGGAGCCCACCACGTTGCGCAGCGTGGTGACGGTGAGCTGCTCGACGGCCTGGAGGAAGCTGGCGATCTCGTAGAAGGCCGCGCGCGGGTCGGTGACCTGGAAGTACAGGACGCTGTCGATCTCCACCACGAGGTTGTCCTCGGTGATGACCGGCTGGGGCTTGAAGGAGACGACCTGCTCCCGGAGGTCGATGAGCGGACGGACCCGGTCGATGAAGGGGATGACGAGGCTCAGGCCCGGAGTCAGCGTGCGGTGGTAGCGGCCCAGCCGCTCCACGTTGCGCGCCCGTGCCTGGGGGACGATGCGCACGGCCCGTATCACGATGAAGATCGCGATGAGGGCGACGATCAGACCGGCGATGGCGGCTGCGGACATGTCCGTACCTCAGTCCCGGGGGTAGACGAATGCGGTGGTGCCGCTGATCTCCATGACGTCGACGGCCGTGCCGGGCTCGATCACCAGCGTCTCGTCGTAGCTGCGGGCGGTCCACTCCTCGCCGTCGATGCGCACCCTGCCGCCCGCGCCGGTCACCCGCGTCACGACGTAGGCGGTCCTGCCGACCAGCGCCTCGACACCGAAGCGGGCCGTCGGCGGCGGACGCAGGTGACGCACCGCGACGGGCCGCAGGAACAGCACGGTGACGCCGGCGACGACGGCGTAGACCAGGAACTGGAAGGGCACCGGCAGTCCCAGGGCGGCGGCTCCGGACGTGACCAGCGCGGCCGCGCTCAGCATGCCGAGGGCGGCGGTGAGCGTGAAGATCTCCGCCACGGCCAGCACACCCGCGACGATCAGCCATATGAGCCACGGGTCCATGGGGAGCCCTTTCACCGGCCGCAGCGCCTATGTGTCACTTTAGTTGCCTTTACAGCCTTTCGCTCCGGTCTGCCGTGCGGCTGAGCCGGTCAGTGGCCGCCGGTGAGCTCCCCACTGAGCGTCTCGTGGATCCGGGCGCTGGGCTCGTTCAGGCCCGTGATCTCCACGGTCTTGCCGCGCTGGGCGTACTTGGTCTCGACGGCGTCGAGAGCGGCGACGGAGGAGGCGTCCCAGATGTGGGCGGCGGACAGGTCGATGACGATCCTGCCGGGGTCGGTGGCGTAGTCGAAGCGGCCGACCAGGTCGTTGGAGGAGGCGAAGAACAACTCGCCGGTGACCCGGTAGACGACGGTGCCGCCGTCGGGGTCGGTGACGGCGGTGACCTCGGCGAGGTGCGCGACGCGTTTGGCGAAGACGACCGTCGCGGCGATCGAGCCGACGACGACGCCGATGGCGAGGTTGTGGGTGGCGACCACGCACACGACGGTGATCACCATGACGGTGATCTCACCGGCCGGCATCCGGCGGAGGGTCTTCGGGGCGACGGAGTGCCAGTCGAAGGTGGCCACCGACACCATGATCATGACGGCGACCAGCGCGGCCATGGGGATGCCGGAGACGATCGGCCCGAAGGCGATGCACAGCACCATCAGGAACGCTCCGGCCAGGAACGTCGACAGTCGCGTGCGGGCGCCGGACACCCGCACGTTGATCATCGTCTGGCCGATCATCGCGCAGCCGCCCATGCCGCCGAGGAAGCCGGTGACGATGTTGGCGACGCCCTGGCCGACGGACTCGCGGGTCTTGGAGGAGTGGGTGTCGGTGATGTCGTCGACCAGTTTCGCGGTCATCAGCGACTCCATCAGGCCCACCAGCGCCATCGCGAGCGCGTACGGCGCGACGGTCGTCAGGGTGTCCGGGGTGAACGGCACGTCCGGCAGGCCGGGCACCGGCAGCGAAGAAGGCAGGTCGCCCTTGTCGCCCACGGTCGGCACCGCGATCCCGGCCGCGACGGTGAGGACGGTGAGGATCACGATGGACACCAGCGGCGCCGGGACCACCGTGGTGACCTTCGGGAAGAACACCATCAGCGCGAGTCCGGCGGCGATCAGCGGATAGACCGGCCAGGGGACGTCCGTCATCTCCGGCACCTGCGCCATGAAGATGAGGACGGCGAGGGAGTTGACGAAGCCGACCATCACACTGCGCGGCACGAACCGCATCAGCCCGGCCACGCCGAGCGCGCCCAGGATGATCTGGAAGACGCCGGCGAGGATGACGGCCGCGACGAGGTGGCCGAAACCGTGCTCGCGGTTCAGGGGGGCGATCACGAGGGCGACGGCACCGGTGGCTGCGGAGATCATCGCCGGCCGGCCGCCGACGACGGCGATCGTCACGGCCATCGTGAACGACGCGAACAGGCCGACAGCGGGGTCGACCCCGGCGATGATCGAGAACGAGATCGCCTCGGGGATCAGCGCCAGGGCGACCACGAGACCGGCCAGCACCTCGGTGCGCAGCACCTTCGGGTCGGACAGCCAGGACGGACGCCGGGAGCCGCGCAGCCACGCGGCCGGGGACGATGCGGAGGAAGGCAAGAGGAAGGGAACCTGTCGTGCTCGGGCACACCCGGCATCACGGCGGGCGCGCGGGAAGGGACGGAGGACCGCAGCGCTCCCGGACGAAGTCCGCGAGCGGCACGGGGAAGTCAGCCGGCGACGGCCGGACGACCCATGAGGGCGCCGGGCGCCGCGTCGGGACGAAGGGTCACGGCGGGCAGGCGGCGGCGAGGCCGGGCATCACGGACATGCGCACGCTCTCTCCTGCGGACGAGGGTCTTCGCCGGGGACGGCATCCCGCACCATGGGAACGGACACGGCGGGCAGCCGGTCCGCACACCCGGGCAACCCTACCCTAACGTTAGAGTAGGGTTTGCCCGCCAGGCGACGAGGAAGGCATCACGCGTGAGCGGCGAGCACATGCAGATCGGCGAGGTCGCGGCACGCACCGAGCTGTCGCTGCGCACCATCCGGCACTACGAGGACACCGGCCTCGTCATCCCCTCAGCGCGCTCGCAGGGCGGCTTCCGTCTCTACACGGAGGCCGACGTCGCCCGCCTGATGGTCATCCGCCGTATGAAGCCGCTCGGCTTCAGTCTCGACGAGATGCGCGCCCTGCTCGACGCCACCGACCGGCTCGACGCCGGCGAGGCGCTGCCGCCCGCGGAGCGCGAGCAACTCCTGGAGCGGATCCGGGGCTTCGAGCAGGCGGCCCAGCAGCGGGTCCAGGATCTGCGCACGAAACTGGCGCGGGCGGAGGAGTTCGCGGCCACGCTGGCGGAGCGCCTGCCGGGTACGCCCCCCTCCTGACGCGGCCTGCGGAGCGCTGGGTCCTGTCCCGCCCGGCACGTGGCAGTCGGGGCGCCGACCGCGGTGAACCGACCCCCGCGTTCGTACGTGGACTCGCGCAGTCGATGTTCGCCGGTACGGCGCCGGTGGCCGGGGGGAGGCACGCCGATGTGCCGAGTGGATCACGAGGCGGCGGCGGTGGCCGCGACGGCGGCCCTGACGGCGGCCCACCCGCACCTGAGGCAAGCGGCTTCCCCGCATCCGGCGCTGGAAGGCTGCGAGGACGTGCCGTGGTCGTCGCTGCCCGGCTGCCCGGCCGATGTCCCCGTCATCCTGCGCGGGCTGCTCGATCCGGACGCGGCGGAGACGGCCGAGCGCGCCTTGGACTGGGTGGTGATGTCGGGCCCGATGTCCATCAGCGCCGCGATGCCGGCGGTCGTCCCGTACCTGCTGCGACTGGCCGCCGATCCATCGGTCCCGCGCCGGGCCGAGTTGTTCGAGATCGTGCTCGTGGCCGCCGCCCTGTCCGCGCCGACGGACCGGGACAACGCGTGGGACCTGGCGATCGGCGGCCCCGAGGCCGACCACCCGGAACGGGCCCGGTGCCGAGCGGCCTTCGCCGCCGACGCGGCGTGGGTCCGGCGCCTGCTGGACGACGACGCACTGCCGTCCGGCCGGCCTCTGGACGAGGGCGAGCGGGCCTCACTGGTCGAGGCGGCCCGGCTGTGACCGGCGACGGCTCCTCCGGGTTCGGACGGGAACCCGGAGGCACCGGACGGCGGCAGTTGATGCCACCGGGTCACCGACCGGGAAGAGCTCCGGTGAGTCGCCGCAGGGATCCCCATGACCGACTTCGGGCCGGCCTCCGCCGTCTTCGCACCGCGCTTCTCCCGGGCGGGCGCTGCCGGCCCGAAGGAGCTCTTCGGCACGACCGGCGGCAAGCCGACGCAGATCCGGAACCGGAGGGTCTTCGTCGTGGTCGGACCGACCCTGGCCGTGTTCGGACTTCTGCGCACCGTCGGCGTGGCCGGTTGAGCGGTGCGGCGCCCGGCTGCACCTCGCCGCACCGCTGGTTCCCCGCCGCCCGGGTCAGGCGGTCGGGGCAGGGCGCGGTTCGCCGTGGAAGACCTGCCGGACGTGCCACTCGCGGTGAGCCGCGGCGACCGGATGCGCGCCGGGCTGGGGGCCGAGGAGAGGGCGGCCCGCCAGGGAGGTGACGTGCTCGCGGGCGGCAGGACTGTGACCGACGAACCGCTGTGAGACGAGGACGCGCCGGCCGTCCCCCACGCCGAGGACGCCCTTGTCGAAGAGCCTGTGGTGCAGCGAGCACAGGCACAGCCCGTTCTCGACCTCGTCGGGTCCGCCGAACGCCCACCAGCGCACGTGAGCGGCCTCCAGGCCGACCGGCACCGCGCCGATCCTGCCGTCGTACCCGCAGAAGGCGCAGCGGTACTCGTAGGCGGTCAGCACCAGTTCCCGCATCCGCGGGTCCCGCCGCCTGCGTACCGCGGAGAGCCGCTCGACCTCCGCGGGCTCCAGGTCCAGTCCGACGGCTTCGCACAACTCCCCGTGCAGGGAGGGTGGGAAGTGCAGGTCGAGCAGGGACCGCGCGATCCTGCCGAGCAGGTCCGGCTCGCGCCGCAGCGCCGCTCTCAGGTCCGGGGCGAGCCGGCCGGTGGCGCCCGTCTCACGAAGGTCGCGCACCCCGCTGCCCGGGCTGCCGGGTCCGCGGTCGGTACGCACTTCCCATACGCCGTCGCTGACGAGGTGATGGAAGGGATAGGCGGGGGTCGTCTTGTGGGGCGGCCCGTACTCGGCCAGCAGGCGCTGCAGATCGCACTCCACCGCGGTGTACCGCAGAGCGCCGTCGGCGTCCTCCTGGAACCGCCCGAGGGCGTAGAGAAGCAGCAACGGCTTGTGCGGAGCCCGCGTCCCGCTCCGTGTCCACTGCCTCAGCTTCGCCATGCGCCCCAGCCAGTCCATGGCGGGTGATCGTAGAGGGGATTCCGGTCAAAGAAGTGCCGTGCGCCGGAGCCGCCCGGGCCTTCTCACGTCGCGCCTGTGCCGCTTTGCGGCTTTCTCGCGCGTGATGCGGGCCAAGAGGCAGGGCTGATTCCGCCCAGCACGCACCACGCTGAACTCCTCCCGGCAGTACTGCCACGACCAGGCCGGGAACCTCACCATCCAGGGCGTCGACCCCGGTTGCCCGCGATGCACCACCCACAGCGTGAACGACGCCCAGCGGATCACCGCCAAGAACACTCTTCCCCAACGGCCCGCTCGGCCACTCGGCCGCTCGGGGCTCCCTCAGTGGCTCCAGCGGCGACGTCGGTCAGGGCTGGACCGGCGAGTGGTCCTGCGAGCTGGGTCCCGCCGGCTTCACCGGGAACACGCAAGGTGATGCGGGCTTCGGGACAGACGGCAGTACCGATAAGCGCTCGATGAACGCGAAACACACGTTCCAGAAGAAGAACCCGAAGGAGCGGGCGCCATGCCCGTTGCTGTTCACCTGGCCGCATTCGAGTATCTGGCCAAGCCGAAAGGGCCCTCATGGAGCCCCTGCCTGGCGATAGGAACGGTGTGCTCTTCGCGATCATCATCGCGTTCCTTCCACGTTGCCGACACGACGTCTCCGACGATCTCCGCAGAGGCGGCATTCCGCGAGGCGCCCTGCTGAAGCGAGTCGCCTACCGGGCCCGGCGGAGACGCCATCACGGACTGGCGGATTCCGGCGCCTTGACCGGCCGCACCAGCCGGCGGGACACCATCGGCTTTCCAGGTTCATGTGCCCTGGGTATGCCCGGAGAGCGCTCCTGGTGAGGTCGCTTCCGGCTGTCGGGACCGTCCTTGTTCCCCTGCCCCCCTCACCGGCACCGGTGCTCAGCCAATTAGGTGGAAGGGCAAATTGCCGCGGCGTGCGCCTAGGTGCCAGGTCTTTGCACTGCCGTATGTTCTCGACCCGTTCCTCGCAGCACAGAACCCACCCCTATGGACTGAAAGGACACCATGTCTGTTCGCACGACGATCAGGCGCGTCGCTCAGGTCGCCGGTATGAGCGCCATCATGGCCATCGGCGCTTCCGCCTTGCCGGCGACCGCACAGGCCGACACGTTCGTCGCCTGCAACGAAGGCGCTCTGTCGACAGCCATCACCGACGCCAACGCCGCACCGTCTGCCGTGCTCTCGCTGGCTCCGGGCTGCGTCTACACCCTGACCACGCGGCTTCCGGAGGTGACCGGGAACATCACGATCAACGCGAATGGCGACACCATCACCCGCGACAGCGGGGCCGCCGCCTTCCGCGTCTTCACGGTCTCCGGCCAGCTCACCCTGAACGGCGCGACCATCTCCAATGGAGACGCGACCGGGGAAAGCGTGAATTTCGGCGGGGGAATCGGCGTGATCGGCTCGGGCTCCCTTTTCGTCGAGCGGAGCGACATCCTCAACAATCAGGCCGCCTTCTCCGGCGGAATCGGTGGCCTTTCGGGTACGACGGTCACGGTCGATCGCACCACCATCTCGGGCAACAGGGCGACGCAGACGGGTGGTGGCTTCATCGCCGACGGCATCGGGACCATCACCAACAGTCGAGTCATCGGGAACAGTGCCGGAAACCTGGGGGGCGGAATCGCCAACCAGGGCCAGTTGACGGTCCAGGCCAGCAACATCAACGACAACGTGGCGCGTGATGGTGGCGGGATCGCCAACATCGGCGGCAGCGCCGACCTGACCCGCACCAACGTCAACAGCAACGTGGCCACGGACGGAGCAGGCGCCGGCGGCATTCTCAGGACCAACGGCACGGTCAGCCTCAACAGCAGCCGTGTCCGCGGTAACACGCCGACCAACTGCGCCGGCACGGTACCCGGCTGCACACGCTGAAGCGGTGCCGCGCCAGAGCCTTCGGCTTCTGGCGCGGCCCTGTCCCCCCACGAGATCAGCCGGCGCAGCCGGGAGACCGGGTCGGGCTTGTCCGGACTGTCGGCCGCCACCCGGCTGGCGCGCAGAGTCGGTGCCTGGTCCGTGCGCCGCGCCACAGGAGCGGACGGACTGAACGCGATGTTCGCTGACGTCGTCAGTGGTCGCTACTCCCAACCGATGGCACGATTCGCTGGTCAGTCTGCCTCTTGGACTACGGATCGTCAGGCGGAGGTGCTGTACCCGGGGCGCTTGTCCTTGGTGAAGTTGCAGCGTGTGTACGTGCGGGAGGAGCATCATGCGGATGACATCAGCGGGTGGTTCGCCAGTTTCCCGTCCACTCCTGCTGTACCGGTCGTCTGCGCACCCGAGGTTTTCACATGAGCCCCACTGACGCTACAGAGGTTCTTCAGCGACGCACAAATTCAGCACTATGGGCGGCTTGGGCTGATTCGCTGGGATTTGTTACCGAGCTAACGGATGAGGCGGGTATGCACCGCCGTCTTGCCGGGCGTGCTTTGCTGGAGCCCTTGGAGTGGAAGCGCCGCGTTGGGGGTAAATTCGGAGCCGCTGTAAATCTTCCTGCAGGAACCTACAGCGATGATGCACCAGCAGGACCGGATCGGTGACGAACAGTTTTGCGATGCGACGCTGATCTGGAACTACCACCAGATGGGACACGAGCAGCGGCCGTGCTCGGCGGCGATCGGCCTGGGCAGCCACGACCTCGGTGTGGCCACCGCGGCCGCTGGTTTGTACCGCGCTGGCCTTTTCAAAGTCGTGGTGTTCAGTGGCGGCAACAGTCCCATGGGCCCGCTTCCCGCGTGGCGAGGCCGTCCATTACCGCGAGCACGCGCTGAGCCTGGGCGTGCCGGACGAGGCGGTCCTGGTCGAGTCAAAGGCAGCCAACACTGGCCAGAACATCACCTTCTCCCGCGAGTTGTTGGCCAAGGCCGGCATCCGGGTCGAGTCGCTCCTGTTGATCTCCAAGCCGTACATGGAGCGCCGTTCGTACGCGACCTGCCGCAAGCTGTGGCCTGAGGTGGACGTCGTGTGTGCCTCCGAGCCGCTGGAGTTGGACGACTACATCAAGTCCATCGGCGACGAGAAGCTCGTCGTGGACATGCTGGTGGGCGATCTGCAACGGGTGATCGAGTATCCGAAGCTCGGCTTCGCCGTCGAGCAGGAAGTGCCAGCGGATGTGTATGACGCCTACGAGCGACTTGTGCGGGCCGGGTTCGACAGCCGTCTTGTCACTGGCTGACGGCGACTCAGTCCCGAAGGTCTTTGACCATGACCGCGTACACCGGTGAGTCGGCGAACGGTTGCTGTTCGCCGACTCTGGCGTATCCCCATGTCTCGTAGAGCGCTTGGACCTTGGGGTGTGTGACGTCGACCAGCAGCACGGCGAGGTCTTCCGTACGTTCCTTGAGTAGCGCCTCGTGCAGGCGGTCGGCGATTCCCTGCTTACGCCAGCTTGGGCGCACCATCACTTCGGAGACCGCGTAGGTGGAGGAATAGCCGTTGTTCGGCTCGTAGGCGGTGGAGCGCCACCATTCGCGGCCGGGGGCGAGCGGGGCGCCGTAGGCGAAGCCGACCGGTTCGTCTTCGTCGTAGGCCACCACGCAGGAGAAGCCGTCCATGCCGGTCCAGTGGTCGACGAACCAGGCGAAGCGCTGGTGGAAGGGGTCGTCCATCTGGTCGGCGTAGGCGTCGGCGTGTACGTCGATGAGCATCTGCCGGAAGACCTCGGGGAGGCTTCCGTGCTGGAAGTGACGCAGGTCGGTCACGCTCGGCTCCATACGGTTCGCATGCGGTCTGCCCAGTCTCGTGCGTAGGAGGTGGAGGGGGCCATGACGAACAGGCCCCGGTGGAAGTCGCCCATGAGTGTGCGCATACGGCCGGGCAGCGGGTCGCGACCCATGATCTGGAAGACGTCAGTGGCTGAGGCCGTGGCCTGTTCGGCTTCTCCCTGGTGGAGCTGTGCGAGGGCGAGCTGGGCGGTCGCGAGGGCCTTGTTGCGCCGGAAGGCCATCGGGATCCTGGCCAGGGCGCGGTGCGCCATGGCTTCGGCATGAGCGTGGCGTCCGCTGTTGAACTGCACGATTGCGGCGAGGTGGTCAAGTTCGGCCTGCCCGTAGAAGGCGGTCCAGCGCGGACGCTCTCGGTCGGCCACCCTCGTGAAGGTGTCCTGGGCTGATCCCAGTGAACGCAGGCCCGCACGGCCGTCGCCGAGAGCCGCGTATGCGAGGGCGACGCGGACTCGGCCCAGCGAATCGAAGAACGGGTCTCGGCGAGCCGCTGAGGAGGCTTGAGCGGCCTGGGCCGCTGCGAGCGCTTCGGGCCAGTTCTGCCGCTGATAGGCGAGCATCGAGAGGTTGACCCACACCCGGATTTCAGTAGGGCCGTCCTGGGAGAGGCCGGCGTACGTCGCTGATTCGTTCAGGTAGCTCTGGGCCTGGTCGAGGTTGCGGGCGTCGATGCAAGACCAGGCGGCGATGGTGGTGTACTCGGCGGCCAGCGCGTACAGGGCTCGGCGGACGCGTTCGCCGGCGTTGCGCTGCTGTAGTTCCAGCACCCTGGTGCGGCCCTGGGCCGCGGCCTTCTCCAGTGCCGTGTGTCCGCCCTGGCGGTCGTCGGCTTCGACAAGGGCGTTCATGCCGGCAGCGACGCGAGCCACGTCCGACATGCCGACCGTCCGGCGTTGAGCCACCAAGGGAATGGCGGCAGCCGCGCCCCCGGTCGTTGAGGTGAGGAAAGTGCGACGCCGCACGGGGTCCTCCTGCGGGTGTTGCATGGTGCGTGGTGCGCTGAACCCTAAGTCCTTGACGGGGCAACCGAACACTCGCTCCAGGGCTGCACACGTGCGTCCGATGGGGCGGCGGGAGGTCCCATTGAGGAGGTTGCGGATTGTGCGGTCGGAGACGTCACCGGGCCTGCCGGTGATCTCTGCCAGCGCAGCGTTCATCCGACCAGCCAGTTCTTCCTGGGTGAGCCCGAGTTCCTCCATCCGGCTCTTGAGGATGGCGTTCGCTCCCATGGACCGACCGTAGCCCTGTGGTTACCGGCCGAACCAGACCCGAGGTCACCGAAGCGTAAAGTCTTCCGGTTCGCGTAGGTGCTGTGGGGCGCGACTTTTCCTGTTCGTCGTCGGCCAAGGGCCGTTGACTCGGTACCAGCCGTTGAGCGGGCGAGATTCCCCTTCCCGCCTCTCGATGGCGTGGAGGAAAGCCCGCTCCTGCGTACCCTTCGCGGGGCGGGCGTCCCAGCCTCGGAGGGATGACCCCGTGACCATGACCGCCGCCAAGCCAACCGCGACTGGTGTTCCGGGCTACACCGAGACGGTGCCGTGCGAGCCGGAATCCGCGCGCCGCGCACGTCTGCTTGTCTCCGCGACTCTGGACACTTGGGACATAGGCGAGTTGGCCGAGGTGGGCACTCTGATCGTTTCGGAACTGATCAGCAATGCCGTCAGCCACACGCGATGTCGCGTGGTCCGTGTGGTGATTCGGCGTGAGACGGCCGAAGTGATTCGGATCGGCGTTGCCGACACGTGCCGAGACACCCCGGAACCGGGCTGCCCTGAAGGTGACTCCGAGGGCGGCCGTGGTCTGCTCCTGGTCGAGTCGCTGAGCTGGCGGTGGGGCTACGACCTGCATCGTTGGGGCAAGCTCGTCTGGGCAGAGCTGCGGGTGCCGGCCGCATGCTGATCTCGCGCGTCTCCTTACGACTCCTGCCCTCGGAGGAACTGGCCGGCGACCCGTTCCCGGACGCGTGCGTGCAGCTGGCCTTCGGCCCGACGCGTCCGCCTGACGAGGCCGGCGCGGTTGCTGTCCCAGAGTCGGTCCGGATAACTCCCGCCGACCTTGTGCGGCTGCGCGTCGAGTCGGGACTGGCTCTCGGCGAGATCCGCGCGGAGATGCAACGTGCCGAGATCGCGTGGCGGCAGCAGCTCAGCCGCTGGTACGGCGACGGCCGACTGGCAGTCGAGGCCCGCGCACCGGACATCAGCCTCCTTCAACGAGTCCTGGACGGGCTGCGGAATCCCGGTCCGGTCTCGACGTAGGGCCCGGTGCCTATTGTTCCCGGCGCCCCTGAGACTCCCGCACAAGCAGGATCGCGTTCCTCGATGCCGTGCGGGTGAGCAAGTCAGGCGAAGTAGAGAACTTCTGACAGGAAGGAAGACCGTGTTCAACCACATGGACCGATTCCCCACGGGTAGCCCGCTGCCGCAGGGGCATCTGACGGCGGCCCCGTGGGGTCTGCGTCGCATCGCCCCGTACCCGCCCGTCGAGGGCCCCGTCTACGCGACGGTGACGCTGGATCCGCAGACGCAGACCGCCCGGTACTTCGACACGTCCGGGGTGCCCACCATGTCCCCGGGCCACGGCACATCCTCCGGTACGAACCCCGCGACCGGCACCACGGGCCAGGGCGACCGCAACACCCTGAATGGCGGGCCGCCGTGGAGGCCGTGCCCCGGCACAGGTTCATCCCGCGCTTCTACCGGGAGAGCCATGTCCCGGGCGCCACCACCTGGGAGCCGGTCACACCGGAAACGGTCGGCAAGGAGGAGTGGCTCCGGCTCGTCTACACCGACGAGACATGGATGACTCAGTTCGACGGCCAGGACATCGACTGGGCCGACCCGAAGCCGATCAGCAACGCGGCCCCAACCTCGTCGTCGACGTTGCCGAGCCTCGTGGTCCGGATGCTCGAAGACCTGGATGTGCAGGACGGCATGAGCGTGCTGGAGATCGGCACCGGAACACCGAAGCCGCTCGGCTCCGGCACCGGCAAGCACCGCAAACCCCAGGCGCCCTGGCCGGACGGTGGCGGCCGGGCAGAAAGGTGATCAACGCCGCCGCGCCAGTGCTCCCTCCGTGTCCCTGGCGGCCCCCTCCGCACATAACAAAGGCGGGGTCCGAAAACCTCGCCCCGAACTCGGGGAGACCTCAGCTCACGGCCACACCAGGCAATAAGGCTGATGCCCCGCCTCATGCAGCCGGTGGCTGAAGTCCTGCCACTCGTGCAGCAGTTGGTACACGTTGAACGCGTCTCGCGGACCGCCCCGGTCCGGGACCGTCGACCAGATGAACGCCGCCGCGCCCACCGCCTCCTCGCCGATGCCGCGCAGGGGGTCGACGACCGTCATGGGGAGCTTGACCACGGCGTAGTCGGGGTGGAGGACCACCAGCTCCAGGGGCGGGACCTTGTGCAGGGGAACGCCCTCGATGCCCGTCAGGACCATCGCGGCCATCGTCTCCGGCTTGATCTTGGTGAACATGCCGTTCATGCCGAGCTCGTCGCCGCCGAGCTCCTCGGGGCGCATCGAGATCGGGACGCGGGCCGCGGTCGCGCCGTCGGGCGCGCCGAAGTACTTGTACGTCACCCCCACCCGACCACCGTTCCCGCTCTCCGCCCGAAGATCGTCCACTCGGCGTTCAGTACGTCCGTCGAGGCGCTCCGGTTCAGCGGGCCGGCTCCGGCCCTGCGCGTGGCGTGGTTCCTGCGTGTCCTCCGCTTCGCGCCGGTGCCTTCCCCGCCGGGCTCGCCGAGGACCCAGGTCGTCAGTCCCCTCGCCCAGTCCGCCACCGCGATGCATATCTCCACCCGACTGCTTTTCCAGGACGCGTCGCCCCCGCGCAACCCGATCATCGTGTCAGTGACCTCCCCCGCGGCCGTCCGCCGAAACGTGCCTCGAAACATCCGGCCGAAGGATCTTCGCAGCCTCCGGCCACCCGGGCCGCCGGAGCTGTGTGTACCAGGTCCCAGTCTCGCAGACGACGGGGGGCCCGCGAGCGGTCGTCCCACACCCCGGCTCCCCGTGGCCCTGACCTACCCTGAACAGGTCACTGACACCCGGAGCCCGACGACGTCGGAGAAGGTCGGAGAAGTCGCAGGTCATGAGCGAACTGACATATCCGTATGAAGCACCGGCCTCGCAGGCTCTGTTCGACCGGGCCGCGGCCGTCACGCCCGGTGGCGTGAACTCACCGGTCCGGGCCTTCCGCGCCGTGGGCGGCACACCGCGGTTCATGGTGTCCGGCACCGGTCCCTTTCTGACCGACGCCGACGGGCGGGAGTACGTCGACCTCGTCTGCTCCTGGGGCCCCATGATCCTGGGGCACGCGCACCCCGAGGTGATCGCCGCCGTCCAGGACGCCGTCGCCCGCGGCACGTCCTTCGGCACGCCCGGTGAGGGCGAGGTCGCGCTCGCCGAGGAGATGGTCGCCCGGGTCGCGCCGCTGGAGCAGGTGCGGCTGGTGTCCAGCGGCACCGAGGCCACCATGTCGGCGATCCGGCTCGCGCGCGGGTTCACGCGGCGCACCAAGGTCGTCAAGTTCGCCGGGTGCTACCACGGGCACGTCGACTCGCTGCTCGCCGCGGCCGGCAGCGGCGTCGCCACGTTCGCGCTGCCGGACACCCCGGGCGTCACCGGCGCCCAGGCCGGCGACACGATCGTGCTGCCGTACAACGACCTGGACGCCGTCCGCGAGGCCTTCCGCGCCCACCCCGGCGAGATCGCCTGTGTGATCACCGAGGCCTCCCCGGGCAACATGGGCGTCGTACCGCCCGCCGACGGGTTCAACCAGGGCCTGAAGGACATCTGCTCCGAGCACGGGGCCCTCTACGTCTCCGACGAGGTCATGACCGGCTTCCGGACCAGCCGCGCCGGGTGGTTCGGGGTGGACGGCGTGGTGCCCGACCTGATGACCTTCGGCAAGGTCATGGGCGGCGGCTTCCCGGCCGCGGCCTTCGGCGGGCGCGCGGACGTCATGGCCCACCTCGCCCCGGCCGGGCCCGTCTACCAGGCCGGCACGCTCTCCGGGAACCCGGTGGCCACCGCGGCCGGGCTCGCCCAGCTGCGGCTGCTCGACGACGCCGCCTACGCCAAGGTCGACGCGGTGTCGAAGGAGATCCAGGGGCTCGTCACCGACGCCCTGGGCAAGGAAGGAGTCGCGCACCGGCTGCAGACCGCCTCCAACATGTTCTCCGTCTTCTTCACCGACCGGCCGGTGCGGAACTACGAGGACGCCAAGGCACAGGAGTCCTTCCGCTTCACCGCGTTCTTCCACTCGCTGCTCGCGAACGGCGTCTACCTGCCGCCGTCCTCCTTCGAGTCCTGGTTCGTGTCCACCGCGCACGACGAGCGCGCCCTGCAGCGGATCGCCGACGCCCTCCCGGCGGCGGCCCGCGCGGCGGCGGAGGCGACGGCATGAGCGAGGCGACGAGCCCCGGGAGCGACGGCGACGCCACCGTCGTGCACGTCATGCGGCACGGCGAGGTCGCCAACCCGGACGGCATCCTCTACGGCCGCCTGCCCGGCTACCACCTGTCCGACCTGGGCCGCCGCATGGCCGACCGGGTCGCCGAGCACCTGTCGGGGCGCGATGTGACGTACGTCGTCGCCTCCCCGCTGGAGCGGGCGCAGGAGACGGCCGAGCCGATCGCCAAGGCGCACGGGCTGGACCTCGCGACCGACGACCGGCTGATCGAGGCCGCCAACATCTTCCAGGGCAGGACCTTCGGCGTCGGGGACGGGGCGCTGCGCAACCCGGGCAACTGGAAGCACCTGGTCAACCCGTTCCGGCCGTCCTGGGGCGAGCCGTACATCGACCAGGTCGTGCGGATGATGAGCGCCCTGGGAGCGGCGAAGGACAAGGCCCGCGGGCACGAGGCCGTCGTGGTCAGCCACCAGCTGCCCATCTGGATCGTGCGGTCCTACGTCGAGCGGCGGCGGCTGTGGCACGACCCGCGCAAGCGGCAGTGCACCCTCGCGTCCCTGACGAGCTTCACGTACCACGGCGACCGAATCGTTTCCGTGGGCTACAGCGAGCCGGCCCGCGATCTCGTCCCGGCGCACCTGCTGGCGGGCGCGAAGCCGGTGAAGGGCAAGGACAAGGCGTTCGGCGCCTGACAGGAAGCGTCTCGTCCCCTTCTGGTCGCCAACGACCGCTTCGTTACTGAATCTGCAAATACCGGCGGAACCTACCGGTTCGTCACGTCCTCCTACTGGGTGACCGGCACGACGTGACGAATCGGGGATGCCATGCGCGCTCTCACCCGTAGGGAAATGCTCGGAATCGGCGCGGGAGCCGCGGCCGCCGTCCCGCTCGCCGGCTGCGGCGGCCTCACCGGCTCGGACGACTCCGGCCGCGCGGACGGTTCCGGCCACTCCGCGCAGGGCGGGCCCGAACCCGGGCCCACCGCCCGGCCGATCGGCGACGGGTCCACCGCCTACACCGGCAGGCAGCCCCACCAGCCCGCACGGCCCGAGCCGCTGAAGCCGGGTCAGGAGCCCCCGCAGTTCGTCGTCTTCTCCTGGGACGGTGCCGGCGAGGTCGGCACCGGGCTCTTCCCGCGCTTCCTGGACCTGGCGAAGGAGCACGGCGCGAGCATGACCTTCTTCCTGTCGGGGCTGTACCTGCTGCCCGAGTCGAAGAAGCGCCTCTACGACCCCCCGAACAACCCGCGCGGCGCCTCCGACATCGGCTACCTCACCGACGCGCACATCAAGGACACGCTGAAGTACCTGCGCCGCGCCTGGCTGGAGGGCCACGAGATCGGCACGCACTTCAACGGGCACTTCTGCGGCGAGTCCCACGGCTCGGTCAGGAACTGGACGCCGCGGCAGTGGCGCAGCGAGATCGACCAGGCGAAGTCCTTCGTGAAGCGGTGGCGCACCCACACCGGCTGGACGGACCTGCCGTCCCTGCCCTTCGACTACGACAAGGAGCTCGTCGGCGGCCGCACGCCCTGCCTGCTCGGCCAGGACAACCTGCTGCCCACCGCCCGCGAACTCGGCTGGCGCTACGACGCCTCCTCGCCCGGCGGCCGCCAGGTGTGGCCCGTGAAGCGTGCGGGAATATGGGACCTGCCCCTGCAGCAGATACCTTTCCCCGGTCGCGGCTTCGAGGTCCTGTCCATGGACTACAACATGCTGGCCAACCAGTCCCTGAACTCCACCAAGGCCCCGGCGCACCACTACCCGGGCTGGCGGGAGCAGTCGGCGCAGGCGTACATCCGGGGATTCAAGCGGGCCTACGAGACGAACCGGGCACCGCTCTTCATCGGCAACCACTTCGAGCAGTGGAACGGCGGCATCTACATGGACGCCGTCGAGGAGGCCTTCCGGCACATCGCACGGGAGAAGGACAGGGGCGGGGACGTGCGTCTCGTCTCATTCCGGCAGTACGTCGACTGGATGGACGCGCAGAAGCCCGAGATCCTCGCAAGGCTGCGCACCCTCGACGTCGGGCAGCAGCCCGCCGGCGGCTGGAAGGAGTTCCTGAAGGCGGCCCCCGGCGACTCCGGCGCACCCTCCCTGAACGCCGCCTGACGTGCGGTGCTCCACCCGCGAGGGGGGTGGGAAAGATCCCCGGAACGGACATGCGAAACTTTTCACATGAGTGCCGCCAGCCGCGCCCCCCTGCGCTCGAACCGCACCCGCCGCCCCCCGAGGGCCCTTCTGCTCACCGCCGGTGCCGCGGCGGCGGCCCTGACGCTGTCCGCGTGCGGCTCCGGCGGGACCTCCGGCGGAGGCGGTGACACCAACTTCGTCCTGGGCGAGGACGGCATCGCCACCGCGGACAAGGGCGAACGCGCGGACGCCCCGGACCTGTCCGGCAGGACCGTCGACGGCAAGCAGCTGAACGTCGACGACTACAAGGGCAAGGTCGTCGTCGTCAACGTCTGGGGCTCCTGGTGCCCGCCCTGCCGTGCCGAGGCCCCCGGCTTCCAGAAGGTCTCCCAGGACCTGAAGGACCAGGGCGTGCAGTTCGTCGGCATCAACACCCGCGACACCGGCACCGGCCCGGCCCTCGCCTTCGAGAAGGCCTACGGCGTGACGTACCCGAGCCTGTACGACCCGACCGGCAAGCTGATGCTCCGCTTCGAGCGCGGCACGCTCAACCCGCAGGCGATCCCCTCCACCCTGGTCCTCGACCGGCAGGGCCGGATCGCCGCCCGCTCGCTCCAGGCGCTCAGCGAGGAGAAGCTGCGCAAGATGATCGCCCCGGTCCTCGCGGAGAAGTGACGTGACCTCCGCAGTCACCACGCTCGCGGCGACGGGCTACAACGGCACGGTGCTCAACGGCGCCCTGCTGGCCGCCCTGCCCATCGCGCTGCTCGGCGGTCTCGTCTCCTTCTTCTCCCCGTGCGTGCTGCCGCTCGTCCCCGGCTACCTGTCGTACGTGACGGGCGTCACCGGCACCGACCTCGCCGAGGCCCGGCGCGGGCGGATGATCGCGGGCGCCTCCCTGTTCGTGCTCGGCTTCACCGCCGTGTTCGTCTCCTCCGGGGCGCTGTTCGGCTACTTCGGCGACACCCTCCAGGCCAACCGCGGGGTCCTGTCCAAGGTGCTCGGCGGGCTCATGATCCTCATGGGCGTGTTCTTCATGGGGCTGATGCCCTGGATGACCCAGCGCGAGTTCCGCTTCCACAAGCGGCCCGTGACCGGCCTGGTCGGGGCGCCGCTGCTGGGCGCGCTGTTCGGCATCGGCTGGACGCCCTGCATCGGACCGACCCTCGCCTCCGTGCTGGCGCTCTCCTCCAACCAGGGCAGTGCGGGCCGCGGGGCCCTGCTGACCGTGGCCTACTGCCTCGGCCTCGGGCTGCCGTTCGTGCTGGCCGCCGTCGCCTTCCGCAAGGCGCTCGGCGCCTTCGGCTGGGTCAAGCGCCACTATGTCTGGGTGATGCGCATCGGCGGCTCGATGATGATCGTCACCGGTCTGCTGCTGCTGACCGGCGCCTGGGACGGCATCGTGCAGGAGATGCAGACCTGGTCCAACGGCTTCACTGTGGGGATCTGAGCGATGAGCAAGACCGGCACCACCGACCCGGCCCCCGCCGGCACCTCCGACAACCGCGACCTCGGCGACGCCGGGGCCCGGCTGTCCACCGCCCCCCGGGAGGACGGGCCGGGACTGCCGTCCCTGGGCGCGCTCGGCTGGGCCCGCTGGTTCTGGCGGCAGCTCACCTCCATGCGGGTCGCGCTGCTGCTGCTCCTGCTGCTGTCGCTCGGCGCGATCCCCGGCTCGCTGATCCCGCAGACCGGCGTCGACGCCACCAAGGTCGCCGATTTCCGCAAGAACAACCCCACCCTCGGGGACGTCTACGACAAGCTCGGGCTGTTCCACGTCTACAGCTCGGTGTGGTTCTCCGCGATCTACATCCTGCTGTTCGTCTCCCTCATCGGCTGCATCGTGCCCCGCACCTGGCAGTTCGTCGGCCAGCTGCGCGGCCGGCCGCCGGGCGCGCCGAAGCGGCTGAACCGGCTGCCCGCCCACACCACGTGGCGTACGACGGCCGCGCCCGAGGAGGTCCGGACCGCCGCGCTCGCCCTGCTGGACAAGCGCCGCTTCCGCGCGCACGTCGCCGGTGACGCGGTCGCCGCCGAGAAGGGCTACCTGCGCGAGGTCGGCAACCTCGTCTTCCACCTCGCCCTGATCGTGATGCTGATCGCCTTCGCCTGGGGCCAGCTGTTCAAGGCCGAGGGCTTCAAGCTGGTCGTCGAGGGCGACGGCTTCTCCAACACGCTCACCCAGTACGACGACTTCAAGTCCGGCAACCTCTTCACGCAGGACGACCTGAACCCCTTCAGCTTCCGCCTGAAGGACTTCGAGGGCACCTACGAGATGAGCGGCCCCAACCGCGGCACCCCGCGCACCTACCAGGCGACGGTGGACTACAGCGAGGGCGCCTACGGCGAGGAACGGCACCGGACCATCAAGGTCAACGAGCCGCTGACCGTCGGCGACACCAAGGTCTACCTCGCCAGCCACGGATACGCCCCGGTCATCACCGTCCGCGACGGCAAGGGCGACGTCGTCTACCGCGAGGCCGTGCCACTGCTGCCGCTGGACGGCTTCGCCACCTCCTCCGGCGCCGTCAAGGTCATGGACGGCTACCGCAACGCCGCGGGCGAGAAGGAACAGCTCGGCTTCCAGGCGTTCTTCGTGCCCACCTACGAGGGCGGCGCGATGGTCTCGCAGTTCCCCGCGCTGCTGAGCCCGGTGCTCGCGCTGAACGCTTACCACGGCGACCTGGGGGTCGACTCGGGCCTGCCGCAGAGCGTCTACCAGCTCGACAAGCGCAACATGAAGGAGTTCAAGGACTCCGACGGCAAGCTGCTGAAGAAGCTCCTCAAGCCCGGGCAGACGATGCAGCTGCCCAACGGCGCCGGCTCGGTCACCTTCGAGAAGGACGTCAAGGAGTGGGCCCAGTTCCAGATCACCCGGCAGCCCGCCAGCGGCTGGGCCCTGGGCGGTGCGGTCGCCGCGATCCTCGGCCTGGCCGGCTCGCTGTTCGTGCAGCGCCGCCGCGTCTGGGTGCGGGCGGTGCCGGGCCCGGACGGCGTCACCGTGGTGGAGATGGCCGGCCTCGGCCGCAGCGAGTCCGCCAAGGTCCCCGAGGAACTGGGGACCCTCGCCGGGATCCTGTACGACCATGCGCCCGGAGCGCCCGACCCCGCAGATCCGCCCGACCCCGGCCAGGAGCCGGGCACCGACACCCCCGTACCCGCCGAAGGGGCTGAGCAGCAGTGACTCTCGCCGCCGCAACCGAACTGGCCGCCGCGACCAACGAGAACCTCGCGAACGTCAGCAACACGCTGATCTACTCCGCGATGGCCGTCTACACCCTGGCCTTCTTCGCGTACATCACCGAATGGCTCTTCGGCAGCCGCAGCAAGGTCGCCCGGACCGCCGCCGCGCTGACGGCCGCGCCCGAGGGCGGAAAGGCGCCCGCCGTCACCGTGAACAAGGCGGGCGGCACGGCCGTGCTGGAGCGGCCGAAGGTGACCGTGCGGGCCGCGGCCGGCCGGCGGGACGTGCCGGACGGCCCGGGCGCGCACGGCGGGGACGAGCAGGGCGACCTGTACGGCCGGATCGCCGTCTCCCTCACGGTGCTCGGGTTCCTCATCGCGGCGGGCGGCGTCGTCACCCGCGCGGCCTCGGTGCAGCGGGCGCCCTGGGGCAACATGTACGAGTTCAACATCACCTTCTCCACGGTCGCCGTCGGCGTGTACCTGCTGCTGCTGGCGCTGAGGAAGAACGTGCGCTGGCTGGGCCTGTTCCTGACCACCACGGTCCTGCTCGACCTGGGCCTCGCGGTCACGGTCCTGTACACGGAGAGCGACCAGCTGGTCCCGGCGCTGCACTCGTACTGGCTGTACATCCACGTCTCCACCGCGATCCTCTGCGGCGCGGTGTTCTACGTGGGCGCGGTCGCCACGATCCTGTACCTGTTCAAGGACTCCTACGAGAACAAGCTCGCGGGCGGCGGCCGGCCCGGCACCTTCGCGACGTCCGTCCTGGAGCGGCTGCCCTCGTCCGCCTCCCTGGACAAGTTCGCCTACCGCGTCAACGCCGCGGTCTTCCCGCTGTGGACGTTCACGATCATCGCGGGCGCCATCTGGGCGGGCGACGCCTGGGGCCGCTACTGGGGCTGGGACCCCAAGGAGACCTGGTCGTTCATCACCTGGGTCGCCTACGCCGGCTACCTGCACGCCCGCGCCACGGCCGGCTGGAAGGGCCGCAAGGCCGCCTACCTGGCCCTCGCCGCCTTCGGCTGCTGGCTGTTCAACTACTACGGCGTGAACATGTTCGTCTCCGGCCTGCACTCGTACGCGGGCGTGTAGGCCGGGGGCGTCTCAGCGCCTGGTGCGGGGGGCGCGGTCCGCGACCGACAGGATGACGTCGCGCAGCCGGTCGGCGTACAGCCGCAGGTTCTTGTGGGCGACGTCGGTGTCCGGGTGGCGGGCCGCGAACCACAGCCCCTCGTGCAGCCGGGTGACCCACGCGCAGACCTGGTCGCCGTGGGAGACCCGGATCAGGCCGTAGGCGTTGCGCTCGGTCCAGCTCGTGGAGTCCGGGATGTCCCGGGCGTCGGCGTACGACACGATCGAGTACATGTCGGGCGAGGTCGGCCGGAAGTCCGCGCCGAGCAGCCCCAGTACCCTGGCCAGCGGCATGCGGGCCAGCGGCCGGGCGGCGTGCAGCGCGTTGCGCACGGTCGTCAGCGTGGCGGGGAAGTCGGGCGTGCGGGCCACGGGCACCTCGATCGGCGCGCCGCCGACGTACCAGCCCACGGAGTCCGAGTACACCGACCTCGCCGGGTGTGGAAGGGCACCACGGTGCGGTAGACGGGCGTACCGCCGATCTCCTGGACGATGAGGGCGGTCGCCGCCAGCAGACCGACGAGGCTGCCGCCGCAGGGGCGGCAGTACGCCTCGAACGCGGCGGCCGCGTCCGCGTCCACGAGCATCTCGCGCATCAGCCTCTGGGTGGGCAGCGCGCCGCCGTCCGCCAGGCCGAGGTCCACGGGGAAGCTCGGCAGCCGCCCGTCGCAGCGCCGGATGAACTCCCGCCAGCGGGCGACGATCTCGTGGTCGGCGTCGATCCGGTCCGCGTCCGCCCGTTCGGCCTCGCAGAAGTCGACGTAGCTGCTGACCGGTGGCCGGTCCGGGAGCCGGCCGGTGCGGTGGGCGGCGTACAGCTCGTGGACCTCGGCCGGGATGCGGTAGATCGAGAACGCGTCGACGTTGCTGTGGTCGAAGGCCATGTACACGCTGGTGGAGTCGTCCCGGACGACGGCCGTGTAGATGAGGTTCGGCCAGCGCAGGGCGTCCGCCGTGGTGTCGAAGCGGTCCTGGAGATGCCGGGCGAGGGCCGCGGCGTCGGTGAAGTCCCCGGCGTCCTCGCGGTGCAGCGAGACGGCGTCCGCGTCGAGCGTGAAGCGGCGGATCGAGTCACCGGGCCCGCCCACCCAGCGGAAGCCGCTGCGCAGTGTCTCGTGGCGCAGCGTCCAGCCGCGCAGCGCCTCGCCCAGCGCGTCGAGGTCGGCCCGGCCGGGCAGGTCGAAGGCCGCGCCGATCCAGGTCGGCACGAACAGTCCGTCCTCGCGCACCGTGCGCGCCGTCCGCAGGTGTGCCTCCTGGATGTAGGCGGGTGGACGCGAGTCCTCCGGCAGGGCCTTCGCCGCCGCGACGGTCGCCGGACTGAGCGTCCACTCGACGAGTCGTCCGGGCCGGACGTCGCAGCGCTGGAGGTCAGTCATTCGCACGGGGCGTCTCCGTTCGCAGTGGGGACAGACCCGATCAAGACAATGCCGACGGGGCAGCCGACCACAGGGGGTGTCGCGGCATTTCAGGGAAACGGATGGCATGTCGAACGACGTTGCGAGGTGCTGTCGTCGCGCCGTGTTGACGGCCGTACCGCGAGGACGCGAACGCCCGCGGGCGGTCCGGTCCGGCTTCAGGCGCCGATGTCCTCGTGCCACAGGGCGGGTTCGCGGGCGATGAAGTCGCGCATCAGCGCCACGCACGAGGCGTCCTCCAGCAGCACGATCTCCACGCCGTGCGCGGCGAGCCAGTCGTGGCCGCCGTGGAAGGTGACCGCCTCGCCGATCACCACCCGGGGGATGCCGAACTGCCGCACCAGCCCCGAGCAGTACCAGCAGGGGGACAGGGTGGTGACCATCGTCGTGCCCCGGTAGGAGCGCCGCCGCCCGGCCGCGCGGAAGGCGGCCGTCTCCGCGTGCAGGGTGGGGTCGCCGTCCTGGAGGCGCCGGTTGCGGCCGCGGCCCAGCAGGGTGCCGTCCGCGCCGTAGAGGGCGGCACCGATCGGAACGCCCCCTTCGGCGAGCCCGGCGCGGGCCTCCTCCAGGGCGGTGGTGAGCCATGCTCGTGCCTGTGCGTGATCCATGGGATCACTGTCGCAGCACACCGGACGCCCCCCGGGGATTGCAGGAGCCCGGGGACAAGGACACCGCCCCACCCACGAGCGCAAGAACCCCGGAACAAGGACACCGCCCCACCCACGAGCGCAAGAACCCCGGAACAAGGACACCGCCCCACCGACGACGGCGCCGGATCGCCGCGCCGATCCGGTCAGGCGCCCCCGCCCACCGTGAACCCGATCACCGTGCCGCCCCCGTCCCGCCGGACCGCGAAGGGCGCTCCCCCGTGCGCGAGGGCAACCTCCCGCACGATGGACAGCCCCAGGCCCGAGCCCGGCAGGGAGCGGGCGTCGGCGGCGCGGTAGAAGCGGTCGAAGACGCGGGCGAGGTCGCAGTCCGCGATGCCGGGACCCCGGTCGAGGACCTCCACGCGGATGGTGCCGGGGCGGGCGGGCCCGGCGACGACGATCTCGACCGGCTCCGTGCCGCCCTCGTCGAACTTCAGGGCGTTCTCCACGAGGTTGGACAGCGCCCGGGTCAGCATCCCGGGACGGCCGTCGGTCGTGGTGTCGCCGCTCGCCCGCAGCAGGATCCGGCGTCCGCTGCGGCGCCGGGCGAGCGCCGCCACCTCCCCCGCGAGGTCGGCGACGTCCACCCGCCGCGGCGGCTCCGTGTCGGACTGCCCGGCCGCGAGGTCGACCAGTTCGTTGACCAGGTCGGTCAGCTCACGGGCCTCCTGGCCCAGGTCGGCGACGAGTTCCTCACGGGCCCGCGGCGGCAGTTCGTCGATCCGGCGGAGCAGGGAGATGTTCGTCCGCAGCGAGGTCAGCGGCGTGCGCAGCTCGTGTCCGGCGTCCTGGACCAGACGGCGCTGGTCCTCCTCGGACTGGGCGAGCCGGCCCAGCATCCGGTCGAAGGCCCGGCCCAGCCGGCCCACCTCGTCATGGCCGGCCACGGGCACCTGGATGCCGAGCCGCCGGGTGCGGGCGACGTCCTCGGCGGCGTCCGTGAGCACCACCAGCCGGCGGGTGATCCGCCGGGCCAGCCACCAGCCGAACAGTCCGGCCCCGACCACCACCGCGGCCATCAGCAGCAGGGTCCGCCGCTGCAGCGCCCGCAGCAGGTCCTCGACGTCGCTGAACTCCTGCGCGACCTGCACCGCGCCCCGCCCACCGCCGAGGGAGACGGTCGCCACCCGGTAGACGTCGCTGCCCACGTTCACGTCCCGGTGCTCGGCCACCCGCCCCGAGTCCGCGGCCGCGGCGATCCGCACGTCGGTCCCGGTGACCGGCAGCCCCGGACTGCCCGGGTCGACGACGTGCCCGTCCGGGCCCAGCACCTGCACGTCGGTCCGGGCGGGCCGCACCAGGTCGTGGCCGGGCGCGGCGGAGGAGAAGTCCCCGGGCGCCATCCGGTTCTCGCTGACCTCGCTGCGCAGGTCCTGCACCACCTCGTCGAAGACGGTCTGCTGGTCGACCCGCACCAGCCGCGCGGCCGCGTTGTACGACAGGATGCCGACCACGATCGTCACGGCCGCGGTGACCGCCGCGAACGACACCGCGAACGTCGTGCGCAGCGAGACCAGCTTCGGCCGCCGCCCCGCCGTCAGCCGGCCGAGCCCGCCCACTCAGCCCTCCCGCAGCACGTAACCCACACCGCGCACCGTGTGGATCAGCTGCGGCGCGTCCGGCTCGTCGAGCTTGCGGCGCAGATAACCGACGTAGACGGCGAGGTTCTTCGAGCCGGGGCCGAAGTGGTAGCCCCAGATGCGGTCGTAGATCGTGGCGTGGTCCAGGACGATGCCCGCGTTGCGCACCAGCAGCTCCAGCAGCTCGAACTCGGTGCGGGTCAGCTCCAGCTCGCGGCCGCCCCGCCAGGCCCGGCGCGCCTGCGGGTCCATGCGCAGGCCCGCCGCCTCCAGGAACCGCTCGGGCAGCGCCCTCGGCGTCTCCGCCACCGGTGTCGGCACCGCCCCCACCGGGCTGGTGCGGCGCAGCAGGGCGCGCAGCCGGGCGAAGACCTCCTCCACGTCGAAGGGCTTCACGACGTAGTCGTCGGCGCCCGCGTCCAGCCCGGCGATCCGGTCGGCGGTCTCCACCAGGGCCGTCAGCATCAGCACCGGCGTCCGGTCGCCCTCGGCGCGCAGCACCCGGCACACCTGGAGCCCGTCGATGCCGGGCATCATCACGTCCAGGACGAGCACGTCGGGCCGGCTGCGGTGGGCCTGCGCCAGTGCCTCGACACCGTCGGCCACCGCCACGACCTGGTAGCCCTCCAGGGTCAGGGCGCGCTCCAGGGCGTTGCGGATGGCGCGGTCGTCTTCGGCGAGCAGCACGGTGTGGGGCACGCGTCCAGTGTGCCAAGGGACCGGGGCGCCGGGTCCGGACGGGTGGGGCCGGAGCGTTCTTCCCACCGCGTTCTCACCGGACGCCCGGTGGCCGGCCGCCCCCGCGGTCATGGCCGGGCGACGCCGACCCGGGCCGCGTGCGTCGGCGCCTCGGGCACGCCGGCCGGGCGGTTCTCGGCGAACTCCTTGCGCAGCACCGGCACGACCTCCTCGCCGAGCAGGTCGAGCTGTTCGAGCACGGTCTTCAGCGGCAGCCCCGCGTGGTCGATCAGGAACAGCTGGCGCTGGTAGTCACCGGCGTACTCGCGGAAGGCCAGGGTCTTCTCGATGACCTGCTGCGGGGAGCCCACGGTCAGCGGGGTCTGCTCGGTGAACTCCTCCAGCGACGGCCCGTGCCCGTACACCGGTGCGACGTCGAAGTACGGCCGGAACTCCCGCACCGCGTCCTGGCTGTTCTTCCGTATGAACACCTGCCCGCCCAGCCCCACGATCGCCTGCTCGGGCGTGCCGTGCCCGTGGTGCGCGTACCGCTCCCGGTACAGCTCGACCATGCGCCGGGTGTGGTCGGCCGGCCAGAAGATGTTGTTGTGGAAGAAGCCGTCGCCGTAGAAGGCGGCCTGTTCGGCGATCTCCGGTGAGCGGATCGAGCCGTGCCAGACGAACGGCGGCACCCCGTCCAGCGGCCGGGGCGTGGCCGTGAACCCCTGCAGCGGCGTGCGGAACGTGCCCTCCCAGTCGACGACGTCCTCGCGCCACAGCCGCCGCAGCAGGGCGTAGTTCTCGAGCGCGAGGTCG
The DNA here is from genome assembly GCF_042746715.1 of Streptomyces sp. NPDC058741. Taxonomy (NCBI): domain Bacteria; kingdom Bacillati; phylum Actinomycetota; class Actinomycetes; order Kitasatosporales; family Streptomycetaceae; genus Streptomyces; species Streptomyces sp. NPDC058741. The sequence goes on along the minus strand of NZ_JBHYQH010000025.1, from coordinate 36,112 downwards.
ATGCCCCGCCGGATGTCCTGCCCGAACCAGGGGTAGACCGGGCCGGTGTTGCCGCGGCCCGTCATCAGGTCCACCCGGCCGTCGGCCAGGTGCTGGAGCATCGCGAAGTCCTCGGCGATCTTCACCGGGTCGTTGGTGGTGATCAGGGTGGTGGCCGTGGAGAGGATCAGCCGCTCGGTGCGGGCGGCGATGTAGCCGAGCATGGTCGTCGGCGAGGACGGCACGAACGGCGGGTTGTGGTGCTCACCGGTGGCGAAGACGTCCAGGCCCACCTCCTCGGCCTTCAGCGCGATCGCGACCATGGCCTTGATCCGCTCGCGCTCGGTCGGGGTCCGGCCGGTGGTGGGGTCGGGGGTCACGTCGCCGACGCTGAAGATCCCGAACTGCATGGTCGCTCACCCTCCAGGTTGTTCATCCTTCAACCATACAGGGGAGCGGTGGCCGGAGCGCGGCCGGCCGGACCTAAGCTGCCCGCATGCCGATCCTGCGCTCCGTCGCCCTGTTCGTGCTGGCCGCCCTGCTGGAGATCGGCGGCGCCTGGCTGGTCTGGCAGGGCGTGCGCGCGAACAAGGGCGCACTGTGGGCGGCCGGCGGCGTCCTCGCGCTCGGCGCCTACGGCTTCGTCGCGACGTTCCAGCCCGACGCCCACTTCGGCCGGGTCCTCGCCGCCTACGGCGGCGTCTTCGTCGCCGGTTCGCTCCTGTGGGGCGTGATCGCGGACGGCTACCGCCCGGACCGCTGGGACATCGCGGGCGCGCTGATCTGCCTCGCCGGCATGGCAGTGATCATGTACGCCCCGCGGGGGAACTGAGCCCCCGCCTATCCTGGCCGGAGCCCGCACCAGAAGAACCGGACGACCCCATAAGCCACATCCGGCCCTACCGGGCCACCCCACGACTTACGGAGCTCCCATGGCCACCGCCGCCCCGTCCGCAGCCTCCTCCATCGCCGTCGTCACGGGTGCGAGCAGCGGAATCGGCGCCGCCACGGCCCGCAAGCTCGCCCAGGCGGGCTACCGGGTCGTCCTCACCGCACGCCGCAAGGACCGCATCGAGGCGCTGGCCGAGAAGATCAACGAGGCGGGCCACCGGGCCACGGCCTACCCGCTGGACGTCACCGACCGCGCGGCCGTGGACGAGTTCGCGACGGCGTTCAAGACGATCGGCGTCCTGGTCAACAACGCGGGCGGCGCACTCGGCGCCGACCCGGTCGCGACCGGCGACCCGGAGCACTGGCGCCGGATGTACGAGACGAACGTCATCGGCACCCTCAACCTCACCCAGGCCCTGCTGCCCAAGCTGACCGCGAGCGGCGACGGCACGGTCGTGGTCGTCTCCTCCACCGCGGGCCACGGCACCTACGAGGGCGGCGCCGGCTACGTCGCCGCCAAGCACGGCGCCCACGTCCTCGCCGAGACCCTGCGCCTGGAGATAGTCGGCAGTCCGGTCCGCGTCATCGAGATCGCCCCCGGCATGGTCAGGACGGAGGAGTTCGCCCTGACCCGCTTCGACGGCGACAAGGAGAAGGCCGAGAAGGTCTACGAGGGCGTCGCCGACCCCCTCACCGCCGACGACGTCGCCGACACCATCACGTGGGCGGTCACCCGCCCCGCCCACGTCAACGTCGACCTCCTGATCCTCCGCCCCCGCGCCCAGGCGTCGAACACGAAGGTGCACCGGGACATCTGATGCCCTCATCGGCATAACCCACAGAGATGCACGTCCCCGATCGCCCGGGCGGCACGTGAACAGGCGGTCCAGGCTCGCGCCACACCCGTCAACACGACGGCCCTCGACCGGGACCGGCATCCCGGCATCCCGGCCGAGGGCCTGACCGACACGTGCATCATCGCCGCAGATGGGTCGGCGGCGTACACCGGGCAGAACTCGCCCCTCGTCCCTCCCGGCACGGCCAGCAAGGCGATCGGGCTGTATCTGTGCTCCCGTGCGGAGCAGGTATCCGGAGCTCTGCGCAACCCTCGCCCGAACCAACGGGACCGCGTGTACAACATCGTCTACACCGGTGCGGCCGCACGCGTCTTGACCGAGGATCTCCACCACCCGGGCTGCTTGTCGTCGGGACGCAAGCAGACGGCCGCCGAGCAGGTGCTCGAGTGGGTCCGCCCGCCCCGCGGGAGACCAGGGCCGGAGCGGATCCACTGGACGACGGACAACGACAGGATCCTGCTGTCGGCACCCGGCATCGACATGGCATGCGCCGAACTCGGCCACTCCCTCAACGCGTGCCGAGCTCGCCTCAACACGCTCCGCGACGGAGTGGTGCGCCTGCCTGGCTGACACACCGGTGAGGCGAGGAGGGCGTCGCCGGGCCCGAGGCCCCGCTAGCCCTTCACACAGACGACCTGCCTCAGCTTCGCCACGACCGCCACCAGGTCCCGCTGCTGGTCGATGACCTGCTCGATCGGCTTGTACGCGGCCGGGATCTCGTCCACGACACCGGAGTCCTTGCGGCACTCCACGCCCCGCGTCTGCTCCTCCAGGTCCTTCGTGGAGAACCGGCGCTTGGCCGCGTTGCGGCTCATGCGCCGGCCCGCGCCGTGCGACGCGGAGTTGAAGGACTTGTCGTTCCCGAGGCCCTTCACGATGTACGAACCCGTGCCCATGGAGCCCGGGATGATCCCGTAGTCGCCGGAGCCGGCCCGGATCGCGCCCTTGCGGGTCACGAGCAGGTCCATGCCCTCGTAGCGCTCCTCGGCCACGTAGTTGTGGTGGCAGGAGATCTCCTGCTCGAAGGCCGGTTTCGCCTTCTTGAACTCCTTGCGGACGACGTCCTTCAGGAGCGCCATCATGATCGAGCGGTTGTACCTCGCGTACTCCTGCGCCCAGAACAGGTCGTTGCGGTACGCCGCCATCTGCGGGGTGTCCGCGACGAAGACGGCGAGGTCGCGGTCGACCAGGCCCTGGTTGTGCGGCAGCTTCCGGGCCACGCCGATGTGATGCTCGGCCAGTTCCTTGCCGATGTTGCGGGAACCGGAGTGAAGCATGAGCCAGACAGAACCGGTCGTATCCGTGCATACTTCGATGAAATGATTGCCGGATCCGAGCGTTCCCATCTGCTTCGTAGCGCGTTCCTCACGGAATTTGACCGCTTCCGCCACGCCACCGAACCGGACCCAGAAGTCGTCCCACCCGCCCGTCGCGAACCCGTGCAGCCGCCCCGGGTCGACGGCCTCGGCGTGCATCCCCCGCCCCACCGGAATCACCTGCTCGATGCTCGACCGCAGGCGCGACAGGTCACCGGGCAGGTCGTCGGCCGTCAGGGACGTCTTCACCGCCGACATGCCGCAGCCGATGTCGACTCCCACCGCCGCCGGGCACACCGCGTCCTTCATCGCGATGACCGAGCCGACCGTCGCGCCCTTGCCGTAGTGCACGTCGGGCATGACGGCCAGGCCCTTGATCCACGGCAGCGTCGCGACGTTCTGCAGCTGCTGGAGCGCCGAGCCCTCGACCGTGGCCGGGTCGGCCCATATCCGGATCGGCACCTTCGCGCCGGGCACCTCTACGTACGACACAACATCCCCAATCCCCCGTAAAAGAACAGAAGTCCTCAAGAGCAAATACCGGAGCCAAGGTCGACGAAAGGGATTCCGGACCGGCGTTCACGGCAGTGCGTGCGATAGACATTGTTCCCATCGGCTGCCTCGCGGCGGCAAGGCAATATCCGCGTCGAGAGGAGCCACCACGTGCAACGGAGGGCGTACGCACCCGGTATCGCCGTGCTCCTCGTGACCCTGCTGGCCGGCTGCACGGGCGGTTCCGGCGACGGCGGCACGACGGCCGACGCCGCCCCCGGCGACGCGGGCACGGCCTCGGCCGCGGCAGAACCCGGCCGGTACCGCACCCTGCCCGAGCCCTGCACCGCGGTCGGCCAGGGCACGCTCGACGAACTCCTGCCCGGCATCCGGGAGATCAGGGACGAGGAACAGCGCGAGAAGGCCTACGAGGGCGTGCCGACGGTCACGTTCGACACGGACCGCAAGGTCGGCTGCCAGTGGAAGGTGGACGGGCGGCGGGCGACGGACCATCTGCTCGTCGACTTCCAGCGGGTCGTCTCCTACGACAGCGCCGTGAGCGACGACGGTCAGGCGGAGCGGCTGTTCGCGGAGCAGGAGGCGGCGGCCCATCTGCCGGAGCCGACGGCGGCGGATTCGGCGGAGTCCGGTGGCCCGCCGGCCGGTGGTTCCTCCGCCTCACCGAGCGGTTCCCGTTCCGGGAAGCCCTCGGCGGGCCGCTCGGCGAGTCCGTCCGGCTCCCCCTCGCCGTCGGCGTCCGTGTCCGCCGCCCCGACGGAGTTGCAGCCTCGCGTGCTGGAGGACCTGGGCGACGAGGCGTTCATCGACGACGCGCTGAGCAGCTCCGGTTCGACGGCCAAGCAGCGGACGGTGACTGTGGCGTTCCGCACGTCGAACGTCATCGTGACCGTGGAGTACACGGAGCAGCCGGCGACCGTCGGGGTCGTCCCGGACAGCAAGGAAATGCAGGACAGGGCGCAGGAACTGGCGTCGCAACTGGCGGATTCGCTGGGTGACTGAGGCCCGTTCACGGCCGCTTCACGGGTGCCCGCGAAGCATTCGAGGGAAGAACACATCGCTGTTCCACCGCGTACCGTGACCACTCGGACCCGTTCCGACCGCAGCAATCACGAGCGTCATGAGTGAAGGAACCATGCAGCGACGAGCACAGCGAGTAGAGCGAGAAGAGCGAGAAGAGCGAGCGAAGCGCCTGAACCGCGTCCTTGTCTGCGCGGCCGCCGTCCCCGTGATGCTGGTCGCCGCCGGCTGCTCCTCGGACTCCGGCTCGGGGGACAGCGAGGACAAGGCGGCGAAGTCGGCGGCGTCGGCGTCGGCGAGCCCGTCACCGACCGTGCAGGCGGCGGCGTACGGCAAGCTTCCGGAGCCGTGCGAGGTGCTGTCGAAGAAGACGCTGGAGGACCTGGTCCCGGAGGGAAAGTCAGGCAAGGAGGGCACTTCCGACGATGTCTCCTCGCGGGGCAGCTGCTCCTGGAACAGCCTGGACGACAACGGTGTGAAGGGCTCCCAGTTCCGCTGGCTGAACGTGTCGATGCTGCGTTTGGAGTCGGACGTGACGCGTGGTCCGGCCGACAAGCTGGCGCAGGAGTACTACGCGAAGCAGGTGCAGGACGCGCAGGCGGTGGAGGGTGCCAAGAGCGCGACGTCGGAGCCGGTGTCCGGTACCGGCGACCAGGCGACGGCGGTGACGTACGACCTGAAGAAGAAGGAAGGCACCTTCAAGCAGCAGACGATCGTGGCACGCGTGGAGAACGTGGTCGTCACGGTCGACTACAACGGCGCGGGTCTGGCCGGTGACAAGACGCCGAGCGGCGCCGATCTGCTGGAGGACGCGAAGAAGGCCGCGGAGGAGGCCGTCGCGGCGGTCACCGAGGCGAACGCGGGCGGCGGCAAGGCGAGCGGCAGCCCGTCGAAGGGGACGTCGACGTCTCCTTCCGGGTCCCCGTCGAAGTCGGCGTCGAAGGACACGGCGGACGCGTCGGACGGGTCGTCGAAGAAGCCCGTCTCGAAGAGCTGAACAGGCCCGACGGGAACCGGCCACCCGTTCTCCGGACACATGTGCCACCCTGTTGCGCGCAACAACACGCAAGGGGAGGGGAGTACGGGTGGCCGCGCCACTGCAGCTGACTCGGATGCACCGCGTTCTCATCGGCGTGGTCGTGGCCGGTGCCGTGATCATCGCCGGCATCGGCTTCGCCGGTTCGTACGCGGCGGTCCGCGAGTTGGCCCTCAAGAAGGGCTTCGGGAACTTCTCCTACGTCTTCCCGATCGGCATCGACGCGGGCATCTGCGTCCTGCTGGCCCTCGATCTGCTCCTCACCTGGATCAGGATCCCGTTCCCGCTGCTGCGGCAGACGGCATGGCTGCTGACGGCTGCGACGATCGCCTTCAACGGTGCGGCGGCGTGGCCGGATCCGCTCGGTGTCGGTATGCACGCGGTGATCCCGGTGCTGTTCGTGGTCGCCGTCGAGGCGGCCCGGCACGCGATCGGCCGTATCGCCGACATCACGGCCGACAAGCACATGGAGGGCGTGCGGCTCACCCGCTGGCTGCTCTCGCCGGTGCCGACGTTCCTGCTGTGGCGCCGGATGAAGCTGTGGGAGCTGCGCCGCTACGACCAGGTCATCAAGCTGGAGCAGGAGCGGCTGGTGTACCAGGCCCGGCTGCGCTCCCGCTTCGGCCGGGGCTGGCGGCGCAAGGCGCCGGTGGAGTCGCTGATGCCGCTGCGCCTGGCCAAGTACGGCGTGCCGCTGGGCGAGACGGCCCCGGCGGGGCTGGCGGCGGCGGGCATCGAACCGGCGCTGATTCCCCCGCCGCCGCAGGCGGAGGTGACGGCGGGCCACCGGTCCGACGGCGCGGTGCCCGGCCCGCGCAGGGCGGCGCCTCCCGGCGAGCAGCGCCTGGAGCTCGACAGCAGCCCCGAGGCGGAGTTCCCGGAGCGAGAGCCCGAGCCGGACCGGAGCCCGTGGTTCAACACCCCGCGCGAGGTCGAGTACCAGGGCGGCTACGACCCGGACTACGACCCCGCCGAGCACTACGCCCGGTGGATCGCGGAGCAGCAGGAGGCCGAGCGGTACCAGCCCCGGTACGACCCTGAGCCGCCGTCCCCGGAGGACACGGGCAGCTTCCCCATCCCGGTGGGTCCGAACCGCACCCGGGAACTCGGCGAGGGCGGCGGCACGCCCCCGGCCCCGGAGCCGGACGAGGAGGCGTACTACCAGGTGTTCCGCCAGTCGATCGACGGCAGCTACCCCACGCCGCGCGCCCTGGGCGGCAACATCCAGGCCACCTACGGCACGACGCTGAGCCCCGGTGAGCTGAAGTCGCTGGTGGAGCGTTTCCAGAAGCGGCACTCGGCGGAGCTGGAGGAGGACCACATCGCGTGACCCGCTCGCGCGGGGACAGGGAACGGAAGGGAGAAGGGGTCCCCGGGGAACCGGGGGCCCCTTCTCAGTGCCTGCTCACTCCCCGAGCAGGGCCCGCACGCGTTCCTGCCCCACGGCCAGCAGCAGCGTGGGCAGGCGCGGTCCCGTGTCGCGTCCGACCAGCAGGTGGTAGAGCAGCGCGAAGAAGGACCGCTGGGCGGTCTTGATCTCCGGCGGGAGTTCCTTCGGCGTGGCGTCGGCGGAGTAACCGGCCTGCACCTTGGGCACGCCGTAGACGAGGTGGGTCAGCCCGTCGAGCGACCAGTGGCCGGCCAGCCCGTCGAGCAGCAGCCGCAGCGACTGGCGCCCCTGCTCGTCCAGTGACTTCAGCAGCTCGGCGTCGGGTTCGTCCCGCACGATGGTGCGCTGGTCGGCGGGGACGTGGGTGTTGATCCAGGCCTCGGCCTTGTCGTACCGCGGGCGGGCCTCGCCGAGCGAGGTCAGCGGCTGGTCGGGGTCGAGCTCGCTGAGGATGCGCAGGGCCTGGTCCTCGTGCCCGGCGGTGATGTCCGCGACGGACGCCAGGGTCCGGTACGGCAGCGGGCGGGGCGTGCGGGGCAGCTCACCGGCGGCCGTGCGCACCGCGCGGGAGTGCGCGGCGACGTCGGCCGGCAGGGCGCTGCCGTCGGCGACCTTGGCGTCGAGCCGGTCCCACTCGTCGTAGAGCCGCTGGATCTCCTGGTCGAAGGCGACCTTGAAGGACTGGTTGGGCCGGCGCCGGGCGTAGAGCCAGCGCAGCAGCTGCGGCTCCATGATCTGCAGGGCGTCGGCCGGGGTGGGGACGCCGCCCTTGGAGGAGGACATCTTGGCCATGCCGGAGATGCCGACGAAGGCGTACATCGGGCCGATGGGCTGCTTGCCGCCGAAGATGCCGACGATCTGCCCGCCGACCTGGAACGACGAGCCGGGCGAGGAGTGGTCGACGCCGCTGGGCTCGAAGACGACCCCTTCGTAGGCCCAGCGCATCGGCCAGTCGACCTTCCAGACGAGCTTGCCGCGGTTGAACTCCTCCAGCCGGACCGTCTCGGAGAAGCCGCAGGCGGTGCAGGCGTAGGTCAGCTCGGTGGAGTCGTCGTCGTAGGAGGTGACGGTGGTGAGGTCCTTCTCGCAGTTGCCGCAGTACGGCTTGTACGGGAAGTAGCCGGCGGAGCCGGAGCCCCCGTCGTCCTCGGCGGCGGCTCCGGAGCCCTCGGCGGCCTCCAGTTCGGCCTCGTCGACCGGCTTCTGGCCCTGCTGCTTCTTGGCGGGGGCCTTCTTCGTCCGGTACTGGTCGAGGACGGCATCGATGTCGCCGCGGTGCCGCATGGCGTGCAGGATCTGCTCGCGGTAGACGCCGGAGGTGTACTGGGCGGTCTGGCTGATCCCGTCGAACTCCACGCCGAGCTCGGCCAGCGACTCGATCATCGCGGCCTTGAAGTGCTCGGCCCAGTTGGGGTGCGGGGAGCCCTTGGGCGCCGGGACGGACGTCAGCGGCTTGCCGATGTGCTCGGCCCAGGACTCGTCGACGCCCGGGACGCCGTTCGGCACCTTGCGGTAGCGGTCGTAGTCGTCCCAGGAGATCAGGTGCCGCACCCGGTGGCCGCGGCGGCGGATCTCGTCGGCGACGAGGTGCGGGGTCATGACCTCGCGGAGGTTGCCGAGGTGGATGGGGCCGGACGGGGAGAGGCCGGACGCGACGACGACGGGTTTGCCCGGGGCCCGGCGCTCCGACTCCTCGATGACCTCATCCGCGAAACGGGAGACCCAGTCGGTGGTCTCGGTGCTCTGAGCCACGATCGGCACGTCCTTCTTTCTGCATCGGGCAGCCGGTACGGTCGCACGGCTGACCGCGCCATTGTCCCAGACCGGCTCGCGCCCGGAAAAACGGCTTTACCCCCATGGGATACTGAGCGTGTCTATCGATTCCCTCGAGGAGAACGGCACCCTTACCTATGGCCTCGGTCACGTCCCTCAGCGACTCCGTCCACCAGCGCCTCGCGGCGGCTCTGTCGGCGGCCCTGCCGCAGGCCGGCTCCGCGGACCCGCTGCTGCGACGAAGCGACCGGGCCGACTTCCAGGCCAACGGGATCCTGGCCCTGGCGAAGAAGGAGAAGGCGAACCCGCGCGAGCTGGCGACGCAGGTCGTGGCCCGGGTCGAGTCGGGTGAGCTGATCGAGGACGTCGAGGTCTCCGGCCCCGGCTTCCTGAACGTCACCCTCACCGACCGGGCGATCACCGAGACCCTCGCCGCGCGCTACGCGGACGACACGGGCCGTCTCGGCGTGCCCCGGGCGGAGAACCCGGGCACCACGGTCATCGACTACGCCCAGCCGAACGTGGCGAAGGAGATGCACGTCGGGCACCTGCGGTCCGCGGTCATCGGCGACTCGGTGGTGCAGCTGCTGGAGTTCACCGGCGAGTCGGTGGTCAGGCGCCACCACATCGGCGACTGGGGCACCCAGTTCGGCATGCTGATCCAGTACCTGGACGAGCACCCGCACGAGCTGGACCACAAGGCCGCCGAGGTGACCGGCGAGGAGGCGATGTCGAACCTCGACCGGCTCTACAAGGCGGCGCGTAAGCTCTTCGACTCCGACGAGGAGTTCAAGACGCGGTCGCGGCGCCGGGTGGTGGACCTCCAGGCCGGGGACGAGCACACGCTGGCCGTCTGGCAGAAGTTCGTGGACGAGTCGAAGATCTACTTCTTCTCCGTCTTCGAGAAGCTGGACATGGAGGTCCGCGACGAGGACATCGTCGGTGAGTCGGGGTACAACGACATGCTCGCGGAGACCTGCCGCATGCTCGAGGAGTCCGGCGTGGCGGTCCGTTCCGAGGGCGCGCTGTGCGTGTTCTTCGACGACGTCAAGGGCCCGGACGGCAAGCCGGTCCCGCTGATCGTGCAGAAGTCGGACGGCGGCTACGGCTATGCGGCGACCGACCTCTCGGCGATCCGGGACCGCGTGTTCCACCTGAAGGCGGACAGCATCGTCTACGTGGTGGACGCCCGGCAGTCGCTGCACTTCAAGATGGTGTTCGAGACGGCCCGGAGGGCGGGCTGGCTGAACGACGAGGTGAAGGCGTTCCAGCTGGCGTTCGGCACGGTGCTGGGCAAGGACGGCAAGCCGTTCAAGACCCGTGCGGGCGAGACGGTCCGGCTGGTCGACCTGCTGGACGAGGCCGTCGACCGCGCCTCGGCGGTGGTCCGGGAGAAGGCGCAGGACCTCTCCGAGGAAGAGATCGCCGAGCGGGGCGCCCAGGTGGGCGTCGGCGCGGTGAAGTACGCGGACCTGTCGACGTCGGCGAACCGGGACTACAAGTTCGACCTGGACCAGATGGTCTCGCTGAACGGCGACACGTCGGTCTACCTCCAGTACGCCTACGCCCGTATCCGGTCGATCCTGCGCAAGGCCGGCGACCTGCGCCCGGCCGCGCACCCGGAGCTGGAGCTGCACGCGGCGGAGCGCGCGCTGGGCCTGCACGTGGACGCGTTCGCGCAGACGGTGGCGGAGGCGGCAGCCGAGTACGCCCCGCACAAGCTGGCGGCGTACCTGTACCAGCTGGCGTCGCTGTACACGGCGTTCTACGACAAGTGCCCGGTGCTGAAGGCCGAGACGCCGCAGCAGGTGGAGAACCGCCTGTTCCTGTGCGACCTCACGGCCCGCACGCTCCACCAGGGCATGGCCCTGCTGGGCATCCGGACGCCCGAGCGGCTCTGAGCCCGGGCCACGGCGGCCCGAGGGCGGCACTCCCCCCGTGGAGTGCCGCCCTCGGCGTCTTCCGCCCTCAGGTCACCGGCAGTTGACCCACTGGTTGGACTTCTGGAACCAGACCGCGTCACCGGTCCCCTTGACCCCCCTCGGGATGACTCCCTTGTCCCCGCCGTAGTTCACCCGACCCTGGAGGCCTACGCCGAGCACCAGGTCCTCGACCAGCGGGTGTGGCACTTCTGGTGGGACTGACCGCGTCTCAGCCCGCCGAGGCGATGCCGGCCCCCAGCCTGCGCAGCCCCTCCGCGATCTCCTCCGGCGTCTGCGTCACGAAGCACAGCCGCAGGGTCGTGCGGTCGGGCGGGCCCGCGTGGAAGGGAGCGCCGGGGACGTACGCCACGTCGTGCCGCACCACCTCCGGCAGCAGGGCCGTCGTGTCGTAGGGCTCCGGCAGGCGGGCCCAGAGGAACATGCCGCCCTCGGGACGGTTCCAGACCGACCCCGCGGGCAGCGCCCCGGCCAGCCCCGCGAGCATGGCGTCGCGACGTGCGCGGTAGACGCCCACGACCCGGGCGACGTGGGCGTCGAGGTCGTGGTCGGCGAGGTACCGGGCGGCGGCGAGCTGGTTCACGGTCGGGGTGTGCAGGTCGGCGGCCTGCTTGGCGACGGCACAGGCCCGGCGGAGCTCCCCGGGCGCGCGCAGCCAGCCGAGCCGCAGTCCGGGCGCCATGACCTTGGAGAAGCTGCCGAGCAGCACCGTGCGGTCCTCCGCGCCCGGCCGCGAGGCGATCCAGGGCACGCGGTCGCCCTCGTAGCGCAGCTCCCCGTACGGGTCGTCCTCGACGATCCACAGCCCGCGCCGGGCGGCGACGGCCGCCACCGCGGCACGCCGCCCGGCGGGCAGGGTCCGGCCGGTGGGGTTCTGGAAGGTGGGCACGGTGTAGAGCAGCTTGGGCCGCTCGCGCACCACCAGTTCCTCCAGCGCCTCGGGGTCGACGCCGTCCTCGTCGCCCGGCACGGCCACGACGCGCGCCCCCGCGAAGCGGAAGGCCTGAAGGGCCGCCAGGTAGCAGGGGTTCTCCACGAGGACGGTGTCGCCGGGTTCCAGCAGCGCGGTCGCCAGCAGGGACAGGGCCTGCTGGGAGCCGGTGGTGACGAGCAGGTCGTCGGGGCCGGTCGGCAGACCGCGCGCGGTCGTCCGCGCGGCGAGCGCCTCCCGGAGCGCGGGCTCGCCCTCGGTCGTGGAGTACTGCAGCGCCCGCGCCGGCGTCTCGGTCAGCACCGCCCGGTACGCGGCCGCGATGCCCTCCGCGTCGAACAGCTCCGGCGCCGGCAGCCCGCCCGCGAAGTTGATCACCTCGGGGCGTGCGGTGACGGCGAGGATGTCCCGCACGGGAGAGCCGCCGACGGCCCGGGCCCGCGAGGCGAGCGGCGGCACGGGGCTGAGGGCGGACGCGGGCTCGGTGACGGTCATGACGGGACTCCTTGGCTGCGACGGCGGAAGGGGGGCTCGTCCCCGCAGCCTAGGGATATGCGTGCCGCCTACAAGGAGAATTCCGGGATGTGGTCCTTGCCGTCGAGGAAGACGTCGCAGACCCGCGCCGGACGCGCCTTGCCGCTGTCGATCCACTGAGTCGAGGGTGCCCGCTCCGGGCCCGGCGGTCAGGACTTCTCGGCCGTCCCGGCCTCGGCCCACTTCTCGCCGCCGAGCGGGAACTCGTACGCCGGGCGCCCGTTGTTGCCGCTCGTGCGGAAGGGGCGCCCCTTGTCGTCCACCGTGAGCGTGCCCTGCCGGCTGCCGCTGGACCACCGCAGCTCCAGGTACCAGCGGACGTCGTACGCGGAGGCGTCGGCCCGGACGAAGTAGACCTCCGGGTCGGACTCGGGATGCAGTGGGTCCCGCAGCCGATCGAGGACTCCCGGCCGCAGGCCGTGACGACCCTGTTCCCCGGCGAGTCCGGCTACGCGGGCGTCACGCTGTCGGCGGCCGACGGCAGCGGCGAGGCGGGCACCACCGGCCACGAGCTGACGGTCGGCTTCCAGGGCCGCACACCGGACAGCGGCGGCGGCCCCTCCGCGATCCCGTCCCTGCCGGCCCAGGGCGTGTACTACGACAGCAAGCTGACGGTCACGTACTGGCTGCGGGACATGGACGACGCCCTGTCCTACTGACCGCCTCCTCCCGCTCCCCCGCCCTACTGCTCCTTGAGCTTCCGGGCCACCTCGGTGGCCCAGTAGGTGAGGATGCCCCGGGCACCGGCCCGCCGGATCCCGGTCAGGGTCTCCATGATCGCCCGGTCCCGGTCGATCCAGCCCTTCTCGGCGGCGGCCTCGACCATCGCGTACTCGCCGGAGATCTGGTAGGCGACGACGGGCACGTCCACGGCGTCCGCGACCCGGGCGAGGACGTCCAGGTAGGGGCCGGCCGGCTTGACCATCACCATGTCGGCGCCCTCCTCCAGGTCGAGGGCGAGTTCACGCAGGGACTCGCGGACGTTGGCCGGGTCCTGCTGGTAGGTCTTCCGGTCGCCCCGCAGGGAGGAGCCGACGGCCTCCCGGAAGGGCCCGTAGAAGGCGGAGGCGTACTTCACGGTGTAGGCGAGGACGGCGACGTCCTCCCGCCCGATCTGGTCGAGTGCGTCGCGGATGACCCCGACCTGCCCGTCCATCATCCCGCTGGGGCCGACGACATGGGCGCCGGCGTCGGCCTGGACCTGGGCCATCTCGGCGTAGCGCTCCAGGGTGGCGTCGTTGTCGACCCGGCCCTGCGCGTCGAGCACCCCGCAGTGGCCGTGGTCGGTCGTCTCGTCCAGGCACAGGTCGGACATGACGAGGAGATCGTCCCCGACCTCGGCGCGCACGTCCCGCAGGGCGACCTGCAGGATCCCGTCCGGGTCGGTGCCCGCCGTCCCGAGCGCGTCCTTCTTCGACTCCTCGGGCACGCCGAACAGCATGATCCCGGAGATCCCCGCCGCGACGGCCTCGGCCGCGGCCTTCCTGAGGGTGTCCCGGGTGTGCTGCACGACGCCCGGCATCGCCGTGATCGGCACCGGCTCGCTGACGCCCTCCCGCACGAAGGCCGGAAGAATGAGGTCGGCGGGGTGCAGCCGGGTCTCGGCGACCATCCGGCGCATGACAGGACTGGTCCGCAGCCGCCGAGGACGCGCACCGGGGAAGGATCCGTACTTCGTCATGCGTCCACGCTACGCCCGTTCCACCCGGCCCTTTGCCGACGCCGAGTCGGGCCCGCGACGGCGCCCGGGCCGACCGGCGGGGGCGGGGGTCACAGTCCCTGCCAGACCGCCTTCGCGCCGGATTCACCGATGCGGTAGACCTGCACCACCGCGCCGACGCCGACGACCAGGGCCAGCAGCGTGCCCACCCCCACCACCAGGACCGCGCGGGGGGAGGCGAGCCGTACCGCCCCCGGCCCGCCGCCCGGCCCGGCAGCTCCACCCTGCCCGCCCGGCCCGCCCGGCAGGAAGCGACGCGGCAACCCCCCGTGCACCAGCCACAGCAGGACCGCCAGCACGAAGATCGCCACGGCCCACGGCAGCAGCCCGTCGCCCATCTCCGTGTGGCGTTCCGTGGCGGCGTTCTCCGGCACCCGCTCCTCGAGCCACTCACCGGCGTCCGTCGCCAGCGGCACCGTCACCAGCGCCACCAGGGCGAGCAGCGGCAGCACGATCCCGGCCCTGCGCATCACCGCCGGCCACGCCGCGCAGACCACCAGTGCGAGCGCCGAAAGCGGCACCAGCACCACGACGGCATGTGCCCACAGCGGATGCGCGGGGACCCCGTTGATCGTCGTCGTTCCCATACCGGCTCCGGACTCGGCGGTCAGATAAGGCCACCGTAGGAGGACCCGGCACCCCCCGCTCGCCGTACGCCCCGAACGCACGCGACGGCGCCTCAACCGAGGCCTCCGACCGGGGAGGGCCTGCCCGGGCGGCGGTCGTGGCCGACGACGGGGGCGGACGGCAGCGGCGCCCGGGACGGGCGATCGGGTGAATCGTCACCGCGGCGGTCGAGCCGATGGCTCATGCCCGCTCGTCATATTCCCCTGGAGAGTGCTGAGCTGATGGCCGAGGGGGGTGTCGACGACCTTCGACCAAGGAAGACCATGAACCGTTTCGCCACCCGGGCCGCGCTGGTGTGCCTGTCGGTCGCCACCGCCGCCGCGGTGATCACCGGCCCCGCTTCCGCCACCCCCTCGTCCCTGCCGCACGACGGCACCTCCACCCCCGCCGCCACGGCCCGGCTCAACCCGCAGACCCTCGCCGACCTCGAGACCTCCATGCGCGGCGAGGCCTTCGCCAACGCCTCCTACACCTTCTACGCCGACCAGGCCGACCGCGAGAACCTCCCGGCCACCGCACGGCTGTACCGCAGGACGGCGGCGGTGGAACTCCACGAGCACTTCCGCGAGGAGGCCGAACTGGCCGGCGTGGTCGGCTCCGACGCGGAGAACCTGCGCGACGCCATCGAGGGCGAGACCTACGAGACGAAGGTCATGTACCCCACGTTCGCCCGGCAGGCGGCGGAGGACGGCGACGACGACGCGGCCGAGCTGTTCACCGAGATCGCCCGGGACGAGGCCCAGCACCTCAAGAGGTTCCGCGCCGCCCTGAAGGTCGTCGAGACCGGCCGCGGCCGTATCCCCGCCCCGCCGCCCGTCGACGCCGTCGAGGTCCCCGCCGGCGACCCGCAGGTCCACTCCGAGCGCACCCTGGCCAACCTCGACACGGCCATGCACGGCGAGGCCCTCGCCCACGCCCGCTACACCCTCTACGCCGAGCACGCCGCCGCCGAGGGCCACGAGGACCTGGCCCGCCTGTTCCGGGGGACGGCCGAGATCGAGCTGCGCGAGCACTTCGCCGGCGAGGCCGTCCTGTTCGGCCTGGTGCGCAGCACCCGGGAGAACCTGGAGAAGACGATCGCGGGCGAACGCTACGAGGCGAGGGAGATGTACCCCACCTTCGCGCGCCGCGCCGCAGCCGTGGGCGACGCGGAGGCGGCCCGCCTGTTCCGCCACAACGCGTCCGACGAGGCCCGGCACGCCAGGGCCTTCCAGCGGATGCTCGACAACCCGAGGTGACCCGGCCCGCCCGCCGGTGAGACCCGTCACCCGAGGCGCGGACTGTCCCGACCGGACGGTCCGCGCTGTGCCGTCCCGTCAGGGTGACGGCAGCGGGAGACAGGGCAGTTGCGGGTGCCGCAGGTGCTGTCCGTGCTCGTGGACGCACAGCGTGAAGGTCTCCGGCCCCGGGCGCCCGGCCGCGTCGTAGGCGTCGAGCATCCGCTCGACACGTTCCCACAGGCGCACCGGCCCCGCCTCCCGCACCCGCCAGCCGCCGTCACCGCCTTCCCCGTCCGGGCTGAGCGCGGCGGCCGACCCGCTGACCACGTCGACCAGGTGCACGACACCGCCGACGATGGCCAGTTGGGCGTCGGGCACCGCGCTCTGCACGAGGAAGCGCAGAGGGAAGGCCTCCTCGGTCGCGGCGGTGATCCGCTCGGGCCCGTGCCGGGCGATGCGTGGGCTCTCGGGCAGCTCGGCAGCCCAGTGGGCGGGGTTGCCGAACGCCGGCGCCGCGTGCGTACGGGCCGACATGAAGGACACCGTGCCGCCCAGCAGATGTCCCTCGGCGGTACCGTCCCCGGCGACCGTGAGCAGGACGCGGGCGTACCCGTAGAGCCAGCCCGAGAGCGTCAGCAGGATCTTGCCGCCCGGCCGGGTCTGGGCGACCAGGGCCGGCGGCACGGCACGGAAGGAACAGGCGGCGACGATCCGGTCGAACGGGGCCTCGGGCCAGTAGCCGTACAGTCCGTCCGCCACCGCGAGGGTGGGGGTGTAGCCGCAGCCGTGCAGGGCGTTCGCGGCCTGCTCCAGCCGGTGCGGGTCCACCTCGACGCTCGTGACGCCGCCGGAACCGAGGCGTTCGCAGGCGAGTGCGGTCGAGTACCCCGTCCCCGTGCCGATCTCCAGCAGGGCCTGCCCCTCCCGGACATCGGCGTCAGCCCACATCCGCAGGACGAGGGACGGCAGGGTGGAGGACGAGGTCGGGGCCCCGCCATGACGCTCGGCCGGGTCCTCCCAGTCGGGTTCGTCACCGTCGAACTGGGTGATGAGCGTGCGGTCGGAGTAGGCGGCGGCCAGCCACCGCCCCTCGTCGCGCGAGGCGGTGACGGGCTGCCACACGGTGAGCCCCTGCCCGTCCCGCGCGTCGGCGGGCAGGTAGAAGCCGGGCACGAACCGGTGCCGGGGCACGGTCTCCACGGCGGCACGCCAGGCAGGATCGTCGAGGAACCCGCGTGCTGCGAGATCCTCCATCATGGCTGCGCGCAGCCGCGCGGCATCGGTCTCGAGGTCGACGGGCACGGTCATGAACAGCCCTCCCTTTCCACAGCGAGAATCTCGGCGAAGGCCTCGGCGATGTCGGGTGCGTCGGGAAGCCACCCCCACTGTCCGTTCGGGTTGCACTCGATCGCGGTCCAGTGTTCCGGACGGTCGCCGCCGCCGGTGAGCGCGAAGTCGAAGCAGCCGAAGACGAGACCGAACGAGGCCAGGTAGGCGTGCAGCGCCGTCTCGACGGGCGGCGGCACGGTGACGGGCACGTGAAGCAGGGCGCCCCAATCACCCCGGCGCCAGTCCAGCGCGCCGTCCGGTGCGGCGACCCGCTGGGCGAAGACGCGACGGCCGACCACCGTCACTCGTACGTCGCCGCTCTTCGGGATCTCGGCCTGGAACAGGTGCGCGGTCATGGCGAGCGTGTCGTCGAAGGTCTCCGGATCGACCCGCTGGGTCCAGATCGCCCCGGCGCGCCCGTCGTCCCCGGCGGGCAGGCCGCGGAACGTCTTGCAGACGACGGTGCCGTGCTCGGCGGCGAACTCCCGCGCGGCCTGCTCGTCATTGGTCACCAGTGTCGGGGGGATCCTCAGCCCGAGCCGGGCGAACGTCCTGAGCTGGGCGGGCTTGAACTCCGCACGGGCCACCGCGGCCGGATGGTTGACGTACCGGGCGCCGGACAGACCGTGCAGCACACCGCCGAGCCCGTGCCTGGCCTCGGCAGCGGCGAACTCCCCTTGCTGCCGGGGCAGGTGCGCGAACCGGGCGCCGTACGGAGTGGGACGGCGCCAGTACACCGCCGCCACCTCCCCCGGCTCCACCTCCCGGCTCGTCGTACGCAACCGCCCGCCCCACTCGGCACGGTCCGCGTCGATGCGGAAGCCGAACGTCAGGGCGGGCCCGATGTCGGCGGGATCGACGCGGACGACGGGCACCTCGCGCTCGTTCAACGCGGCGACGACCAGATCCGCGGTGACGTCCTCCAGCGCGGTGACGACCAGGACAGTGGAGGCCATCGGTCAGTCCGACTCGTAGTCGGTGGTGGTGTCGTCCTGTGTCTGGGGCTGCGGACCGTTCCCGTCACCGCCCCCGGACACGGACGCGGTGCCGGTCGTCCTCGACGTCCCGTGCTTGCCCATCTCGACCGGTCGTCCAGCCGCGTCGGCGTAACGGGCGGTCTGTGTGACGTGGTCGAGCGTCACCGTCGCGTACGGCGGCGGCCCGACCGGCAGCCGGTCGGTGACCAGGCGCAGTGCCCACGGGGCATCGGGGGTGAGCGTCGTCATGCGGTGTCCCTTCTCAGATGGCGTGGCGCCCTCTTGATTCACATCGCTCAGTGTGTCCAATGGTGCGTACTGCGTGAGCACAGACAGCTCGTACGGCCGGAGGCTGTACGTGAGGTGTCCGGTTCCGTCCGGGCTGTCCGGCGTGACCGACTGCGCGCGGCCGGAGTTGGTCCGGGGAAGGGCGTGCGCGACGGGAGGGCGGCGAGCATGAGCGGGTGGGAAGCGGGGCTGGACGACGAGGAGGCCGGGGCCGTGATGCGCACGGTCTCACGGCAGTTGAGGCTGTGGCG
Organism: Streptomyces sp. NPDC058741; assembly: GCF_042746715.1. Lineage (NCBI taxonomy): Bacteria > Bacillati > Actinomycetota > Actinomycetes > Kitasatosporales > Streptomycetaceae > Streptomyces > Streptomyces sp. NPDC058741. The sequence goes on along the minus strand of NZ_JBHYQH010000025.1, from coordinate 17,523 downwards.
CGAGGCGGCCGGCCTCACCCAGGCGGAGTTCGGGACGGCGATCGGGTACGGGGAGGACCTGGTCTCGTCGGTGGAGCGGGGGCGGCGGATTCCACGGCCGGAGTACCTGGACGCGGCGGACGAAGTCCTGGGCGCGGGCGGGAAGATCGCCGCGATGAAGAGGGACGTGGCGGAGGCCCGGTATCCGAAGAAGGTGCGGGACGTGAAGCGCCTGGAGGCGGAGGCCGTCGAGATCTGCTCCTACAACAACTCCGTCATCGACGGGCTGTTGCAGACCGAGGCGTACGCGCGGGCCGTTTTCGGCTCCCGACGACCGCAGTTCACGGAAGAGGAGCTGGAGCAGCGGGTAGCCGCCCGCCTGGATCGACAGGAGATCTTCTGCGCCCCGACAGCACGCCCTCTGTTCAGCTTTGTGCTGTGCGAGGCGACACTGCGCCGCCTGATCGGGGGCAAGATGGTCATGCGTAACCAGCTCGAACGGTTGTCGCAAGTAACCCAGATGCGGAACGTCGACCTACAGGTCCTGCCTCTGAGCCGGGAGGAGAACTCGGGTCTCGGCGGCCCCTTCCGGCTGCTCAAGCTCAAAGACGGAGCGGCCGTAGGCCTGAACGAAGTCCAGCTCACCAACCGCGTGATCACCGACCCGAAAGAGACCACGGTCCTCGACATGCGCTATGGGATCATCCGGGCGCAGGCTCTCACGCCACGAGAGTCGCTGGCCCTCATCGAGAAAGTGCTGGGAGAGTCATGACCCTCAAGACTCCTGACGGTTCCGATGGCAAGCTGGAGTGGATAAAGAGCAGCTACAGCTCGGACGACGGTCCTTCCTGCGTCGAGGTCGCCACTACCTTGGCAACCGTCCACGTGCGCGACTCCAAGATCCCGGACGGCCCCCGCCTCGCCCTCACCCCCACCACCTGGGCGGACTTCCTGCCGTACGCCTCCGCGCACTGACACAAAACCCGAGCGGGGCGGAGCCGCAGATCGCGGTCCGCCCCGCTCGTCGCGTCGGATCAGGTCAGGACAGGTCAGGTCAGGTCGTGGACCGCCGCCGCCGGCTCCCCGGCCGCCGCTCGCTCGGGCGCGTCACCGGGTCCCCGGCCTCCAGCGCCGCCAGCCGGCGCTTCGCGCCGAAGTCGGCCAGCGCCTCCGCCAGCTTGTGCACCGACGGCTCGGGGGCCATCACGTCGACCCGCAGGCCGTGCTCCTCGGCCGTCTTGGCCGTGGCGGGGCCGATGCAGGCGATCACCGTGACGTTGTGGGGCTTGCCGGCGATGCCGACCAGGTTCCGCACCGTCGAGGACGACGTGAACAGCACCGCGTCGAAGCCACCGCCCTTGATCGCCTCACGCGTCTCCGCCGGCGGCGGCGAGGCCCGCACGGTCCGGTAGGCCGTGACGTCGTCGACCTCCCAGCCCAGCTCGATCAGCCCGGCGACCAGCGTCTCCGTGGCGATGTCGGCGCGCGGCAGGAAGACGCGGTCGATCGGGTCGAAGACGGGGTCGTAGGGCGGCCAGTCCTCCAGGAGACCGGCGGCCGACTGCTCGCCGCTCGGCACCAGGTCGGGCTTCACGCCGAAGGCGATCAGCGCCTTGGCGGTCTGCTCGCCGACCGCCGCGACCTTGATGCCCGCGAAGGCTCGCGCGTCGAGCCCGTACTCCTCGAACTTCTCCCGCACGGCCTTGACCGCGTTCACCGAGGTGAAGGCGATCCACTCGTAGCGGCCCGTCACCAGGCCCTTGACCGCGCGCTCCATCTGCTGGGGCGTGCGCGGCGGCTCGACGGCGATCGTCGGGACCTCGTGCGGCACGGCCCCGTAGGACCGGAGCTGGTCGGAGAGCGACGCCGCCTGCTCCTTGGTGCGCGGCACGAGCACCTTCCAGCCGAACAGCGGCTTGGACTCGAACCACGCGAGCTGGTCGCGCTGGGCGGCGGAGGAACGCTCACCGACCACGGCTATCACCGGCCGGCCACCGTCGGGCGAGGGCAGCACCTTGAGCTGCTTCAGCGTCTGGGCGATCGTGCCGAGCGTGGCGGTCCAGGTGCGCTGCCGGGTGGTGGTGCCGGCGACGGTGACCGTCATCGGGGTGTCCGGCTTGCGCCCGGCGGAGACGAGCTCACCGGCCGCCGCGGCGACGGAGTCCAGCGTCGTGGAGACGACGACCGTGCCGTCCGACGCCCCGACCTCCGTCCAGCACCGGTCCGACGCCGTGCGCGCGTCCACGAACCGCACGTCCGTGCCCCGCGCGTCCCGCAGCGGCACACCGGCGTACGCGGGCACGCCGACGGCGCTCGCGATGCCGGGGACGACCTCGAAGGGCACCCCGGCGGCGGCGCACGCCAGCATCTCCTCGGCGGCGTACGTGTCGAGGCCCGGGTCACCGGACACCGCACGCACGACCCGCCTGCCGCCCCGCGCGGCCTCCATGACAAGATGTGCGGCATCTCGCACCGCGGGGGCGGCGACCGGGGCTGACGTGCCGTCAACTACCGTCAGCTGGGGCGCTCCTGTGCCCGGCGCCGGGTCCTGGGAAGGATCCGTGTCCGTGCGCACCTCGGAGACGCCCTGCCTGGCGTGCTGACGTACGACGTCGAGCACCTCGTGCTCGGCGACGAGGACGTCCGCGTTCGCCAGCGCCTCCACGGCGCGCAGGGTCAGCAGTCCCGGATCTCCGGGTCCGGCACCCAGGAAGGTGACGTGCCCGTGTTCAGGACCGGCGGAAAGGGTGGTGGGGCTCACTGTGCTCGCTCCCCCATCAGACCGGCCGCGCCCTGGGCGAGCATCTCGTCCGCGAGTTCGCGGCCGAGCGCCGTCGCCCCGTCGTGCGTGTCGGGCACGGGACCGGTGGTGGACAGCTGCACCATGCGTGTGCCGTCGGTTGTGCCGACGACGCCCCGCAGGCGCATTTCCTTGACTGCATGCCCGGCTCCCAGGATGTCGGCCAGCGCGCCCACGGGCGCGCTGCAGCCGGCCTCCAGGGCGGCGAGCAGTGACCGCTCGGCCGTCACGGCGACCCGCGTGAACGGGTCGTCGAGCGCGGCGAGCGCGGCGACGAGGTCCGCGTCGCCCGCGGCACACTCGATCGCCAGGGCCCCCTGGCCGGGGGCGGGCAAAATCGCGTCGACCGACAGGAAGTCGGTCACTTCCTCGCTGCGGCCGACCCGGTTCAGTCCGGCGGCGGCCAGCACGACGGCGTCGAGCTCACCGCTGCGCACGAAGCCGATGCGGGTGTCGACGTTGCCGCGGATCGGGACCGTCGTGAGGTCCAGGCCGTGGCTGCGCGCGTACGCGTTGAGCTGGGCCGTGCGGCGCGGTGAGCCGGTGCCTATGCGGGCGCCGGGGGGCAGGTCGGTGAACTTCAGCGCGTCCCGGGCGACGATCACGTCCCGCGGGTCCTCCCGCACGGGCACGGCGGCGATGACCAGCTCCTCGGGCTGCGTGGTCGGCAGGTCCTTCAGCGAGTGCACCGCGAAGTCGACCTCGCCCCCGAGCAGCGCGTCGCGCAGGGCGGTCACGAACACGCCGGTGCCGCCGATCTGCGCGAGCGCCTCACGCGAGACGTCGCCGAACGTGGTGATCTCGACGAGTTCGACGGGCCGCCCGGTCACCCGGCTCACGGCCTCGGCCACCTGCCCGGACTGGGCCATGGCGAGCTTGCTCCGGCGTGTGCCGAGCCTCAGCGCCTTGTCGTTCATGCCGGGCCTCGGTCTCTCTGGGTGGTGCTGTCCCCGGCCCGGGAGACGGCTGCCAGCGTCTCGGGGTCGAGGTCGAACAGGGTCCGCAGCGCGTCCGCGTACCCGGCGCCGCCGGGCTCGGCGGCGAGCTGCTTGACCCGCACGGTCGGCGCGTGCAGCAGCTTGTCCACCACGCGCCGCACGGTCTGGGTGATCTCCGCGCGGTGCTTGTCGTCGAGGCCGGGCAGCCGCCCGTCCAGGCGGGCGATCTCGCTGGCCACGACATCGGCGGCCATGGTGCGCAGGGCGACCACGGTCGGGGTGATGTGCGCGGCCCGCTGTGCGGCCCCGAAGGCCGTGACCTCGTCGGAGACGATGCGCCGGACCAGGTCCACGTCGGCGGCCATCGGGGCGCCCGCGGAGGCCTCCGCCAGCGACTCGATGTCGACCAGCCGCACCCCGGCCAGCCGGTGCACGGCCGCGTCGATGTCGCGCGGCATCGCCAGGTCCAGCAGGAAGAGCACGGGCTCGGGCCGCTGCGGCTCCACGACCGGCTCGGGCCTGCGCCGCTCGGGGATCCGGCCCACGGTGGCGGCGGTCGCGGCGAGCGCGGCGATGGCGTCGGCCTCCGCGGCCGGGTCGGGGGTGCCGGGCCGGGCGGCGGTCGCGGTGCGCTGGGCGCCCGGCGTGCCGTTGTCCACCCACGCGGCGTGCTGTTCCAGATCGGCGGCGGCCATGCCGGCCACGGCCGCCTCGCCCGCCACGGAGAATCCCGCGGTGCCCTGCACGGCGGTGAGGTCCAGCGGGCAGCCGTCCTCGGTGCCGAGGCCGGTGCCCGACGGGTCGCGCTGCGCGCCCGGGCCGGTCGCCCGGCCGGAGCCGCCGCCCGGTGCCGCCGGTCCGTCACCGCCGGGCGCGGCCGACGGCGCGCGGTCCCCGGCGGCCTCGGCGACCGCCTCGGCGGTCAGGACCAGGCCGGTCGCCCCGGTGCAGGAGACGGCGACATCGGCACGTGTCAGCTCGACCGGCACCGACTCCATCGGTACCGCGCGGGCCAGCACGTCCGTGTCGTCGCCCTCGCCGAGTATCTCCGCGAGCCGCTCGGCCCGGTCGAGGGTGCGGTTGGCGATCACGACCTCGGCGACCCCGGCCCGCGCGAGCGTGGCCGCGGCCAGCGAGGACATCGAGCCGGCGCCGATGACCAGGGCCCTCTTGCCCCGCGCCCAGGTCTGCACCTCACCGCCCGCGGCCAGCTGCTCCAGGCCGAAGGTGACCAGGGACTGGCCGGCGCGGTCGATACCGGTCTCGGAGTGGGCGCGCTTGCCGACCCGCAGGGCCTGCTGGAACAGGTCGTTCAGCAGCCGTCCCGCGGTGTGCAGCTCCTGCGCCCGGGCCAGGGAGTCCTTGATCTGGCCGAGGATCTGTCCCTCGCCGACGACCATCGAGTCCAGTCCGCAGGCCACCGAGAAGAGGTGGTGGACGGCCCGGTCCTCGTAGTGCACGTACAGATAGGGGGTGAGCTCCTCCAGGCCGACGCCGCTGTGCTGCGCGAGCAGCGTGGACAGCTCGGCGACACCGGCGTGGAACTTGTCCACGTCGGCGTAGAGCTCGATGCGGTTGCAGGTGGCGAGCACCGCGGCCTCGGAGGCCGGTTCGACGGCGACCGTGTCCTGCAGCAGCTTGACCTGGGCGTCCGCGGCGAGCGAGGCCCGCTCCAGGACGCTGACCGGGGCGCTGCGGTGGGAGAGTCCGACGACGAGGAGGCTCATGCCGGCATCACGGCGGGCATGTCCCCGTCGGGCCCCTGGTCGGCGGAGTCGCTGCGGGCGGCGGGCAGGGCGTCGGCGCTCGCGGCCTCCTCGCCGGCCTTGCGCTGCTCGTGGAAGGCGAGGATCTGCAGCTCGATGGAGAGGTCGACCTTGCGCACGTCGACGCCGTCCGGGACGGACAGCACGGTCGGCGCGAAGTTCAGGATGGAGGTGACCCCGGCGGCCACGAGCCGGTCGCAGACCTGCTGGGCGGCACCGGCGGGGGTGGCGATGACACCGATGGACACGCCGTTGTCCTCGATGATCCGCTCCAGCTCGTCGGAGTGCTGCACCGGGATGCCGGCGACGGGCTTGCCCGCCATGGCCGGGTCGGCGTCGATCAGCGCGGCGACGCGGAAGCCCCGGGAGGCGAACCCGCCGTAGTTGGCGAGCGCGGCGCCGAGGTTTCCGATACCGACGATCACGACCGGCCAGTCCTGGGTCAGGCCCAGCTCGCGGGAGATCTGGTAGACGAGGTACTCGACGTCGTAGCCGACGCCCCTCGTGCCGTACGACCCGAGGTAGGAGAAGTCCTTGCGCAGCTTCGCGGAGTTGACCCCCGCCGCGGCCGCGAGCTCCTCGGAGGAGACCGTGGGCACCGAGCGCTCCGACAGTGCGGTCAGCGCGCGGAGGTACAGCGGAAGCCGGGCGACGGTGGCCTCGGGAATGCCTCGGCTGCGGGTCGCCGGTCGGTGAGTTCGGCCAGTTGCCACGGTGCTCCTGCGGGTAGAGCGGGGCTGTAGGCGGTCATACGTCCCTACATGACCGCCCCGTCGAATGCAGGCTATGTCTTTGTGAACGCGTGCACAAAGATGGTGTCCGATTTGCCCGCCCAACGTGACCGGGCTCACGCACCTCCGGCACACCCATGGGGAACCGGCGCACGGACACCGCCGTTCCTTTTCTTCTGGGGGCGGAACCGCACACTCTCCTCAGTGAATCCCGCCCCCGAGACCAAGTCGCCGTCGATCCCAAGCGACTCCCGACCCGCTTTGTACTCATCGGTCAGTCGTCCCGGCGGTCCGGCTCAGTCGGTCAGCGCCTTGCGCAGGCGGTCCTCGTTCACGCGCCAGAAGGTGTGCTGTGCGCCGTCGAGCAGCACGACGGGGATCTGCTCCCAGTACCGGTCGTGCAGTTCGCGGTCCTCGGTGATGTCCTTCTGCTCCCAGGGGACTCCCAGATCTCCGCACACCTTCTCCACGACGACCTGTGCCTCGTCGCACAGGTGACAGCCGGGCTTGCGGATCAGGGTCACGAGCCGGTCCCGAGGGGGCCTGCGGCGGAAGAGACTCATGCCGGCCATTGTCGCGCGCCCGCGCACGGGGGGAAGACCCGCGCAAGCACCAGCGGACACGCCGGGTGCCCTCGGCCCCGTTCCGCCTCTTTAACGACACGCTCGCCGAGAGTTCACACGCTCCGAACGTCGCGGCTCCGGATCCCCCGGACGACATGGCTATGCTCACGCCATGGCCGCTCTCGGATGGCTCACACCCCGTAGGCGCTCCGCCACGGCGCGGAGCGTTTTGGCAGGCGAGGCCTCGGCGGAGGCTGCCCGCAAATCCACGCAGGAAGCCGCCGGCACGACGGAACCGCAGTTCCCGGTACACGGCGACGACCGCGCCGCCGCCTTCTTCGACCTGGACAACACCGTCATGCAGGGCGCCGCCCTCTTCCACTTCGGGCGGGGCCTGTACAAGCGGAAGTTCTTCGAGACGCGCGAGCTCGCCCGCTTCGCCTGGCAGCAGGCGTGGTTCCGGCTGGCCGGGGTCGAGGACCCCGAGCACATGCAGGAGGCCCGCGACTCGGCGCTGTCCATCGTCAAGGGCCACCGCGTCGCCGAGCTGCAGTCGATCGGCGAGGAGATCTACGACGAGTACATGGCCGAGCGCATCTGGCCGGGCACCCGCGCCCTCGCCCAGGCCCACCTGGACGCGGGCCAGAAGGTGTGGCTGGTGACGGCGGCCCCCGTAGAGATCGCCCAGGTGATCGCCCGCCGCCTCGGCCTGACCGGCGCGCTCGGCACGGTCGCCGAGTCCGTCGACGGCGTCTACACCGGCAAGCTCGTCGGCGAACCGCTGCACGGCCCCGCGAAGGCCGAGGCGGTCCGCGCGCTGGCCCTCGCGGAGGGCCTGGACCTGCGCCGCTGCGCCGCCTACAGCGACTCGCACAACGACATCCCGATGCTCTCGCTGGTCGGCCACCCCTACGCCATCAACCCGGACCCCAAGCTGCGCAAGCACGCCCGGCAGCTGGACTGGCGCCTGCGCGACTACCGCACCGGCCGCAAGGCCGCCAAGGTCGGCCTCCCGGCCGCGGCCGGCGTCGGCGCGGTCGCCGGCGGCACGGCGGCCGCCATCGCCCTGCACCGCCGCCGCCGCTGACCCGTCCGATCAAACCGGGACACCTTCGTGTCCGGGATGACACACCACGTCAATCCAACTGGCGTACCCCCACAACCGCCTGTCCAGTCCTCTTGGCTGCACACGGCCATAAGACGCCCTGCACTCAGGCGCCATACGAACCGTTTCGATCAACAACCGTGCAAGATCAGGCACTTGATCCGGTGTCAATCGGTTACGGAAGCGACGCAATCGACGATTTGAGCAACTCGGTGTAGTAGCTCCTGCACGAAGCGTTATTCTCCTCAGACGCAATCCGGTACCCCTCCGTCGCTACGACGGGTGAACGGTTCCGTACTGCACGTGATGGAAGCTCTGCCTCTGGGAGTCCCGTGTACCCACACGTCGGGGTTGACGCCTCGGGCCTGGCTACGCTGCGCGCAACGGTCCTCGACCTGTTGCGCGGCTTCGTCCCCACCGCGTACGCCGTCCCCGCATTCGCCACCGCCGCGCCCGTAGGCCCGTGCTACGCACTGGCCGACGGCAGCGCCGCGGTCGGCAGACGAGGGCGCCCGTCCGGGGCGGCCACCGCACGCCGGCCCGCCGCGGACAGCGACAGTGCCCGGATGATGGACCTCGTGGAGCGCGCCCAGGCCGGCGAGGCCGACGCCTTCGGCCGCCTCTACGACCAGTACAGCGACACCGTGTACCGGTACATCTACTACCGGGTCGGGGGCAGGGCGACCGCCGAGGACCTCACCAGCGAGACCTTTCTGCGCGCCCTGCGCCGCATCGGCACCTTCACCTGGCAGGGGCGCGACTTCGGCGCCTGGCTCGTCACGATCGCCCGCAACCTGGTCGCGGACCACTTCAAGTCCAGCCGTTTCCGTCTCGAGATCACCACCGGCGAGATGCTCGACGCCAACGAGGTCGAGCGCTCCCCCGAGGACTCCGTCCTGGAGTCCCTCTCCAACGCCGCCCTGCTCGACGCCGTACGGCGGCTCAACCCCCAGCAGCAGGAGTGTGTGACGCTCCGCTTCCTCCAGGGCCTCTCGGTCGCCGAGACGGCCCGGGTCATGGGCAAGAACGAGGGCGCCATCAAGACCCTCCAGTACCGGGCCGTCCGCACCCTCGCCCGGCTCCTCCCGGAAGACGCCCGCTGATGGGGACCGCACCCTCGGCTACGGTCAACTCACCGTGCGTGAGACTTCGTTGACTCCGGTATTCGGCAGGCCGGTGTCCGTAACCCAAGTGCCACGCCGCTCGTTGTGCGGGATGCAGGCTCCCTGTGGTCACCCCCTGGCCGACTCCGCTCACCCGATCGTGTGGTCGCCGTCAGGGTGTGCAACCCTCAGGACCCCCTGGGGAGTCGACCGTCATGACGAGAGGAGGTGCCGCCAGTGATCGCGAACGTATCGGCGCACCGGCGGGCGAACGCCTTCGCCCAGGCCCTGGAGGAGCAGTCCGAGCAGGGCACGGCGGCCGAGCAGTCCGAAGGATCGCCCCCGGCCCCGGCGGCCGCGGACCCGACCGAGGAAGCGCGCCTGCTGGCGCTCGCCTCCGGTCTGGACGCGTTGCCCAAGCCGGTGCTCGACCCGGAGGTCAAGGTCGTCCAGCGGGCCCAGCTGGTGGCCGCGTTCGAGGCCATGCTCCAGGAGGGCACCGCAGGAGGCGGGGCGACGGACCGCGCGGTCCCCGGGCAGCGCTCCACCCGGGCCCGTGGCGCCCACCGCGCGACGCTGAAGAAGCTGCGACCGCGGTCCCGCCTCGCCAAGGGCCTCACCGCGGGCGGGCTCAGCGTCGGCCTGGCCGCGAGCGCCCTGGGCGGCGTCTCCGCCGCCAGCTCCGACGCCCTGCCCGGTGACTCGCTCTACGGCCTCAAGCGCGGCATCGAGGACGTCAAGCTCGGCCTTGCCGACGGGGCGGACGAACGCGGCCGGGTCTACCTCGACCACGCGTCCACCCGGCTCAGCGAGGCCCGGCGCCTCATGGAGCGCGGCCGCAGCGGCCCGCTGGACCACGAGTCCCTGGGCGAGATCCGCCGCGCCCTGTCCGCGGTGCGGCACGACGCGTCCGAGGGCCACCGGCTGCTGAGCGAGGCGTACGAGCACGACCCGGACTCACTCGGCCCCATCCAGGCCCTGTCCGCGTTCTCCCGCTCCCACCGCCAGACCTGGGGCGAGCTGCGCGACCGGCTGCCCGTGCAGCTCGGGGACGTCAGCGAGCAGGTGTCGTCCGTCTTCGACGCCATAGAGCAGGACGTCGCCCCGCTGCGCTCCCTGCTGCCCGAGCCCCCGGCCCAGGGCGGCGACGACGGCAAACGCCGGGGGGCATCCGAGGCGGCCCCCAGCGGCTCCTCCGGCACCGACCACTCGACGCGGCCCAGCGACGGCGGCAGCCGCGACAGCGACGAGGGCCGCACGAGCAGCCCCAGCAGCTCGGCGGGCTCCGGCAGCGAGAGCGACGGCCTGCTCGGGGGCAGCACGGGCGGTCTCCTCGACCCGCCGAAGGACAGCGAGACGAGCACCAGCCCGTCCGCTGACGGCGTCACACCGACCCCCGAGCCGGATGTGACCCTCCCGCCCCTGCTGCCCGGCCTGCTGCCCGGGCTCGGCATCGACAGCGAGGACGCGGGCTAGACGACATCGGTGGGGCGCCCCTCGGCGAGGGGCGCCCCACCGGCGTGCCCGGGCGGGCTCAGAAGAAGACCGACCGCCGCTGCACCAGCAGCTTGTACAGCGTGTGCTGGATCTGCTCCCGGACCTGGTCGGTCAGGTTGAACATCAGCATCGGGTCCTCGGCGGCCTCCGGCGGATAGCCGTCCGTCGGGATCGGCTCACCGAACTGGATCGTCCACTTGGTCGGCAGCGGCACCGCGCCGAGCGGCCCGAGCCAGGGGAACGTCGGCGTCAGCGGGAAGTACGGGAACCCCAGCAGCCGGGCGACCGTCTTCGCGTTGCCGATCATCGGGTAGATCTCCTCGGCCCCGACGATCGAGCACGGCACGATCGGCGTCCCCGCGCGCAGGGCCGTCGAGACGAAACCGCCGCGGCCGAAGCGCTGCAGCTTGTAGCGGTCCGCGAAGGGCTTGCCGAGGCCCTTGAAGCCCTCCGGCATCACCCCGACCAGCTCGCCCTCATGCAGCAGCCGCGCCGCGTCCTCGGCACACGCCAGGGTGTGGCCGAGCTTGCGGGCCAGCTCGTTGACCACCGGCAGCATGAACACCAGGTCCGCGGCGAGCAGCCGCAGATGCCGGCCGGCCGGGTGGTTGTCGTGGACGGCGACCTGCAGCATGAGGCCGTCCATCGGCAGCGTCCCCGAATGGTTGGCGACGATCAGGGCGCCGCCCTCCGACGGGATGTTCTCGATGCCCTTCACCTCGACCCGGAAGTACTTCTCGTACAGCGGGCGCAGCAACGACATCAGGACCTGGTCGGTCAGCTCCTCGTCGTAGCCGAAGTCGTCGACCTCGTAGTCGCCGGTGAGGCGGCGGCGCAGGAAGGCCAGGCCGCCCGCGATCCGCCGCTCCAGGCCACCGTCGCCGCCCCGGGGCCCCTCCGGGGGCTGCTCCCCGGCCGTCACGGGCTCATCATCCTGCGGGACCTCCCCGGTGGGCAGGGGCTGCACCTCACGGACCGGCGTGGACTCCGTGCCCGGGCGGCGGTTCCCCGCGCTCCGGCGCCGCTGGGGGCGCTGCGCGGCGCTCCCCCGGGACCGGTCGTCGTCGAACGGAATGACCTTGGCGTCCACCATCGTTGATGCGCTCCTCAGTCGGCGCTCTGCGCCGGGCTCTGACCGCCGCCCGCCAGGGGCAGCGCGGCGATCCGGTCGACGGCCTCCGCGACGGCCTCGGGCGGAAGGAGTCCCGGTCCTCGGCTGCGGGCGAAGTCCGCGAACGTCTCCGCGGTCGTGTACTTGGGCTGGAATCCCAGCGTCTCGCGCATCTGGCCCGTGGAGACGACCCGGCCGTGGGTGAGCAGCCGGATCTGTTCCGGCGAGAAGTCCGACATGCCCAGCGTGCGCAGCAGCGAGCCCGCCCAGACGACGGCGGGGAGCAGCAGGGGCACCGTGGGGCGCCCGAGGCGACGGGAGCACTGGGACAGCAGCAGGACTCCGTCGCCGGCGATGTTGAAGGTGCCGCTGTTGAGCGTGCCCCGCCGGGGCTCGTGGGAGCCGAGCCGCAGCACCTCGATCACATCGTCCTCGTGCACGAACTGCAGCCGGGGGTCGTAGCCGAACACCGTCGGCAGGACCGGCAGCGCGAAGTACGAGGCGAGCGGGGTGTCCGCGCTCGGGCCGAGGATGTTGGCGAACCGCAGCACGCACACCGCCACGTCCGGCCGCCGCCGCGCGAAGCCCCGCACATAGCCCTCGACCTCGACGGTGTCCTTGGCGAAGCCGCCGCTGGGCAGCGACTTGGGCGGGGTCGTCTCGGTGAAGACGGCCGGATCACGCGGCGCCGAACCGTAGACGTTGGTGCTGGACTTCACGACCAGCCGCTGCACGGCCGGCGACTTCTGGCAGGCACCGAGCAGCTGCATGGTGCCGATGACGTTGGTCTCCTTCAGGGACGCCCGGTTGCCGCTGCCCAGCGGGGTGCCCGTCACGTCGAGGTGGACGACCGTGTCGGCGCCCGTCTCGGCGAGCACCCGCGCGATCCCGGGCTGCCGGATGTCCGCCTGGACGAAGTCGGCCCCGCCCAGATGGTGCTCGGGCGGCACCGCGTCCACGGCGATCACCCGGTCCACCTCGGGGTCACGCTGGATCCGCCGGACGAACCGGCCCCCCAGCGGGCGGGCCACTGCGGTGACGAGCACGACCTTGCCCAAGATCAGCGCCTTCCTTCAGAAACCTCTGGTCCCGCCGCGTTCCCCCGTGGGGCCAACTTAGCGGGTCCGCGGTGCGCTGTGACGACCCCGCGATGCCCGAGGCGAACGAAGCAGCCGTACGTACGAGCGGCAACAACCGCGAGCCGGTACGACTGTGGCCCCCCACCGACCGGTGAGGGGCCACAGCAACGCTCTCGCGCAGTCCGCGCCGCGAACCTACTTCTTGTTACGACGCTGAACGCGCGTGCGCTTGAGCAGCTTGCGGTGCTTCTTCTTCGCCATCCGCTTGCGCCGCTTCTTGATAACAGAGCCCACGACTACCCTCGCTCACTTCTCATCACTCGGTGTTTGGGCGCCATGGGCCCATACGACCTACGAGGGGCCAGCCTACCCAACCGAGCGCTGAGGTCGTAATCGAGGTGCCCGGGGCGATCCCGACGTGCCCTCTGGGGATCACCCCGGCCAGTCGTCAGGCGGTTTCCACCCCCACGTAACTCTCGCGGAGGTACTCGTGAACCGCTTGCTCCGGGACGCGGAAGGACCGCCCCACACGGATCGCGGGCAGATGACCGCTGTGCACCAGCCGGTACACGGTCATCTTCGACACTCGCATCACCGAGGCGACTTCCGCCACGGTAAGGAACTGAACCTCGTTCAGAGGCCTTTCGCCAGCTGCAGCCATGACACACCTGAACCTTCCGCACTCGACGGCCACCGGCTTCCCCTTCCGGTGACTCTTCGTCGCTGCGTGCTCACTCCCCAATGTAGAGGCGGGTGATGCGAGTGGGGAAGAGGTGCACCCATCGGCGGCCTACTGTGACAGACACGCCCGATTGATTACGTAGCGGGTCAGCGGCAGGTAGTAATCGGACCGGACGCCGTCATCGAGTGGGACGACGACGGAAACGGACCCCTCGGCCTCCCCCACGAACAGCGCCGGGTCGTCCGTGTCGGCCGGGCCGATGGCCTCGAACCCCAGCTGACCTGCCCCGCAGGCCCAGCCGTGGTCCCCGATCACCAGCTCGGGCAGAGGCCCGCCGGCCTCCGCGGCAGCGGCCAGCGCCGTACGGACCGGCAGGGGTGAGTGCGTATGCGCGCCGGGCTCACAACCGGGGCGTTCCGCGCCGGGTGTCCGCACCAGCGCGACGCCTCGTACGTAGTCGAGGTGGTGCGTGCGTAGACCGAACCGGGTCGTCATGTCGACACAGCGACCCTGCGCCGGGGTGAGGACGGCACATCCCGCCGCCGACAGCGCGTCTGCCAGAGCGGCGTAGAAACCGAGCAGCCGGTGCGGGTGACCGGTGCCGAGAAGCACGGGCGCACCCCGCCGGGCGGCGTCGGCCAGACGGTCCGCGAAGGCGTCCAGCGCGACCAGCGTACGCTCCGGATCGATCACATCCTGGCCGGAAGTCTCCCGGAAGTCGGCCGAAACCCCACACCGGTCCGCCATCAACTCGATCACGTCCCGCTGCTCCCAGGCACCCTCGGGATCGATCCCGAGGAGCACCCGGGGGTCCCGCGCGGCGAAGAGCCGGTAGCTGCGCAGGCTCTCCTCACGCGAGGTGGCCACGGTACCGGCGAGCCGCGCGCCCACCAGGTGCGCACGCAGAGCTTCGGAGGTCAGCACGAAAAGATCGTCCGTGACCGGAGCCGCACATGTCCCCGGAAACCCCGGAACACCGCACGACCGGCGTACGGACCGCCCTCACCGGCCGGGCGTCACGCCAGCAGCCCCCGCAGCGGGAACACCGCCCGCCGGACCGCCAGCACCGCCTGGTCCAGCCGGTCGGCCGGGTCGTAGCCCTCCTCCCAGGAGGCCCACCGAACGGGCCAGCGCCCGTCCGTCATCCGCCCCGGGGCCAGCTGCCGCGTCCTCGCGAACACGTGCTGCCGCCATGACTCCGGGATCACCGACTCCGGGTCCACGGCCCGGCCCGCAGCGATCGCGACCAGATGCGTCCAGGACCGCGGCACGACGTCCACCACGGCGTAGCCGCCCCCTCCCAGGGCCACCCACCGCCCGTCGGCGTGCGCGTGCGCCAGGTCGTGACAGGCCGCCTGCACCGCCCGCTGCGCGTCCAGCGACACCGCCAGATGCGCCAGCGGATCCTCGAAGTGCGTGTCGGCCCCGTGCTGCGTCACCAGCACCTGCGGCCGGAAGTCGGCGATCAGCTCCGGCACGACCGCGTGGAACGCCCGCAGCCACCCCGCGTCCCCGGTCCCGGCCGGCAGCGCCACGTTCACCGCCGAGCCCTCCGCCGACTCCGGCCCGGTCTCCTGCGGCCACCCGGTCTGCGGGAACAGCGTCCGGGGATGCTCGTGCAGCGAGATCGTCAGCACCCGCGGGTCGTCCCAGAAGGCCGCCTGCACCCCGTCCCCGTGATGCACGTCGACATCGACGTACGCCACCCGCTCGGCGCCCAGCTCCAGCAGCCGGGCGATCGCCAGCGAGGCGTCGTTGTAGACGCAGAACCCGGAGGCGCCGCCCGGCATCGCGTGGTGCAGCCCGCCCGCGAAGTTCACCGCGTGCAGCGCCTCACCCCGCCACACCGCCTCCGCCGCCCCGACCGACTGCCCGGCGATCAGCGACGACACCTCGTGCATCCCCGCGAACGCCGGATCGTCCACAGTCCCCAGCCCGTACGACTGGTCCGCCGCCCCCGGATCCGCCGAGGCGGCCTTCACGGCCTCGATGTAGTCCTGCCGGTGGACGAGCCGCAGCGTCGACTCCCCGGCCGCCTTGGCGGCCACCACGTCCACCTCCCGGTCCAGCCCGAAGGCGTCGACGAGCCTCCGGGTCAGGGCGAGGCGGACGGGGTCCATCGGATGCCCCGGACCGAAGTCATAGCCCGTTACTGCCTCGTCCCACATCAGCTGTGCGCGGCCGCTCATGCCCGCCACCGTATCGGTCGGGCCGAGGCGCGAACGACCGGGCGTACACCAGCGTCACCAGCACCAACACCATCGGCACGAGCATCGCCCCGCGGTAGCTCCACAGCTCGCCGAGCGCACCCACCAAAGGCGAACCGACCAGGAACCCCACGTAGTTGAAGACGTTCAGCCGCGCCACGACCGCGTCCGAAGCCCCCGGGAACAGCCTCCCGGCCGCCGCGAAGGTCTGCGGCACCAGCACGCACAACCCCAGCCCCAGCAGGGTGAACCCCAGCATCCCGACCCACGCCCCGGGCGCTGCCGCCACCACCGCGAACCCACCGGCCGCCACCAGCGCACCCGCCCGCACGACCGCCACGGCCCCGAACCGCCGCACCCCGAAGTCCCCGATGGTCCGCCCCAGCAGCGTCGTGACCATGTACACGTTGTACGGCACCGTCGCCAGCTGCTCCGAACTGCCGAGCACGTCCTGCAGGTACTTCGCGCTCCAGTGGGAGACCGTCGAGTCCCCGATGTACGCGACCGTCATCACCAGGCACAGCGGCAGCAGCCACCGGAAGACGACGACCCGCTCCTCCCCCTCGGCCTTCTCCCGCGCCCCGGTCGTCGACGTACCACCGGCTCCCCACCAGCACGGCCGGCAGGTACGACACCCGCAACGCCAGCCCCCCGTGCGCCCCCACCCACGCCAGCGAGGCCCCCACGATCCCGCCCAGGCTGTAGGCCGCGTGGAAACTGAGCATGATGCTGCGCCCGTACGCCCGCTGCAGGCTCACCCCGAGCATGTTCACCGACGCGTCCAGCATCCCGACGGCCAGCCCGAACACGGCGAGCGCGACCGCGAGTTCCACCCTCCGCTCCCCGGCCCCGACACCGAGCAGCGCCAGCAGCACCACCGGCTGCGACCACCGCAGCAGCCGGCTCGGAGGGAGCCGCCGCACCAGCCGCTCGGTGGCGACACTCCCGATGCCCGCGAGGATCGGCACCGCGGCCAGGAACGCCGGCAGCAGGGCGTCGGACACCCCGTACCGGTCCTGGACGGCGGGGATCCGCGTCACGAGCAGAGCGAAGGCGATCCCCTGCACGAAGAAGCCGAACGCCAGCGAGCCCCTGCCGCGCCGCAGCACATCAGTCATGGCGGCGAGCGTAGGGCTCGGGCTTACCCGTGGGTAGATCCAGCCGAAGATGAATGCGGTTCAGCTTCCTTCGGTTGCCACGCGCTTCTCACGCGAGCAGGTCGGGCAGCTCGGCCATGTCGGAGAAGAGCCGTCCGGCCCCGGCCAGCCGCTCCGCGGGCGTCATGGCGGTGAAGCCGTGGACGTCCATGCCGGCCGCGACCGCCGCCTGCACCCCCAGTGGACTGTCCTCGACGACGACGCACCGCTCCGGCGCCACCCCCATCCGCTCGGCCGCGTGCAGGAACAGGTCCGGCGCCGGCTTCCCCCTGCCCACGTCCTCCGAACTGAAGATCCGCCTCTCGTCGAAGAACCGGTCGAGTCCGGTCGTCCGGTGCCCCACCCGGATCCGCTCATGGCTTCCGGACGACGCCACGCAGTACGGCACGGAGTCGGCGACGAGCTTCTGCAGGACCTCCTCGACTCGGGGCACCGGTTTCAGGTCCTGTTCGAAGGCGGCGAAGACCCAGGCGTGGAAGACGTCGTCGAAGTCGGCCGGCAGCCGCTGCCCGGTCCGCTCCCGCACCAGGTCGTGAATGCGGTGCATGGCGGAGCCCATGTAGTCGCGCAGGGAGTCCTCGTACGACGTCGGGTGGCCGAGCTCGGTCAGATAGGCGGCCAGCAGCCGGTTGGAAATCGGTTCGCTGTCGACGAGGACACCGTCGTTGTCGAAGATCACGAGGTCGTAGCGCATGATTCGAGCGTAAACGCAGAGAACCCCCGCATCACCAGATGCGGGGGTTCTCCCAATAATTGTTCGGCGGCGTCCTACTCTCCCACAGGGTCCCCCCTGCAGTACCATCGG
>NZ_JBHYQH010000024.1:0-95629 GCF_042746715.1 Streptomyces sp. NPDC058741 | reverse complement strand
GCGGCTTCTCCGGAGTGCCCTCGGAACGGGGGAAGAACTCGTACCAGGACCCGTACAGGGCCCGCTCCCGCTCCACCAGCAGCGGCAGCGGCTCGGACGTGCTGACCAGGTCCCGCAACGGGTGCCGGTCCAGGACCGCGACCACCTCGGGGGTCAGCGCCGCCGCCAGCCGCACCGCCGGGGGCAGCGAGTCGTCGCGCAGCCTCGCGGCCGCGTCGAGCAGCACACCGCGGCCCTCCTCCTTCGGCACGCCGGCCGCCGCCCGCCGGAAGAGGTCCGCTCCCTCCTCCAGGACCAGTCCCGGGTCGATGCCGGCCGGGACCTTGATGCCCGCCGCGTGGCGCCAGGTGGCCACCGGATCGCTCCAGGCCTCCACCCGGAACGTCCAGCGGCCTGTCGCGTCCGGGGTGACCTCGGCGCCCCAGCGGTCGCTGCCGGGCGTCAGCTCCCGCATCGGCGTCCACGGGCCGGGACGGCCCTCGGGGTCCTTCAGCACCACGTTGGCGGCCACCGTGTCGTGCCCCTCACGGAACACGGTGGCGGTGACCTCGAACGTCTCTCCCACGACCGCCTTGGCCGGCCGGTTGCCGCCCTCCACGGCCGGGCGGACGTCCCGTACCGGGATGCGGCCGATGGCCCGGGTCCTGCTCATGGTCCTCACCTCCACCGTGCTCGAAAGCCGGGCCGCGCGGCCCGGTTCAGGGGACAGGATGTGCGCGAGGGGCGTCACCGCCCCGCGGGGGACCGCCGTTCCACGGCCGGGGCTCGGCGCTCGGCCGCCGGGGACAGGCGTTCCGCCGCCGACGGTCTTCGGCCGATCGCGGCGGCCCGCCGCCGTTCGCCCGGCTCCTGCAGGCAGGTGACCTGCGGCTCCTGGAGCGTTCCGGCCTGACCGGCGCTCAGGTACCGCTCGGCCGCGTCCGCCGCCTCCCGCGCACAGCGCTTGCCCATCAGCACGCAGAGCGTGTAGCCCGAGTCCTCGAACGTGGTCCGCACCGTGCGGTCGTCGGGAGCCGCGAGCATCACGCGTTCCCAGGCCCGGTAACGCCGCAACTGCCGGGCGACTTCGGCTTTGGCGGGTAGCAGCATGGCGCCGATCACCTTTCGGGCTCGAGGGGCACGGTCTCCCGACGGTCGGACGGCGTGCCGTGCGCAGCGACACGGACCCGTGACGGCGATCGAGTTCTTGACAAATGGTGCACGGGTGATGACGCAGCGTCCTGTTGGAACTTCAACCAACGGTGGCTCTGCTGCGCCGTTCGAGCCCCTCGACCCGCTCACATGTATGCCGGGGCGCCTCAGGCGTGCGCTCGTGTTGCACGAACGGGCTAGTAGCCTCACCCTGAAGGTGACTCAGAAGCGATAGGCGCTCACGTTCTGTGTTCGGGGCTCGTTCCGCAGACCGCGGACGAGGAGGAGCTGAGCTTCGCGGTGAGGAGCCGACCGATGAAGACCGCAGTGCCCTGCTACTACCACCTCGACGTGGAAGTCAGCCCGGACCGGGTGGGACAGGTCAGCCGCATTCTGGCCGCGCACCTGAGGTTCTGGGACCTGGACAACCTCGTCCAGCCCGTCTGCGGCGGTGCCGAGATGCTGCTCAAGGCCATCGACGAGCACGCCACGGACAAGAACACGTCGATCGAGATGTGGTGGAACGGGCAGCACCTGATCACCGCCATCGGGGACAACGACCGGGCCCTGCGCCCGGACCAGGAGCTGCGCGGCTGCCTGCAGCACCTCGCCGCGATGAGCGACGGCTGGGGATGCTGCGCCACCGAGACGGGCAGCAAGATCATCTGGTTCTCCCAGCGTGCCCGGGCCGGCGAGCGCGTCCCACTGGTGCCGACCGCGCCCCCGCCGCGCGAGAGCGAGGGCCTCCAGGTGCCCCGCGAACTCCCGGCGGCCCAGCTGGCCGCCCCGGCCCTCACCGAGGACGTCCTCCTGGAGGACGCCCGGTGACCCGGCGCCCGACCCGGAAAGGGGTGTCCGCGTGGAGCGGGCGCCCCTACCCGCTCGGTGCCGACCACGACGGCGAGGGCACCAACTTCGCGCTCTTCAGCGAGGTGGCCGAACGCGTCGAGCTGGTCCTCGTCGACGACGACGGCACCCACACGCGGGTCCCGCTGAACGAGGTCGACGGCTTCGTCTGGCACGGCTACCTGCCCGGCGTCGGCCCCGGCCAGCGCTACGGCTACCGCGTGCACGGGCCCTGGGCGCCTGCCGCGGGCCACCGCTGCAACCCCGCGAAGCTGCTGCTCGACCCGTACGCCCGCGCCGTGGACGGGCAGATCGACAACCACCCCTCGCTCTACGAGCGCAACCCGGACGGCCCCGACCCGGCCGACAGCGCCGGGCACACCATGCTCGGCGTGGTCACCGACCCGGCCTTCGACTGGGGCGACGACACCCGGCCCTGCCGGCCCTACGCCGACACCGTGATCTACGAGGCGCACGTCAAGGGCCTGACCCGCACCCACCCCGAGGTACCCGAGGAACTGCGCGGCACCTACGCCGGGCTGGCCCACCCCGCGATCGTCGAGCACCTGACCTCGCTGGGGGTCACGGCCGTCGAGCTGATGCCCGTCCACCAGTTCGTCCACGACGGGGTGCTGCACGACCGCGGCCTGTCCAACTACTGGGGCTACAACACCATCGGCTTCTTCGCACCGCACAACGGCTACGCCGCCCACGCCACGCGCGGCGGGCAGGTCGCCGAGTTCAAGCGGATGGTGAAGACGCTGCACGAGGCCGGCCTCGAAGTGATCCTCGACGTGGTCTACAACCACACCGCCGAGGGCAACGAGAGGGGCCCCACGCTCTCCTTCCGCGGCATCGACAACTCCTCGTACTACCGCCTGGTCGACGGTGACTGGGAGCACTACTACGACACCACCGGCACCGGCAACAGCCTGCTGATGCGCCACCCCTACGTACTCCAGCTGATCATGGACTCGCTGCGGTACTGGGTCACCGAGATGCACGTCGACGGCTTCCGCTTCGACCTCGCGGCGACCCTGGCCCGGCAGTTCCACGAGGTGGACCGGCTGTCGGCGTTCTTCGACCTGATCCAGCAGGACCCGGTGATCAGCCGCGTCAAGCTGATCGCCGAGCCGTGGGACGTCGGCGAGGGCGGCTACCAGGTGGGCAACTTCCCGCCGCTGTGGTCGGAGTGGAACGGCATGTACCGCGACGCGGTCCGCGACTTCTGGCGCGGCGAGGACCACACGCTCGGCGAGTTCGCCTCCCGGCTGACCGGCTCCTCGGACCTGTACGCGCACCACCGGCGCCGGCCCCGCGCCAGCGTCAACTTCGTCACCGCGCACGACGGCTTCACCCTGCGCGACCTCGTCTCCTACAACGACAAGCACAACAAGGCCAACGGCGAGGACAACCAGGACGGCGAGAGCACCAACCGGTCCTGGAACTGCGGCGCCGAGGGCCCGACCCGCGACCCTGCCGTACGGGAGCTGCGCACCCGCCAGCAGCGCAACTTCCTGGCCACGCTGCTGCTGTCCCAGGGCATCCCGATGCTCTGCCACGGCGACGAGCTCGGGCGCACCCAGCGCGGCAACAACAACGCCTACTGCCAGGACAACGAGACCTCCTGGATCGACTGGCGGCTCACCGAGGAGCAGCGCGACCTGCTGGAGTTCACCCGGTGGATCATCCGGCTGCGCACCGAGCACCCCGTGCTGCGCCGCCGCCGCTTCTTCCTCGGCGAGACGCTCACCCGCGCGGACCAGCCGCTGCCCGACCTGGTCTGGCTCGCGCCCGACGCCCGCGAGATGACCGACGCCGACTGGCAGCGCGGCGACGCGCACTCCGTCGGCGTCTTCCTCAACGGCGACGCCATCGCCGAACCCGACGCCCGCGGGCGTCCCGTCGTCGACGACTCGTTCCTGCTGCTGTTCAACAGCCACTGGGAGCCGGTCGGCTTCCGCCTCCCGGGAGCCGCCTACGGCGAACGCTGGACGGCCCTGATCGACACGGCCGACCCGGAGGCCGTCCCCGACGAGGCGGAGCACAAGGCGGGTGCGGGGCTCACGGTCGGGGCCCGCAGCATGGTGCTGCTGTCCCGGCCCTCGAAGGCCGGGCACGGCCGGCCCCGATGACGGACGGGGGAGACGGGGCGCCCCCGCGGACCGAGCGGACCGAGCGGTCCGCAGGGCCGGAGCCCGGCGCCGGGTCAGCGGTCACGGCGCCGGGTCACCGTGAACTGCGCGCCGTCGTGGTCGCGCAGCACCGCCTCGCCGCCGCCCTTCGACAGCACGCTGCCGCCGTGCAGTTCCGCGGCCCGTGCGCAGGCCTCCACCTCGTCCACGAAGAAGTGGACCTGCCAGTGCGGCCGGATCGTCGGATCGGGAGCCGCCTCCAGCGCCCCCGACTCGATCCGGGCCACGACGTCCCCGCGGCTGCGCAGCACGACCTCGCCGCCCTCGTAGTGGACCTCGCAGCAGCCGTGGCGCTCCGACGCCCAGTCGAGGACCTCGCCGTAGAAGATCGCCGCGTCGAAGGCGTCGCGGGTGTGCAGGGTGATGAAGGCGGGCTGGGCGTTGCGCCAGGTCTCCCAGTCGGTGAAGAGGTCGCCCTCCCAGATCCCGAAGGCCGCCCCGTCCCGGTCGGCCAGCAGCGCCGCCCGCCCGGGCGGCAGGGAGATCGGCCCGACCGCGACCGTGCCCATGCGCTCCTGCACCCGCGCCACGGCGTCGTCCGCGCTGCGCACGGCGAAGTACGGCGTCCACGCCACCGCCATCTGCCACATGGCCGCCACCCCGGCGATCCCGGCCACCGGCGAACCGTCCACCAGCGCGATCCGGAAGCGGTCGCCGAGCTTGGCCGGCCGCCACTGCCAGCCCAGCACGGCCCCGTAGAAGTCCTCCGTCGCCTTGACGTCCCGGCTGGTCAGACTCACCCAGCAGGGTGCCCCGAACACGGAGTGCGAGGAGAGGACGTGCTTCGTGCCGAAGGAGGTGGGCCTGTCGTGGTTCATGTCGTTCGCGTCCTGATCTCGTCGGCCTGGCAGTCACCGGAAGCTTGACACCAGTGTCCGACCGGAACCGTTGCGGGCGCCTGTCGGGTACCCCGGCGGCGGCACCGAAACGACGCCGGGAAACCGGTCCGCCCCGGTGGCAGCGGGTGGACCGACTGACGAGGATGGAGGTGTCGAACACTGCGTCAGGGCACTCAAGCACTGTGTGGGCCGTTCGGGACAGCGGCGCACCGGACCGGGAGGTGACCATGCCCACGGACGGGGGCTCGGAGCGGATCCTCGCACTGCAGGAAGAGGTCCATCAGCTGAAGGCGGCGGTCGTCTCCCACGCCGTCGTGGACCAGGCGATCGGGATGGTGATGGCGCTCGGCCGCCTCTCGCCCGACCAGGGATGGGCGGTGCTGAAGGAGGTCTCCCAGCACACCAACATCAAACTGCGCAGCGTCGCGGAACTGATCCTCGTCTGGGGGCGCACCGGGATCATGCCCGAGCAGATACGGGCCGCCCTGGAAGACGCCCTCGACCGTACCGGGCCGACCCGGATTCCGGGAGCGCCGCCGGAGGCGTGACGGTCCCGGCGGCACCGGTTCCCGGCCCGTGGCGCGCGTGACTGACGGGTCCCGGCGGCACCGGTTTCCGCCCGCCGCCGTTCTCAGCGGGCCTCGGCCAGCAGCTCCTCGCGCAGCTGGGCGAAGCAGCTGCTGAGCAGCCGGGAGACGTGCATCTGCGAGATGCCGAGCTGCTCCGCTATCCGGCTCTGGGTCATGCCCTTGAAGAACCGCAGGTAGAGGATGATCCGCTCGCGCTCCGGCAGCGCCTCCAGACAGGGCCTGACCGCCACCCGGTCGACGACGGTGTCGAACGCCGGGTCGGGGCCGCCGATCGCGTCCCCCAGGGCGTAGCCGTCCGTGCCCGGCATCTCCGCCTCCAGCGACAGCGCGGAGAAGCACTCCAGGGCCTCCATGCCGGTGCGCACCTCGGCCTCGGAGAGCCTGGTGTGGCCGGCGATCTCGGCGACGGTGGGGGAGCGGCCGGACGTGCTCTGCGACAGCTCCTTGGCGGCCTGGCGCACCCGGTTGCGCAGGTCCTGGACCCGGCGGGGCACGTGCAGTGTCCACATGTGGTCGCGGAAATGACGCTTGATCTCTCCCGTGACCGTAGGGACGGCATAGGCCTCGAAGGCGAAGCCGCGGGCCGGGTCGTAGTGGTCGACGGCCTTGACGAGGCCCAGGGCCGCCACCTGGTACAGGTCCTCGAGGGACTCCCCGCGGCCCCGGAAGCGGATGGCGATCCGCTCGGCCATCGGCAGCCAGGCCTCGACCAGCTCGTCGCGCAGGGCCTTGCGCTCGGGCCCCTCGGGCAGCCGCCTGAGCCGCTCGAACCGTGCGGCGGTGTCGGGGGCGTCGTCGTGGGGGTGCGTTCGGGTGCTGCCGGCGATACGCATGGTGCGCACCTCCCTGAGCAGGTGCGGAAGGGACGGTGCCCGCGGGATGGGGAGCGCGGGGCCGGGCCTCGCGGGGCCCGGGACCCGTGACCGGCTCCCACGGACGTGCCTCCTGTCCGAAGCACTTTCCCTGCCCGTGTCGGGGCAGGGAACAGAGGGACACAAGTCCGACAATACGACATTCGGGGTGTCTCGGCTCCGTGGAGCGGGCGCCGGGTCTGCCGACGTGCGCTCGCCGGAGGCCGGTGGCCGCCGCATGGTGGGGTGGGCGGCTGATTGATCTTCACCCGTGGAAGTGATGTGCGGCACGCCGGAGCAAGCGCTTTCCCCGTTCATTCCCGGATAACCGCTGGGCAGCGCTTGATCACCGATCAGAAAGGGCGAACTGCCTGGCCACAGCGCATTCTGCTCATTTGACAGTGCGCTGAGACCACAGATAGGAAGCAGCTTCCAGAGGTCGAGAGGTGCAGCGTGTACGAGCCGAACGTGGTCGGGGACTGGCAGGAGTACGACGAGCATGCCGGTCTGCGGGTCCGCGTCCACGGTCTGGAACCGGCGGAGCCGCCCCGGGGTCGCGACGACGCCGCGGACGGGCTGACCTACTTCCGCCTCCGCGTCACGGTCGAGAACCGCGGCAGCCGGCACCTCGGCGTCCACCTCGAGGACGGCCAGATCGACGTGCGGATCGGCGCGGACGGCGAGAGTGCCTTCCTCGACTGGCGCAACTCGCAGTTCATCGAGGGCTTCGACGTCTATCCGCTGCGCCGCGCCACCGCCGTGCTGTACGCGGCCGGGCCGGAGGAGTCCCTGGGCCTGGTGGACGTCCAGGTGCAGCTGCGCGTCGAGGAGGAGTGGACCGACCGCCGTCTGTGGTCCGGCTCCATCGGCGCCCACGAGGGGGCCAACGGGGCCCAGCACGGCGCGGTGCGGGACAGCCTGGCGCACCAGGTGAGCGTCTTCCTGCGGGACCAGGCGGAGGAGGGGACCGCCTGATCCCGTGTCAGGCGGGGGTGGGCGTCCCGGACAAGGACCGCCGCAACGGCGCCGGATACGCCTACCTGCCGCCTGATTGACTCTCTGGGCGCGGCCCCGATCAGTGCGGGATGCCGTCGATGATCTCGCGGGCTCCCTGACGCAGCAGGGCCACGGCGACCGAGGTGCCCAGTGTGGCCGGGTCGAGCCGGCCCGCCCACTCGTGGGCGTTCAGCCGGGTCTTGCCGTCCGGAGTGAACACGCAGGCGCGCAAGGACAGTTCGCCGCTGTGGTCCACCCTCGCGAAACCGGCGATGGGACTGTTGCAGTGCCCCTGCAGCACGTGCAGGAACATGCGCTCGGCGGTCGTCTCGCGGTGGGTGTCCGGGTCGCCGAGACCGCTCACCGCGTCGATCAGGTCGGCGTCGTCCTCGCGGCACTGGAGCGCCAGGACGCCGGCGCCGATGGGCGGCATCATCGTCTCGGTCGGGAGGATCTCGCTGATCACGTCGGTCCGGCCGATGCGTTCCAGGCCGGAGGCCGCGAGCAGCAGGGCGTCGGCCTCCCCGGCCTCCATCTTCGCCAGGCGCCGGTTGGCGTTGCCCCGGAACGGCACGCACTCCAGGTGCGGGTGCGTGGCGGCCAGTTGGGCGACCCGGCGCACCGAGGAGGTGCCGATGCGGGTGCCGGCCGGAAGCTCGGCCAGGGTGAGCCCGCCCGGGTGGATCAGGGCGTCGCGGATGTCGTCGCGCTTCAGGAACGCGGCGAACACCGTGCCCGCGGGCAGCGGCCGGTCGGCGGGCACGTCCTTCACGCAGTGCACGGCGAGGTCGGCCTCCCCGGCCAGCAGGGCCGCGTCGACCTCCTTGGTGAAGGCGCCCTTGCCCTCGACCTCGGACAGATCGCCCAGCCACTTGTCGCCGGTGGTCTTCACCGGGACGACCTCGGTGCGGACTCCGGGGTGGGCGGCGGCCAACTCGGCCCTGACGCGCTCGACCTGGGCGAGTGCCATGGGGGAGTCGCGGGAGACGATGCGGATCAGTTCGGGGACGGACATGCGGACACGATAGACCCTGCGGCGGGCTCGTCCGCGCCGTCCCTCCACAACCCTCGCTCGGGGTACGTCGGTTCGGGCTCGGGATGCGCCGCCCCGCACCCGGCCCGGCACCATCCGGGTCGTCCGGCCGGGGCCACCGGGTGGCCCCGGCCGGACGCGCGGGATCAGGCGTACGGGTCGAAGGCGATGCCCGAGGGCTTCGCCTCCGCCAGGTTGCTCGCGAAGTCGCTGTCCTTCAGGCCGAAGTTGGCGCTGCCGAAGTCGTGGGACGCCAGCTTGTCGCGCACCCCTGCCGGGTAACCGTTCCAGCCGACCAGCGCCGGGTACTGCCAGGTGCCCTTGTGGTTCTCCGGCGGCTCGTCGCCCGAACCGGCCAGGCGGAAGCAGTGGGTGCCGATGCCGTCCTTGTGATAGACGACCTTCGGGTGGGTGCCGTCGAAGCGGACCTCGGACGCCGGGTGCACGTCGAACGAACCGTGGGCGGACGTCGACACGTACTTGACCTGTCCGTCCTGCACGAACACCGCGACGTGCTCGAAGTCGTGCCGGTGGCCGCCGATGCCGCTGCCGGCGACGGCCTGGTCCTTCTCGAAGTAGAGCGCGTACAGGATCGCGCACCAGCCGTTGTTGCACGTGGAGCGCGCGTAGCCGTTGGTGTTGTCCAGGTCCGCGGCGTCCCGGCAGTTGCCGTTCAGGGCCCCGGTCGGCTTGAGCCCGCCGTTCACCGTGCCGTCCGGGCCGATCGCGGGCGTCGGGTAGCAGCCGTCGGTGTCGTAGTCGTAGGCCGGCTGGTACGTCCGCTCCAGCGCGTCCGCGTTGGAGGGCAGCGCCTGCGGCGGGGCGGCGAAGGCCGTGGCGGGGAAGGCCAGAACGAGGGCCGCGGCACCGGCCGCCGTGGTGAACCATCTCCTGCTGTGTACGAACCTGCGTGACGACACTGCGTCCTCCTCGTCATCCGGGCGCAGCCCAACGGCTGTGGGGGAAAGGGACGTTCAGCTTCCACGCTGAACGCGTCCATGCCAAGAGGGGCGCAGCGGCCCCACGGTGAATCGCCGCCCAACAGTTGAGGGCCGGCGGTGATTCAGGGCAGGTCGTCCGGGATGTCGGCCGCCGCCTCCTCGGGGGCGAGGTCCGGCCGCAGCCGCAGCCAGGACGGCTGCCGCAACAAGCCCTCCCGGGTGCGCGTGCTGTAGCGGACCTCGCCCACCAGCCGCGGCACCACCCAGTGCGCGCCCGGGGCACGGGGCGCCGGGTCGAAGGGGCAGACGCCCGTCGCGGCGGCCGCCAGCAGCGCGGCCAGTTCCGTGCGTTCTGCCTCGCTCCAGCCGGTGCCGACACTTCCCACGTACCGCAGCCGCCCCGCGGCGCGCTGCCCGACCAGCACCGCGCCCGGCAGGCCCGTGAGCCGTCCCCTGCCGGGCTGCCAGCCGCCGACCAGGACGTCCTCGGTGCGCGTGTTGCGGATCTTGATCCACGCCCGGGAGCGCACACCCGGCTCGTACACCGAGTCCAGCCGCTTGCAGACCAGGCCCTCCAGACCGTGCTCCCGGGTGGCGCGCAGCGCCTCGGCGCCGTGGCCGACGAGCGCGGCCGGGGTCGACCAGGAGGGGCCGCTCAGACCGAGGTCCTCCAGCGCCGAGCGGCGTCGCGCGTAGGGGAGGCGCAGCAGCGACCGGCCCGCCAGGTGCATGACGTCGAACACGATGAGCTGGGCCGGCACCTCCGCCGCCCGCCGCGCCGCCCGCGCCGGTGCGTGGGCCAGCCCCATCCGGGACTGCAGCAACTGGAAGCTCGCCCGGCCCCCGGCGTCCAGGGCCAGGATCTCCCCGTCCAGCACGGCGGGCGTGGCTCCGAGCGCGGTGCCCAGCGCGCGGAGTTCGGGATAGGCGGCCGTGATGTCCTCGCCCGACCGGGCGCGCAGCAGCACACTGCCGTCCCCGGGGAGGTAGACCACCACGCGCTGGCCGTCCTGCTTGGTCTCGTAGGCCCAGCGCGCGTCCTGCGCGGGCGGGGGCAGGGAGCCGGACGTGGCGAGCATCGGCGGGATCAGCGGCAGGTCCACGGGTGAGGTGTCGACGAGCCGGGACGCGGTCACGCGCGATGTCCGGCTCTTTCGCCTGAACGGCGTCCGCGCGAGGGCCACCCGCTGCACTCGGGTCAGGCGACAGGGCGGTGCCCGGCCCCGTGCCGTGCGCTCACCCGCACCGCCTGCCCGAGCACGCGCGCCCGTCGGCACGAGCCGCTGCCGGCCTCAGCGGGCGTACCGCTCGGCCGTGCCACCGTCGCGCCGTGGCGGCGGCCGGGGGAGTCGCCGCGCGGCTGGGCGTGGAGGCCCCTTACGTCACACGCACGGTGCGGCCGACGCGGCATCCGGGCGGCGCCGGTGCCCTGGTCGCCGGGGGAACCCGCGCCTGAGCCCCGGCCGTCACACCCGCTGATCCTCCCGTTCGGCGACCTCGCGCGCCGGGCTCCCGCAGCCGGCACCAGCAGCAGCCGGCCCGGCGTGGGCAGGACGATCGGCGGCAGCGGCGCCGTCCGCAGCGGTGTCGCGTTCGTCGACGTCTTCCGCCGGTCCCTGGGCTACACCCCGGGTGCCGGTCACCGGAGCTGCCGGGGCCCCCGCACCGACGCCTCTACCGTCCAGTAATATCGCGCGGCAGGCCACCAGAGGAGGAACCGTGCCCCGGTCCGAACGCTCGCCCCTGCTGCTCGCCGGTCTGCTGGCCACCGCGGGAGCAGCCCATTTCGCCGTGCCGCGCCAGTTCGACGCGATCGTCCCGCGCGGCCTCCCGGGCAGCCCCAGAACCTGGACCTACGCCAGCGCAGTCGCCGAACTCGCGCTCGCCGCCGGGCTCGCGCTGCCGCGGACCCGCAGGACGGCCGCGCTGGCCACCGCCGCCTTCTTCGTCGGCGTGTTCCCCGCCAACGTGAAGATGGCCGCCGACTGGCGTCACCGTCCGGCCCCGCAGAAGGCGGCAGCCTTGGGGCGCCTGCCCCTGCAGGTGCCGCTCGTACTGTGGGCCCGCGGCGTGGCGAAGAACGCGGAGGGCCGCTCGTGAGCGCGCGGCCGGAGGCCGGGGACAAGGCCGCGGACTTCGTCCTGCCCGACGAGACCGGTACCGAGCGCAGTCTGTCCGGCCTGCTCGCCGAGGGCCCGGTCGTCCTCTTCTTCTACCCGGCTGCCCTGACGCCCGGCTGCACCGCCCAGGCCTGCCACTTCCGCGACCTGGCCGGGGAGTTCGCCGCCGTCGGTGCCCGGCCCGTCGGCATCAGCGGCGACGCCGTCGAGCGGCAGCAGGAGTTCACCGACCGGCACTCCCTCGGCATGCCGCTGCTGTCCGACGCCGACGGCACCGTCCGCGAACGGTACGGCGTGAAGCGGGGCTTCTCCCTGGCGCCCACCAAGCGCACCACGTTCGTCATCGCCCAGGACTTCACCGTCCTGGACGTCGTCCGCAGCGAACTGCGCATGAACGCCCACGCCGACCGCGCGCTCGCCGCCCTGCGCGCCCACCGCGGCTGACCCGGCGCCGTAGACCGCCGCGCGGTTGGGATCCGGTGGTGCAGGGATGATCCTGGAGCAATGGCGGACGCCTCCGCCGTTGCGATCATCGGCTCCCGCGGCGTCGTGACGGGGTGCAGCGACGGTGCCCGGAGGCTGACCGGCCATGCGCCCGGGGAGGCCGTGGGCCGGGCCGTACGGGACCTGCCCGCCGAGGACGTGTCGCCCGAGGTGCTGTCCGCGCCCTCGGGCACCGTCCTGGTGGGCCACCGCGACGGTCACCTGGCCGGGCTCCGCGTCAGGGTCTGCGCCGTGACCGGCCCTCACGGGCAGCCGGGAGGCTTCGTCGTCACCGCCGAGGCGCCGGGT
This sequence comes from Streptomyces sp. NPDC058741, assembly GCF_042746715.1. NCBI lineage: Bacteria > Bacillati > Actinomycetota > Actinomycetes > Kitasatosporales > Streptomycetaceae > Streptomyces > Streptomyces sp. NPDC058741. Next base: position 83,295 of record NZ_JBHYQH010000024.1, on the reverse strand, counting down.
CGGTGCGGCGGGCCCGGACCCGCGCAGACGGGACGTGGTGTGTCCGCGCCCCGGGTCCTCGCCGCCGCCGCGGAGCCGGGTCGGTGGGTACGGCCCGCGCCCGACCGCGCGAGGACACCGGCCGAACCCGGCGGTCGCGGCTCGGCGGCTCGTACGTGCCGTGGTCCCGGACGATCACAGTGCCGCCGCCGTACCCGCCGCGCGGGATCACGCCCTCGAACTCCCCCTCGTCCTCCGGCGGACGGTCCGCTGCCTCGCGCGCCCGGGGCACCCGTCAGAACTCCTCGTGCACCTCGGGATCCCCGCCGACCCGCCGGTGCGCCCGGTCCGCCACGGCCCGCATCTCCTCCTCGCCCAGCTCGAAGCCGAACACGTCGAGGTTGGCGCGCTGCCGCTCCGGGTTCGCCGACTTGGGGATCGGCACCGCGCCCAGCTGTGTGTGCCAGCGCAGCACGACCTGCCCGGGCGTCACCCCGTGCCGCTCGGCGATCCGCGCCAGGGCCGGGTCGTCCAGCAGGGACGTGCCCCGGCCCAGCGGGCTCCAGCTCTCCGTGCGGATGCCCTTGGCGGTGTGGAAGGCGCGCAGGTCGTCCTGCGGCAGGAAGGGGTGCAGCTCGATCTGGTTGACCGAGGGCAGCACGCCCGTCTCCTTCTCCAGCCGCTCGATGTGCCCGACGGTGAAGTTCGAGACGCCGATCGACCGTACGAGACCGTCCTCGCGCAGCTTGATCATGGCCTTCCGGGAGTCGACGTAGCGGTCCAGGCGGGGCAGCGGCCAGTGGATCAGGGAGAGGTCGACGTGCTCCAGGCCCAGCCGGGCCCGGGACTGCTCGAAGGAGGCGAAGGTCTCCTCGTAGCCGTGGTGGCGGCCCGGGAGCTTCGTCGTCACGACGATCTCCTCGCGCGGCGCGGCACCGGCGGCCACGGCCCGGCCGACCCCGGTCTCGTTGGGCCTCCGCGCCGCCGTGCGGTTGATCACCGCTGCCCTCCTCGGCGCCACGCGACCATGCACCTGGCCCCGGGCGACACCGCGCACCTCGGCCACCCGCGCGTCATGCACCGGGTGATGCTCTCCGGGGACGTGCCGGCCGGGGTGGACGGCACGCCCTCCGAGGCGATCACCGGCAGCGCGCCCGGACGCTGGTGACGGGCCCGGGGCGGCCTGCCAGGTGAGCCGGATCGGCGCAGCGGGATCGTCACCTCGTCCTCGACGGGCGGGTCCAGTTCCTGGGCGCGGTTGCCGGTGGCCGCGTAGCAGCGCAGCCGCACGGACTCCGGGGAGACGTCCAGGCGCAGGAAGCACTTGAAGAACGGCGGGCTGTAGGTCGCCGAGCCCGGCGAGAACAACGACGTGTAGATCTTCCGCACGGGCAGCCGCAACCGCCTGGCCCGGTCGGGCCGGCGGCCGGAGCCGAGCAGCCCGGCGACCAGACGCACCCGCCGGGTCACCCGTGCCGGGGCGCCTGAAGAGCAGGACCGCCGGGTGGGCGGCCCCGTCGGCGGGGTGGGCCAGATACGCGTCGGCGGTGCCGTCCGGCGTGGGGATGTCGACGGTGGTTCCCCGTACGGCGGTCATGGGCGGCGCCCTCTCCCGGTCCTCACTCGAAGCGCGCGGTGTCGCCCGCGCCGTGCCGGATGATCTCGGCCTCCCCGCCGGAGAAGTCGATGACGGTCGTCGGCTCCTTGCCGCACTCGCCGGAGTCGACGACGCCGTCCAGGACGTGGTCGAGCTCGTCCTTGATCTCCCAGCCCTGTGTCATCGGCTCCTCCTCGCCGGGCAGCAGCAGCGTGCTCGACAGCAGCGGCTCACCGAGCTCCGCGAGCAGGGCCTGGGTGACGACATGGTCGGGGATGCGCACCCCGACCGTCTTCTTCCTGGGGTGCTGCAGTATGCGCGGCACCTCCTTCGTCGCGGGCAGGATGAACGTGTAACTGCCGGGCGTCGACGCCTTGATCGCGCGGAACACGTCGTTGTCGATCCGCACGAACCGGCCGAGCTGCGCGAAGTCCTGGCACACCAGGGTGAAGTGGTGCCGGTCGTCCAGCTTGCGGATCGCGCGGATCCGCTCGATGCCGTCCCGGCTGCCCAGGCGGCAGCCCAGTGCGTAGCAGGAGTCCGTCGGGTAGGCGACAAGAGCGCCCGCGCGGATGCTGTCGGCGATCTGGCCGATGGTGCGCGGCTGGGGATTGTCGGGGTGCACGTCGTAGTACTTCGCCATCCGCCGAGCTTATGCCGCCGTGGCGCGCCGGATGCGCAGGGGCGGGTGCCGGGCCCGCGGACGGCGGTCGTAGGACGTCTGGGGTAACGTCCCCGCCGGTGCGCCGGAGGCGGTGCGAGGAGGGAGGGGGGAGGCCGAGGTGGCTGCCCGCCGCCCGCCGGGTCGCCGCGGGACTGTGGCCCGGCCTGCTCGACACCGACACGGCGTGCGTGTACGTCGTCGAGTCCGCGCCCGCCGTGCGCGACCGCGTCGCCGAGGAGTGCCTGGACCGCACCCGGGAGGACGCCCTGGTGGTGCGCTGCCCCGCCATGGACGGGCACGTGATCGTCGTCGGCCCGCGTGACACCACCGGCGACGCCCTGCGCTCCCCTGGTCGGACGGCGCACCGACCTCTTCCTCGGCGGCAGCGTCCGGCAGAGCCTCGCCCGGACCGCCACCGCGTACGAGGTCGTGCTGGCCCATCTGGCCGTCGGCGACCTCGACCTGCCGCGTCTCCACCGCGACGGCTGACGTCTTTTGCCTCCGGGGCAAGAGGCCGGGCGGATCCGGGCGGGACGAACACGGGCCATCCGGACTCAGCTGTGCACGGGTGAGCCCTGACACGGGTGCAGCGGGCACCGACGCGATTCACAAGGCCGCCTCCGTCGACGTAGGTTCTGTCAACCGCGGGAGCACGACCGGAACGGGGGACCGGTCGCGCTCCCGCGCCCTTCCGTGTGTTGCTGTGGCGCGGCCGCGCCCGGCTCAGCCCCGCAGCCGCACCGGGATCTCCTGCCAGCCGAACGCGATGAAGGACGGCACCTGGCGCAGGTCCTCCTCGTCCGCGCCCAGGCGCAGGTCCGGGAAACGGTCGAAGAGGGCGGGCAGCGCGGTGAGGGCCTCCAGCCGGGCCAGCGGTGCCCCGATGCAGCGGTGCACGCCGATCCCGAACGACAGATGGTCGTCGGCGGCGCGCGCTGCGTCGAAGCCGTCGGCGTCCGGCCCGTAGTGCTCCGGATCGAGGCCCGCGGCGGCGAACGTGGTGATGATGGCGTCGCCGGCCGGGATCCGCACGCCGCCGACGGTGACGTCGGTGACGGCGAACCGCAGCGGCAGCGAGGCGATCGAGGGGTGCACGCGCAGCGTCTCGTCGATCACGGCGTCCCAGCCGATCTCCCCGGACCGCACGGCCGCCAGCTGCTCAGGGCGGCGCAGCAGGGCGACGACCGCGTTGCCCACCAGGTTGACCGTGGTCTCGTACCCGGCTCCGATGACGAGCAGCAGCGTGTACAGCAGCTCCTCGTCGCTGAGCCGGTCGCCGTCCTCGTCCCGGACCCGGATCAGCTCCGTGGTCATGTCGTCGCCGGGGTGGGCGGCCTTGTGGGCGATCAGCGCCGGCAGCACCGTGCCGATCTGCTGCTGGACGGACGCCGCGTGCTCCGGGCTCGGGTCGGTGGTGTCCATGATGGCGGCGACCAGGCGGGCGGTGGCCGCGCGCAACGCGTCCGGCACGCCGAACAGTTCGCAGATCATCCGCATCGGCAGCGGATGGGCGAACCGCTCCTTGACGTCGACGACCTCCTCGCCGGACGCGTCGAGCGCGTCCAGCAGCTCCGCGGTGATCGCCTCGACCCGGGGCCGCATCGCCTCGGTGCGCCGGTGCGTGAAGCTGGGCGCCACCAGCCTGCGCAACCGCGTGTGGTCGGTGCCGTAGGTGGAGAGCATGTTGACCACGCCCACCCAGCCCAGGATCCAGGCCCAGGACGGGTGTTCGCCGATCTCGGGCCACAGCCGCCAGTGCAGCCGCGGGTCCCTGCTGACCTTCGGGTCGAGGATGAGCTCCTTGAGCGTGTCGTACCGCGTGGGCGCCCAGGCGGGGATGCCGCCGGGCAGCTCGACGGGGACGACCGGGCCGAGCGCGCGCAGCCGGGCGCTCTCGCCGGCGATGTCGGCGCCGAACGGGTCGAGAGCGATGCGGTCGGTCATGGTCACGGTCGTCCTCCAGGCTGGTCGGGGGAGCGGGGGCTGAAACGGACGGGCAGTGCGGTGAGCGAGCGGTGGAACGGCCCCGGCCGCCAGGTGAGGCGCTCGCGGGGCAGCACGGGTTCGAGGTCGGGCAGCCACTGCGTGAGCCGTTCGATGGCCTCGGTGGCGATGAGCAGGGCCTGCTGCCGGACGGGACAGGCGTGCGGGCCCGCCGACCAGGACAGGTGGGAGGCGTCGCCGTGGTGGCGGTCGGCGCCGCGCTCCTGCTCGGCCGTGTGCGCGAGCGCGCCGTAGCTGATCACGACCGGCACGGCCGCCCGGATCCAGGTGCCGTGGAAGGCGAGGGGCGTGCGGGCGTAGTGGATGCCGTAGTTGGCGAGCGGTGTCTCGTGGTGCAGGACCTCCAGCACCGCGTCCGTGACCGGGCGGGCGCCGCTGGTCAGCGTCGAGTAGTAGGCCGGGTTGCCGAGGATCCTGGACAGTGCGTTCGCCACCAGGTTGGCCGTCGGCTCGTGCCCCGCGCCGAGAGTGAGGAACACCTGCCAGGTGACCTCCTCGTGGGTCAGCTCCGCCGGGTGGTCCAGCAGCCGGCTCGCCAGGTCCTCCCCGCGCTGCTCGATCTTGGCGGCGATCAGCTCCAGCACGTACCCGGCGTACTCGGCCTCGCCCTGGGCCGCCTGCGCGCCACCCTCGATCATCTTGCCGATGGCGGCGTCCAGCCGCTCGCTGGCGCTGTCCGGCAGCCCGAACAGGCTGTTGAAGATCAGCGCCATCAGCGGCCTGGTGAACTCGCCCACCAGGTCGGCCTCGCCGTGCGGGCCGAACCGGCTCACCAGCAGGTGCACCGCCTTGTGCACCCGGTCCCGCAGATCGTGCGGCTCCACCAGGTCGAAGGCGTCGATCAGGGACGTCCGGTAGCGGATGTGCGCGTCGCCGTCGGCGAACAGCAGGTTGGGCCGCCACCGCATCATGCCGAGCACCGGCGAGTCGTCCGGGACGGTGGCCTCCCACGGCCGGGAGTCGTGGGAGAACGCCTCCGTGTCGTGCAGCAGGTCCAGCGCCGCCCGCCGGTCCGTGACGACGTACGCCGGGACACCGGGCGCGAGTTCGGCCCAGCCGATCGGGCCCTGGGCCCGCAGGGCCGCGTAGTACGGGTAGGGGTCGCGGGCGAAGCCGTCCTCCCACAGGCGGACGGGCGCCGCGAGGGAGAAGGCCTGCTCGGCGGGGGAGGGGTGGGTCACCGGTTCTCCGGGATGTGGTGGTCGATCAGGTGCTGCACCAGCGTGAGCAGGGCGTCGACGGAGGAGTCCGCCTCCCTCGCGTCGCAGGCCACCATCGGGGTCGTGGGTTCCAGGTCCAGGGCGGCGCGCAGCTGCTCGGGCGTGTGGTGGCGGGGCGCGTCCGGGAAGGTGTTGAGGGCGACCGTGTACGGCAGCCCGGATTCCTCGACGAGCCCGAGCACGTCGAACGAGGCGTCGATACGGCGGGCGTCGACCAGGACGAGCGCGCCGAGTGCCCCGTAGGCGATGTCGTCCCACAGCTCCCGGAACCGCTCCTGGCCGGGCGTGCCGAACAGGTACAGCACGGTCCCGCCCGGGAGGCTGATCCGGCCGAAGTCGATGGCGACGGTGGTCGTCGACTTGTCGCGCACCCCGGCGAGATCGTCCACCTGCGCGGAGGCCTCGGTGAGGAGCTCCTCGGTGTGCAGCGGGCGGATCTCGGACACCGAGCGGATCAGGGTCGTCTTGCCCACCCCGAACGGCCCCGTCACCAGGATCTTCACCAGGTCGCGCGCGGTGTCGGGGAGGTGGATGTCCGCACCGCCGGTCCGGGCGTCAGCGGTGCTTGAGGTCGCGGAGGCCATCGGCCACTCTCTTCAGCAGGTCGGGGTCGAAGCGCCGGGCGGGCGGGATGGGCGCGCGGGCCAGCGCCAGGTCGCGGTCCAGGAGTTCGGCGGCCAGCACCAGCACGGCGGAGACGGGCAGCCGCAGCAGCGCCGCGGCCTCCAGCACCGTCAGCGATCCGTGCTCCAGCTCCTCGAGCAGGGCCGCCTGGGCGGCGGGCAGGTCGGCGGGAGCCGGTTCACCGCTGCGGGTGAGGACCGACAGCCGTTCGAGGTGGGCACGGCTGGGCCGTGCCACTCCGCCGGTCGACAGATACGCGGGAACCAGGGGACGGCCGCCTCGGCGACCGGTCATGCCGGTGCGTCGCCGTCGGTGCCTCGCGGCCCCGCGGCCATCGCCTTCTCACCCAGCCGCGCCACCTGGGAGTGCACCCGGTGGGCGAGCAGGTCCAGGCGCACCTCGGGATCGCCGTACGCGGCCACGCAGGTGCCGTGGTCCGTCGGCACGATGAGCACGTAGCCGTGGTCCGACTCGATGACGACCTGCCGGATGTCGGCCCGGTCGGAGTCGGCGAACGCCGCTGCCGCGGTGCGGCACGCGCCCTGCACGGTGCTGGTGATGGCCGCCACCCGCTCCGCCGACGGCTGCGACAGCGCGTCCGTGTAGCCCGTCACGAGCCCGTCCCGGGTGAGCAGGACGGCGGCCACGGTGTGCGGCACCTCCAGGACCGGTTCGAGCACCCATGCCGTGTCCCCCGCTGCGTGGCCGCTCATGGAGCCTTTCCTCCTTCGTATGCGTGGTCGGTGTCGCCGGATGCCGTGTCGGCCGAGGTCGTGGCCGGGGCACCGTCAGATACGGACGGAACCTCGTCGGTGTTCGAGCGGACGGCCGATCGCGCGGCCGCCGTGCCGGACTGGAGGGCGCCGAGCGCGGCGGCGGCTTCCTCCGGGCGCCGCGGCGTGGGCTGCTGCGGCGCGCGGGCGGGGGCGTCCTGGGCCCCGACGCGACGGCGGCGGCGCCGCTGCGGGAGACCTCCGCTGTCGCGCGGGCCCTGGTGTCCGGGGGCCGGGGCGGCGGCGTGGCCGTCCTGCTCGGCGCCGTATCGGTGGTCGTCTCCGCCGCCCGGGCTCCGGGGGGTGCCCGACGGGCCGGAGGCGGCGGGGGAGGCGGGCTCGGGCGCCTGGGACGGCGTGCCCGGGTCCGGCGCGTGGCTGCCGGCCGCAGGGGCCGGACCCGGACCGGATTCCCGGTCCGGAACCGTCGCGCCCGGCTCGGACCGCCCGCTCCGCCCTGCCGGGAGCGGCTCCGTGTCCGGGGCGTCGGCCGTGCGGGGAGCGGCGGCACCCGGCGCGTCCCTCTCCGGCTTGCGGGTCGGGCGCGGTGCGCTGGCCGCCGGGGGAAGCTCCTCGGGGTCGATCCGCGTCAGCAGACGGCTGTCGACCCGCAGGACCGCCCGCACCCCGCCGTACGGCGACGGGGAGGACAGATCCACGCTCAGATCGAACTGCCGGGTCAGCTGGCCGATGGCGGCCAGGCCCATGCGCGGCGGGTCGCCGAGCTCGGTGAGCAGGATCGGCTCGCAACCGCCCACCAGCCGCTGGGCGCGGGCCCGTTCGTCCCGCGTCATGCCCAGCCCGGCGTCGTCGACGGTGACGCAGACCCCGTGGTGGACGGCCTCCAGGTTGACCACCACGTCGGTATCGGGCGCGGAGTGCCGCAGCGCGTTGTCGAGGAGCTCGGCGACGATGATCGCGACCGGCTCGACGGCGTGGGACACCAGGGCCGTCCCGGCCGCCAGGTGGTTGTGGACCCGGACGCGCCGGTAGCCCGCGAGCCGGGCCTGACCGCCCGTCACCGCGTCGACGAGGTGGGACTCCTCCCGGGCGAGTCCCACCCAGGCCCCGCACACCACCGCGGCGATCTGCGCACGGCGCAGCGACTGCTCGTTCTCGTGGTCCAGCGCGAAGAGGGTCTGCGCCAGTTCCGGGTCGTCGTAGCGCTGCTGCAGCCCGCGCAGGCCGTCCTGCAGCCGGTACAGCGCCGCCTGGATCTCGCGGGTGGCTCCGCGCATGCCGGCCTGTGCGGCGGCGTCGATCCGGGTGCGCTGCGCGACGAGTTCGGTGTGCAGCGCCTCGAGCACCTGCTCCAGCGCCGGTCCCAGGGGGGAAGCGGCGAGCTGCGGGTTGAGCGGGCCGGGCACGGTGACGTGCGGATGCGCGACCCGCCGGGCCGCGGCGGGCAGGCGCCGTGCCGCCAGGTGCTCGACCTCGGCGGCGAAGGACCGCGAGGTACCGTCGAGTTGGGCTCGCAGCGCGGTCGTCTTCGCGCGCTGCGCGGCCAGTTGCCGCCGGGAGCGCAGCAGCCCGCCGCCGAGGGCGAACGCGGACAGCGTGCCGACGGCGAGACCGCCGGCGACCAGGTCCGGTATTTCGATCATCGAGTCGATTCCAGTGGGGAGTCGGACGGGGCGTCGATTCCAGGGGGCAGGAGGGCAGGGCGGAGTCCGCGGTGCTCGGGCGGACCATCCGGTGCACAGTACACACCGTCATCGCCCGATCTCGCACGGTGGAGCGGCACTTCGTTTCGAAAGCGACTGCCGTCTGTTCACATCTGTGGCAAGTGTCGGTATTGCTGTGCACTGCAGGGAAGTGCTCCTTCACGAACTCGGTGTTGACCTCGTCCAGCCGGTGCTGGTCGCACCGTCCTTCACGTAGCCGACGCCCTCGGTGGTCACGACGCCGATCCGGTCTCCGTCGAGGGCGAGGTGTGCGCGAGGCCCGCTACCCGACCCACGACGAGCAGGGCCCGCAGATCAGCGGCCGGCTCACCCGCAGGCGCATCCCCCGCACCCACGACTACCTCCAGGCCGGGCAGCGCTATCTGCTGCTGGAGACCTGGGAGCGGGAGGACCTGGTGAAGAACCTCGTGGACCTGCTGTCCCGGTGCGACCGTCCGGTGCAGGAGCGCATGGTCTGGCACTTCCTGCTGGTCGAGAACGACCTCGGCCTGCGCGTCGGGGAGGGCCTGGGCATCACCCCCGAGGACGTGGCGGGCCCGGAGCCGCTGGCGAGCCGGGACCTCACCGACGACGACCGTGAGCGCCTGTCCAACCTCGGCCGGAACAAGCCGCGCGACGTCGAAGGGCTCACCATGACCCACTGCGTCCCCGACGAACGGCACGTCGTGACGCGCTGACCGTGACCCCGGCGCGACCGTCACTCCGACAGGGCGGCACGGGCTACGGCGAGGGCCTGTTCCGCGTAGCCGCGGCCGAACAGCACGGCGTGCACCAGCAGCGGGAACAGCTGGTGCACGCCGACGCGTGCGGTCCAGCCGTCGGCGAGCGGCGCCCGGTCCTGGTAGCCGTCGAGGATCTCCTCCAGACGGGGGCAGCCGAAGAGCCGCAGCATCGCCAGGTCGGTCTCGCGGTGCCCGCCGTGCGCGGCCGGGTCGATGAGCCACACCCGTCCGTCGGCTCCCCACAGCACGTTGCCGTTCCACAGGTCGCCGTGCAGCCGCGAGGGCGGCTCGGCGGGTCCCGCGAGCTGCGGAAGCCGCGCGCACCGCCGTTCCACGACGGCCGCCTCGGCCGGGCGCAGCGTGCCCTGGTCGACGGCGCGCCACAGATACGGCAGCACGCGGCGCTCGGCGTACCAGCCCGGCCAGTCGGTGCCGGGCTCGTTGCGCATCGGTGCGAGGCCGATGTACGCGTCCACGGGCCCGTCGGGGGCGGCGCCCCGAAGGCGGGCGCCCCGGCGGCGTGCAGCCCGGCCAACTCCAGCCCGAAGCGGATCGCCGCCTCCCGGCTCGGCCGCCCCCGCGCGACCCGGTCGAGGACCAGCCAGCACGCCTCCCGGCCGTGCACCCGCGGCACCGGCACGGTCCCGGCCGCGGACAGCCACCGCAACCCGGCGACCGCGGCCCACGCCGCCCCCGCCTCCTCGGCCCGCTTGACGACCACGACCCGTCCGTCGTCGAGAACGACCTCGGCGAGAGCACCGGACAGGGGGCGTTCCCCGCTGACCACCCGCCCGGTGAGCCGGGCCACGACCTCCGCACGGTCGCTCATACGCGCTCCCTGTCCTCCTTCTGCAACTCCCTGCGGGCACCGCGCCTTGGGCACGTGCCGGTCACGCGGGACGGTGAAATACCGCCGCCTGACGACAGGACGGCCCGGTGCCGGGGGACCAGTCGGGTCATGACGACCTCATCGTTCCAACGCACCATCGCCCTGCCCGCTCCCGTCTGCGAAGAGGCCGCCGAGCATCTGGAGCAGGCCGCGCGCCGCGCCATCGACGGAGCCGGCGTCCCCCTGAAGGCGTTCCGCGCGGCCGCCGACAGCGACTTCGTCCTGCCGCTGCCGGTGGTGGAACAGGCGGCGTCCTGCCTGCTGGTCCTGGCCACCGAGACGGCCCAGACCGTACCGCCCTCCGCGCTGCGCGCCACCATCAGCGTCGCCCTGCGCCTGCGCGACGCCGTGGAGCTGGCCCACCAGCCCGCCCTCAGCAGCAGGTTCTGGTAGGCGCTCCCGGTTCGGCGCGGCATGCACCCGGGCCTCTCAGGTCCGGCGGAAGACCACTCCGGCCTGCTCGCGGCGCAGGTCCTCCAGCGTGTCGCGCTGGCGCCGGGCCCGCGCGAGGAGTTCGTCGAGCTGGCCCGCGTCCAGCCGGGTGTCCGTGGCGGCCAGTTCGCGCAGCGTCTGCCAGCCCGCCCTCTTGCCCTCCACCCCCAGCCGCAGCGCCTCCAGGTCCCACAGGGTGCTCAGCGGCGAGCGCCGGATCATGTTGCCGTTGCCCTTCAGACGCCCCACCTGCTCGGCGGCACGGCCCGCGTAGACCTTGTAGCGCCGCACCGGCACGTCGAGCCGCCGCAGGATGCCGAGCAGGCTCGCCCGGTCCTCGGCGATCTCGGCGACGACCGGGGCCAGCGCGCCGGCGAGCGGCGTGTCCCGGCATCCGCGCAGCACCGAGCGGGCCCGCGCGGTGGCGGCGGTGGCACCGGTGAGGTGGTCGTTGAGGTAGATGCCCAGCAGGGACATGTCCGTGGCCGGGGCCCGCCCGGTGCCCGGCGAACCCGCTCCCTGTTCCGTCATGACGCTGCTCCTGTCGTGCTCCGGTCCCGCCGCACGGTCACGGTGGTCGTGACGCGTACGAGGCAGGGAGGGCCGGGGCCGAGCCGGACCCGAGCCGCACGGGCGGCTCGACCGGGGCCAGGCCGCCGAGGCTCCGGCCCTCGTGGACGGCCTTCGCCGAGACGACCGGGTGAAGGTCCCGGGCGTCGTACCACTGGTGCCGGCCGGCCCGGGCCGTGGCGTGGGTGCGAGCGCGCAGCAGCAGCCGCGCCGGCCGGTCCCACAGCGCGAGCCGGCCCGGTCGGGTGGCGAGCGGACCCGGCACGGCACGCAGGGCGAGCCCGGTGAGGTTCCTGCGGCCGGTGCTGAAGCGGAGGTCGAGCGGCGGGGCCGAGACGTGCCCGTCCCGGCGGCCGGTGACCCGCACCGGCACGACCCGCACCTCGTCGAAGACGTGGGTGGCGGCCACCAAGTCCGCGATCCGCCGCGTCGGCGCAAGCGGCGGCCGGTGCCCGTCCGGTTCCTCGACCACCACGTCGCTGAACGGCCCGAACGGCGACCCCCGCCAGTGCCCGAGCACCATGCGGGTACCCGACCGTGTGCCGATCCCGGCGATCCATCCGTCGAAGCGCAGCGAACGCACCGGCGGCCGGTGCCGCGCACCCCGCGTCGCACCGGCGGATTCGGATCCGTGGAAGAGCACGCGGGGCGGGTGCCCCGACCGTCAGCCGCGAAACGGGACCTCCGGGACGTACGGGGCGAGCGATTCCCGTGAGGCAGGGGCACGGACGAGGCCGGACCCACGGCGGTGCGGGATGCGGTCCCCTCGCGGCAGGCACACCGCCGTCTCCCGCAGAACACCCTCCCGACCTGCGCGAACCCCCACCCGCGCACGCCTGGTCACTCTCCGTGCGTCACCGGTTTGCCGTAAGCGACCGTGCCCCGCGCCCGCCGTCGGCGGACGCTGGGGGCAGTGACGCCGCCGACGGAGGAGAGACGACCATGACCACCGCCTTCTCACGGGCCTGGGAACACGCCGTCGTCACCGGCGGCGCCGGATTCGTCGGCTCCCACCTGTGCGCCGCCCTGCTGGACGCGGGCACCGCCGTCACCTGCGTGGACGATTTCAGCACCGGCCGGCCCGAGAACATAGCCCCACTGCTCGAACAGCCCGGCTTCACGCTCGTGCAGGCCGATGTCACCGACGGGATGCGGATCAAGCGCCCGCCGGACCTCGTCCTGCACTTCGCCTCCCCGGCCTCCCCGGCCGACTACCTGCGCCTGCCGCTGCACACCATGGAGACCGGCAGCCTCGGCACCCGCAACGCCCTCGAACTCGCGCACTCCGCCCGCGCACGCTTCGTCCTCGCCTCCACCTCCGAGGTCTACGGCGACCCGCAGCAGAACCCCCAGGACGAGCGCTACTGGGGCAACGTCAACCCCGTCGGACCGCGCAGCGTCTACGACGAGGCCAAGCGCTTCGGCGAGGCCCTCACCACCGCCCACGCCGAGACCCACGGAACCGACACCTGCATCGTGCGGCTGTTCAACACCTACGGTCCCCGGATGCGCGGCCACGACGGACGCGCGGTGCCGACCTTCGTACGGCAGGCCCTGGCCGGCGAACCCCTCACCGTGACCGGCGACGGCTGCCAGACCCGGTCGCTGTGCCACGTCGACGACACGGTCCGCGGCATCCTCGCGGCGGCCGCCCACGGGATGCGCGGGCCGGTCAACATCGGCAACCCGTCCGAGATCACGATGCTCGACCTGGCCCGGCTGGTCGTCGAACTCGCCTCGTCCGCCTCGGAGATCCGCTTCATCGAGCGCCCGGTGGACGACCCGGCCGTGCGCTGCCCGGACATCACCCTGGCCCGCGACAAGCTCGGCTGGGAGCCGCGGGTGCGCGCCGAGGAGGGCCTGCGGCGCACGATCACCTGGTTCCGCGAGAACGCCCCGGACGACTGACCCCGCTCGCCGCGCCGCGTCCGGTCCCCCCACCGCCGAAAGGCCCCCGCCCTCATGCGCATCCTCGGAATCAACGCCCTCTTCCACGACCCCGCCGCCGCCCTGGTGATCGACGGTCAGACCGTCGCCGCCGCGGAGGAGGAACGGTTCTCACGGCGCAAGCACGGCAAGAGGCCCCTGCCGTTCTCCGCCTGGGAACTGCCGGAGAAGGCGGCCGCCTGGTGCCTGAAACGGGCCGGACTGCGCCCCCAGGACCTCGACGCGGTCGCCTACTCGTTCGACCCGCGCCTGGCCCGCCCGGCCGGCGCCATGGGCCTGGGCGACCCCTGGGACCACCTGCGGCTGACCTACGCCCGCGAGGCCCCGGCCTTCCTGCGCACCGCCCTGCCCGGCCTCGACGCCGGCCTCGTCCGCTTCGTGCCCCACCACATGGCCCACGCCGCCTCCGGCGCCTTCGCCGCGCCCGACGCCGGCGACTCCTCCGTCCTCGTCCTGGACGGCCGCGGCGAACGCGCCTCCCACCTGGCCGCACGCCGCGTGGGCGACCGGCTGGAGGCCCTGCACGCCCAGGATCTGCCGCACTCGCTCGGCCTGGTCTACGAGGAACTCACCGAGCATCTCGGATTCCTGCGCTCCTCCGACGAGTTCAAGGTGATGGCGCTCGCCTCCCACGGCAGGCCGCGCATGCTCGCCGCACTGCGCCGCCACGTGTACCCCACCGGCGACGGCGGCTTCCGCGCCACCGGCGTGCCGTGGTCCGAACTGTGCGCGCCGCGCGGCCCCGACGAGCCCTGGACCCAGGACCACGCCGACGTCGCCGCCAGTACCCAGGCCGTGCTGGAGGAGACCCTGCTGGACCTGGTCCGCTGGCTGCACGGCCGCACCCACGACAGCGTCCTGACGCTCGCCGGCGGCGTCGCGCTGAACTGCGTCGCCAACTCCCGTATCGCCCGCGAGGGCCCGTTCTCCCGCGTGTGGGTGCAGCCGGCCGCCGGTGACGCGGGCACCGCGCTGGGCGGCGCCCTGCTGCTGGCGGCGGCCGGGGGCGACGAGCCGGAGCCCATGACGGGCGCCGACCTCGGCCGCGACTGGTCCGACGCGGAACTCGGCGCCTGGCTCAAGACCGCCGCCGTTCCCTTCGAACGGTCCCCGGACATCGCCGAGACCGCCGCCCGCGCCCTGGCGGACAACCAGATCGTCGCCTGGTTCCAGGGGCGCTCCGAGTACGGCCCCCGCGCCCTCGGCCACCGCTCCCTGCTGGCCCACCCCGGGCACGCGGGCAACCTGGAGCGGCTCAACGACGTCAAGGGCCGCGAGCAGTTCCGGCCTGTCGCCCCCATGGTGCTCGCCGACCGGGCCGCCCAGATCTTCGACGGCCCGCTGCCCAGCCCGTACATGCTGTTCGTGCACGACGTCGCCCCGGCGTGGCGCGACCGCATCCCCGCCGTGGTGCACGTCGACGGCACCGCCCGCATCCAGACCGTCGACCCGGCCCGCTCACCCCTGGTCGCACGCATGCTCGGCGCCTTCGAACAGCTCACCGGGCTGCCCGTGGTCGTCAACACCAGCCTCAACACCGCCGGGCGGCCCATGGTCGACGACCCGCGCGACGCCCTGGAGTGCTTCGGCTCCTCGCCCGTCGACCTGCTGGCCATCGGCCCGTACGCGATCCGCCGCGGCGGCCTCTTCCGCACCGGCACGACCACCGGCTCCCCGGGAGACGTCCTCACCGACGATGCCCGAGGCACCCGATGACCGGCTCCGCCGCCCCGCTGCCGGACACCGAGTACGCCGTCGTCGTCCCGACGCTCGGCCGGCCCAGCCTCGGCGCCTGCCTGCACGCCCTCGCCGAGACGACCGGGCCCGGCCCGGTCCGGGTGGTCCTCGTCGACGACCGGCCCGACGCCGACCGCAGGCCCCTGACCGCCCACGTCCCGCCCGCGCTGCGCACGCGCACCATCGTGGTGCCGGGCGGGGCGCGCGGACCGGCCGCCGCACGCAACCTCGGCTGGCGCGCGGCCGGAGACGTGCCCTGGATCGTCTTCCTCGACGACGACGTCGTCCCCGGGCCCACCTGGGGCGACGACCTCGCCCTCGACCTGGTCACGGCCTCGGACCGGACCGCCGGCATCACCGCCCGGATCCAGGTCCCCCTGCCCGCCGACCGCCGGCCCACCGACTGGGAACGCAACACGGCCGGGCTCGCCGGCGCCCACTGGATCACCGCCGACATGGCCTACCGCCGGGCCGCGCTGATGGCGGTCGGCGGCTTCGACGAGCGGTTCCGGCGGGCCTTCCGCGAGGACGCCGACCTCGCCCTGCGCATGCTCGACGCGGGCTGGACCCTCACCGGCGGCCGACGCGCCACCACCCACCCCGTGCGGCCCGCAGGACGCTGGATCTCCGTCCTGCAGCAGGCCGGCAACGCCGACGACGTCCTGATGACCCGTCTGCACGGCCGCCACTGGTGGCGGCGCGCCGAGGCCCCGCGCGGACGCCTTCCCCTGCACCTGGCGATGACCGGGGCGGGGGTGGCGGCCGCCGGCTGCGCCCTGCTCGGGCGGCACCGCCTCGCCGGGGCGTGCGCCGCCGCCTGGCTGGCCGGCACCGCCGAGTTCACCCTGGCCCGGATCCTGCCCGGTCCCGGCACCCGCGACGAGGTGCTCACCATGGCCGTGACCAGCGTCCTCGTCCCGCCCGCCGCGACCTGGCACTGGCTCCGCGGCCGACTGGCCCACCGCGGAGCCCGGCGGCACAGCCCGTCCGGTCCCACGGAGCCGGCGCCCGCGGCCCGCCCGTTGGCCAGGGAACGGCAGCGGTCGTGAACCGGCGGCCGTCTTCCGGTGCGGGCGGTCCCACCGGCGGGCCGCCGCCCCCGCACGCCCCGCGGCGCGGACTCCCGCCGACGGGGGTGCCGCGATGACCCTCCTGCGCCGTCGCCTGCCCCGTACCCTCGTCGTCCGTCTCGACAGCGCGGGCGACGTGCTCCTGGCGGGACCCGCCGTACGCGCCGTGGCTGCCGGGTCCTCCCGCACCGCGCTGCTGTGCGGACCGCAGGGCGCCGCGGCCGGACGGCTGCTGCCCGGCGTGGACGAGGTGCTGACCTACGACGCCCCGTGGGTCGGGCTGGAGCCGCCGCCGATCACCCGGGCCGCCACCCGGCGGCTGATGCGGACCCTCACCGCGCGGCGCTTCGACCGTGCGCTCGTGCTCGTGTCGTACCACCAGAGCCCGCTGCCGGCCGCCCTGCTGCTGAAGCTGGCCGGAGTGGAGCGCGTCGCCGCCGACAGCGAGGACTACCCCGGCGCGCTGCTCGACCTGCGCCACCGCAGAGTGCCGCACCGGCACGAGGCCCTGGCCGCGCTGGACCTGGCCCGGGCCGCGGGCTTCACCCTGCCGCCCGGCGACGACGGGCGGCTGCGCGTCACCCCGCCGCCGCGCACCACCCACCTCACCGGCACGGGGCCCTACGTCGTCGTCCACCCCGGCGCCGCCGTGCCCGCCCGGGCCTGGAGCCCCGGCCGGGCCGCACGCGCCGTGGCCGCGCTGTCCGCCGAGGGCCACCGGGTGGTCGTCACCGGCGGCCGGGCCGAGCGCGAACTGACCGCACGGGTCGCCGGACGGCACGGCCTGGACCTCGGCGGCGCCACCGGCCTGCCGGAACTGGCCGGAGTCCTCGCGGGCGCGCGGGTGGTGGTGGTCGGCAACACCGGCCCTGCGCACCTCGCCGCCGCCGTGGGCACCCCCGTCGTCAGCCTCTTCGCGCCCGTCGTGCCGGCCGAGCGGTGGGCCCCCCACGGCGTCCCGCACCGGCTGCTCGGGGACCCCCGGGCCGCGTGCGCCGGCACCCGGGCCCGGCGGTGCCCGGTGGCGGGACACCCCTGCCTCGACGGCATCGGCGACGCCGAGGTGCTCGCGGCCGTGGCGGCCCTCACCGACGACCCGGCCGGCCAGGGAGAACACACGGAGCGAGGAGCGACCGTATGAACATCCTGCTGTGGCACGTGCACGGCTCCTGGACGACAGCGTTCGTCCAGGGCCCCCACACCTACCTCGTCCCCGTCACCCCGGGCCGCGACCCGGACGGCCTCGGACGGGCCCGCACCTTCTCCTGGCCCGCCTCGGTCCGCGAGGTCACCCCCGGGGAACTCAGCGACACGCCCGTCGACCTGGTCGTGCTGCAACGGCCCCACGAACCGGAACTGGCCGAGCGCTGGCTCGGCGGGCGCCGCCCCGGCCGGGACGTGCCCGCCGTGTACCTGGAGCACAACGCGCCCGACGGCGACGTCCCCGACACCCGGCACCCGTGCGCCGACCGCCCGGATCTGACGATCGTGCACGTCACGCACTTCAACCGGCTGTTCTGGGACTGCGGCACCACCCGCACCGAGGTCGTCGAGCACGGCATCGTCGACCCCGGCCACCGCTACACCGGCCGGCTCGCCCGCGCCGCCGTCGTCGTCAACGAACCCGTGCGGCGCGCCCGGTACACCGGCACGGACCTGCTGCCCGCCCTCGCCGAGGCGGCACCCCTCGACGTGTTCGGCATGGGCACCGAGGGCCTGGCCCGGCACCTCGGCCTGCCGCCCGACCGGTGCCGCACGGCCGACCTGCCGCAGGGCGAGCTGCACACGGCCCTCGCCGAACGCCGTATGTACCTGCACCCGGTGCGCTGGACCTCCCTCGGCCTGTCCCTGCTGGAGGCGATGCACCTGGGCATGCCCGTGCTGGCCCTCGCCACCACCGAGGCGGTCCGGGCGGTCCCGCCGGGCGCCGGCACTCTCTCCACCCGCCCCGACGTCCTGGCCCGCGCCGCCCGCCGCTACCTCCACGAACCCGAGGCGGCGGTCGCGGACGGGGCCCGGGCCCGGCAGGCGGCCCTCGAACGCTACGGGCTCAAGCGCTTCCTGGCCGACTGGGAGCGCCTGATCACGGAGGTGTGCGCATGAACCCGTCACTCAGCCCCCTGCCCGGCGGACCGGTCGGCGGCGACCCCCTCGACCCGGGCGTCCTCGACATCGCGCTCGTCTCCGAGCACGCCAGTCCCCTCGCCGCCCTCGGCGGGGCCGACGCCGGCGGGCAGAACGTGCACGTCGCCTGCCTGGCGGGCGCCCTCGCCGACCGGGGCCACCGCGTCACCGTCTACACCCGCCGCGACGCGCCCGGCCTGCCCTGCCGGGTGGAACTGCGCGACGGCGTCGAGGTGCACCACGTGCCCGCCGGGCCCGCCGAACCGCTCCCCAAGGACGCCCTGCTGCCCCACATGGGCGAGTTCGGCCGCTACCTCGCCCGCTGCTGGCGCACCCGCGCACCCGACCTGGTCCACTCGCACTACTGGATGTCCGGCCTGGCCGCGATCCACGCGACCCGCATACGCGGCCTGCCGCTGCTGCACACCTACCACGCCCTCGGCACGGTGAAGAGGCGGCACCAGCGGCTCGCCGACACCAGCCCCCCGGAACGCATCCCCGCCGAGGTCGAGATCGGGCTGGGCTGCGACCACGTCGTCGCCACCTGCCGGGACGAGACCGCCGAGCTGGCCCGCATGGGCATCCCGCCGCACAAGGTCGCCGTCGTGCCCTGCGGTGTCGACACCCGCCTGTTCACCCCGAAGGGCCCGGCCGCGCCCCGCGGACCGTACCGGCACCGGCTGCTGCACCTCGGCCGGCTCGTGCCGCGCAAGGGCGCCGCGGTCGCCGTCGCCGCGCTGGCCCGGCTGCCCGGGACCGAGCTGCTCGTGGTCGGCGGGCCACCCGCCGACCGCCTCGACGACGACCCGGAGGTACGGCGCCTGCGCGACGCGGCGCGCGGCGCCGGTGTCGCCTGCCGGGTCCGTTTCACCGGCGCCGTCCCCAGCGAGCGCGTGCCGCCGCTGCTGCGCTCCGCCGACGTCGTGGTTTGCCCCGCCGACTACGAACCCTTCGGCATCGTCCCGCTGGAGGCCATGGCCTGCGGCGTGCCCGTCGTGGCCAGTGCGGTCGGCGGGCAGCTCGACACCGTCGCCGACCCCGGCACCGGACGGCTGGTACCGCCCCGCGACGCGGAGGCCCTGGCCCGTGCCATCGCGGGGTTGCTCGCCGATCCGGCGGCCCGCGTGGCCTGCGGGGCGGCCGGCCGCCGCCGCGTCCTCAGCCGCTTCGGCTGGGACCGGGTCGCCGCGGCCACCGAGGCCGCCTACTGCGCCGTCCTTGACGCCGTCCCCGCCAGGTCCGGCGCGGGCTGACCCGGCCGGTCCCGTTCCGTACGCGCCGACGCCCGAAGACCGAAGGAGGTGCGGGCCCGCCGCCGTCCCCGACGGCCGCAGCCCGATCAGCATGAGCGAACCCTCTGCACACCCCGCCCTTGACGCCGCGCGTCTGCACTGCCGTTCCCTGGAGGAGGCACTCGGCAGGTTCCGCCGGCACGGCGTCGACCGGATCGCCGGCTGGGGCGTCCACCTCGCCGACGTCCTCACCGGAGGCGGACGGCTGCTGGCCGCGGGCAACGGCGGCAGCGCCGCCCAGGCCCAGCACCTCACCGCCGAACTCGTCGGCCGCTACCGCCGGGAGCGCCCCGCCTACTCCGCGCTCGCCCTGCACGCCGAGACCTCCAGCGTCACCGCGATCGGCAACGACTACGGCTTCGACCATGTCTACGCCCGCCAGGTCACCGCCCACGGCCGTCCCGGCGACATCCTCATGCTGCTGTCCACCTCCGGCCGTAGCGCCAACCTCGTCGCGGCGGCCGTCACCGCCCGGCAGGCCGGACTGCGCGTGTGGGCCCTCACCGGAAGTGGCCCCAACCCGCTGGCGGAGGCCGCCCACGAATCCCTCTGCGTCGACGCCGGCAGCTCCGCGAACGTCCAGGAGACCCACCTCGTCGCCGTCCACCTGCTGTGCGAGTGCTTCGACACGGCCGTGTCCACGCCCCTCGCACGAGGCACCGTCCTCACGCGGGGAAGCACCTCATGAGCGGCCCGAAACCCCTCGCCGTCGTCGGGGACGTCCTCCTCGACGAGGACATCGAAGGCGTCTCCACCCGGCTCTCCCCGGACGCCGCCGCCCCCGTCGTCGACGTCACCGGCGACCGGCGGCACCCCGGGGGAGCGGGACTGGCCGCCGCCCTCGCCGCCCGCGGCGGCCGGGACGTCGTGCTGGTCACCGCGCTCGGCGACGACGAGGCGAGCGCGGCCGTACGCCGCGACCTGCGCGACCGCGTCCGCCTGCTGGAGATCCCGCTCCACGGCACCCTGCCGGTGAAGACCCGGGTCCTGGCCGGCGGCAGACCCGTCGTCCGCATCGACCGCGGCGGCGGCACCCCGGGCGAGCCCGGCGCCGCCGTCCGCGAGGCCCTGGCCGGAGCCCACGCGATCCTCGTCGCCGACTACGGCCGTCACACCGCGGGCGCCCTGCGTCCGTACCTCGAGGACGCCGCCCACCGCACCCCCCTGGTCTGGGACCCCCACCCCCACGGCGACCCGCCCGTGCCCGGCGCACGCCTCGTCACCCCGAACGCCGCCGAGGCACAGGCCCTGTGTCCCGGCACGGGGCAGACCTCCCTGGGCGCGTACGCCGAGCGCGGGGCACGGCTCGCCGAGCGGTGGCGGGCGGCGGGCGTCGCCGTCACCCTGGGTGAACGCGGCGTGCTCCTGGCCCGGCCCGGATCCGGCACTCCCATGCTGGTGCCGGTGCCCTACCGGGCCGCGGGGGACCCGTGCGGCGCGGGCGACTGCTTCGCGGCCACCACCGCGGCGGCCCTCGCCGACGGCCTGCTCCCCGAGGAGGCGCTGCAGCGGGCCGTGGCCGAGGCGGCCGCCTTCGTCGCGGCGGGCGGCGCGGGCAACCCCGAGCTGTGGCGCACCGAGCCGGCGCCCGGGCCCGCGGACGACCCGGCGACCGACGGGTTCCGTCTCGCCGAGAGCGTCCGGGCCCGGGGCGGCACCGTCGTCGCCACCGGCGGCTGCTTCGACCTGGTGCACGCCGGGCACGTCGGGCTGCTGGAGAGCGCCCGCCGGATCGGCGACTGCCTCATCGTGTGCCTCAACTCCGACGCCTCCGTCGCCCGCCGCAAGGGCCCGGGCCGCCCGCTCAACCCGGCGGCCGACCGCGCCCGGGTCCTCGCCGCGCTCGGCAGCGTGGACGCCGTCGTCGTCTTCGAGGAGGACACCCCCGAGGCGGTCCTGGCCCGGCTGCGGCCGGATGTCTGGGTCAAGGGCGGCGACTACTCCGTCCAGGACCTGCCCGAGGCGGAGGTGCTGCGCACGTGGGGCGGCCAGGCCGTGGTCCTGCCCTACCTGGACGGCCGCTCCACGACCCTGCTGACCCGCAGGGCGGCGAAGGCGGCGACGGTGGCGCTGCGGCCGTCGGGGTCGTGAGGCGCGGGGGTGCGTACGCCGCGCTCAGGCCGCCTTGCCCAGCGCCGGCCGCCCCGCGGGCTCGCCCTCCTCCGTGCACAGCAGCACCGGCGTCGTCACCCGGCGCTGCCGCAGCGCGTAGCCGGCCCCGATGGTTCCCACGATGAGCAGACCGCCGGTGACGAGGGCGCCGCGCGGTCCGGCCAACTCCATGAGGAGGCCGAGCGCGGGCGGACCGCCCAGGCCCCACACCGTGCCGATGCTGCCCCAGACGCCCAGAACGCGACCGCGCAGCCGGGCGGGCGGGTCGGTCTGCAGGACGGCCGTGCCGGCGGTGTCGGAAACGGACTCCACCACGGCCATCGGCAGCACCAGCGCGAGCAGCACCGCCAGCGACGGCGACAGCCCCGCCAGAACCTGCAGCAGCGCCCCGGCCGCCGCCAGCGCCCCCACGAGCCGCACCGACGGCCGGCGCAGCCGGGCGCCGAGCACCGCCCCGAGGATGCCGCCGAGCGCGAGCGCGGTCGACACCGTGCCGAAGGCCCCGGCGCCGCCCGCGAGCGGCCCGGTGACCAGCACGGCGAGGGTGAGCTGGTAGTTGCGGCCGAACACCGCGCTGATCCCGGTCACACCGGCGAGCGCCATCAGCCGGGGCCGCCGCGCGAAGAAGGCCAGCCCCTCCCCCACGCTCGTGCCGGAGCCGGAGCCGGAGCCGGAGCCGGAGCGGGAGGTGCCGGAGCGGGACGTGGGGTGCTCCGGGCCGGGCGCGTCCTGCCGCACGGCCCCCGCCGCCGGGCGCAGGAACGGGATCACCGACGCCACGAACAGGAACGACAGCCCGTTCGCGGCGTACGCGGAGGCCGTGCCGAGGAAGCCGACCGTCACACCGGCCAGAGCGGCCCCGACCAGCCGGCCCGCCTGGTGCACCAGCGCCCCGACCCCGATGGCCGAGGGCACGTCCTCCGGCGGGACGAGGTCGTTGCCGAGCAGCGCGCACGCCGGGTTGTCGACGGTGGCGACGACGCCCGTGACGGCGGCCAGCACCAGCAGCGCGGTCATGTCGAGCCGGTCCAGCGCCACGAGGACCGCCGTCGTGAAGGCGATCAGACCGAGCAGCGCCTGGCTCACGGCAGCCGTCAGCTTCCTCGGCCACCGGTCGACCGCGGCCCCGCCCAGGACGCTCATCAGCAGGGCGGGAGCGGCCTGCACGGACATGGAGAGCCCGGTCGCGGCGGCGGACCCGGTGATCTGCAGGACCAGCAGGTTCTGCACCGTGAGCTGCATCCAGGTACCGGCGTTCGACACGAAGTTCGCGGCGGACCACCAGCGCATGCCGCGGTGGCGCAACGACCGCCAGGGTGAACGCGACACGGGGCGGGCAGGGGAGGGTGACGAAGACACAGGACGGTACTCGCAAGACGAGTCGGACGACTCAGCAGGAGGGCGGCGAGGGGAACGGGAGGCACCGGCCGCGCTGCACGGTGGCTCCCCACGCCGGAACGGCGCGGACCATCGTGGCAGAGGCAAGCCCCCGGTCGGTTCCCTCCGCACCCGCCCACTGCCGCCGCATGTCCCAAATGCCGTCGGCCCTCCGGCCCTTGGGGCGGCGAGTGTGGTTGATCACAGCCGGTGATCACGGACCCCGGCCGTGTGGCGGCGGCCACGGCGGAAGGAGGGCGTCCGGACACGGAGAAGGGCCCGTCGTCCGTGACGACGGGCCCTTCTGCCCGGTGTGGGGTGCTGCGCTACGCGGACTCGCCCCGGCCGCTCAGCGCGTCGCGCAAGCCGGTCGACCATGCCCACGGCGGGCAGGCCTGGCGCAGCGCCGGGAAGAGGTGGGTCTCCTTGTCGGCCATGGTTGCGCCGCCGTCCGGCCAACAAGACCGCAAGAAGGACGCGGACCAGGTCACGAGGGCCCGGGAGGCGGTTCAGGCGGGGAGCTTGGACCGGACCCGTGCGGCCGCGGCGGCGGGCCGTGCGGTCGCCCGGACCGAGCGGCGCACCAGTCCCGCGTCGTGCCGCAGCCCGCGGGCGGCGTGGGTGCCGCGCCACAGCAGCGAGGGGCGGGAGCCGGTGTCGTCGGCGGCGATCAGCAACCCGCCGAGCATCGACATGTTCTTGAAGAAGTGGATGCGCTGCTGGGTCCGCTCCGAGGGGTCCTCCACCTCCCAGAAGCGGTGGGCCGCCAGGGTCGTGGGCACCAGCGTGGCCGCGATCGCCAGCGCGGCCGGGCGCGGCATGCGCCCCGTGGCCAGCATCAGCCCCGCCACGACCTGTACGCCGCCGCTCAGCCGTACGACCTGCTCGGTGCGGTCCGGCAGTGCCGCGACGCGTTCGGTGACGGGCTGGACGACAGGCTCGGCGATGTCGGCGACCTCCTTGGGATTGCGGACGGAGTTCGCCCCGCCGGTCAGGAACATCGAGGCCAGCAGGGGACGGCCGAGGACGCGCAACAGACTCATGGCCCGCTCCAGTGGTGTCGGTGGTTACGGTGCCCGACCGGGTTCCCCTGACGGGGCGGTGGCACTCACCCGGATCACGCCGCCCGGTGCCGGGCCCACGCCTCTTCCCGCAGTTCCGCCGACATCAGGACGTCGGCGGCGGTGCACGCGAGGGCCTGGGTGACGGCGGTCAGCACCCGGCGGGCCCGGGGCGAGGCGGCGGCCTCGGCGAACTCCGGGGTGTGGTCGGAGCCGTCCTCGTCCATGATCGCGACGAAGGGGTGCACGGCGGGCACCCGCGTGCTGACGTTCCCCATGTCGGACGAGCCCAGGTACACGCCGGGCCGCGGGGGCGACAGCGCGATCCCGGCCCGGGCCAGGTGGGCGGCGAACCGTTCGGAGAGCACCTCGCTGTCCCGGAAGTGCTCGTAGCGCACGGTGGCCCGTTCCGCCCGGGCGGTGGTGCCGGTGGCCCGGGCCACGCCGGCGGCGCACTCGCGGAGCCGTTCCGTCAGATCCTCCAGCGCCCCGGTCGTCGCCGCGCGCAGGCCGAACAGGCCCTCGGCGTACTCCGGGACGATGTTCGTGGCGGTGCCGCCGTGGGTGACGACGCCCTGCACGTGCGAGCCCTCCGGCAGCCGTCTCCCCAGGGCGGCCAGCACGTTGAACAGCTCCACCAGCGCCGCGAGCGCGTCGACGCCCTCCGCCGGGTTGCCGGTGGGGTGCGCGGCCCGGCCGTGGAAGGCGACCCGGTACTGCACCTGCGCGGTGAGCGGCGCCCGCGCCCAGCTGTACACCCCGGGGTGGAACATCAGTGCCGCGTCGACGTCGTCGAAGACGCCCGCCTCCGCCTCCAGGACCTTGCCGCCGCCGTCCTCCTCGGCGGGCGTCCCCACCGCCAGCACCGAGCCGGCGGACACCTCCGGCACCGCGGCCACCGCCAGCGCGGCCCCCAGGCCCGCCGCAGCGATCAGGTTGTGGCCGCAGGCGTGGCCGAGGCCGGGCAGCGCGTCGTACTCCATCAGCAGCGCCACGGCGGGCCGGCCCCGGCCCCGGCGCCCGGTGAACGCGGTCGGCATCCCCGCCACCCCGCGCCGCACCGCGAACCGCCCACGCTCCAGCTCGCCCGACAGCAGCGCCGCCGCCCGGTGCTCCGCGAAGGCGTACTCGGGGTCGGCGTGCAGCCGCAGGGCCACGTCCCACAGGGCGTCGGCCCGTGCCGCCACCTCCTCGCGCAGGGCTCGGTGCAGGTCGTCACGGGTGCGCGTCACGGGGCGGCCTCCTGCGGGATCGCTGCGGTGTCCTGCCGCCCGGGTTTCACCGCCCCGCTCCACGACACCTGCGCGTTTCGACCGGTGCCCGGGTGCAACACGGTCGGTGTACCCGCCGGGCCACGACAGCGTGGAGATCGCGCGGCGGCCGGCGGGCCGGACCTGGGAGGAACCATGGACCACTCGCGCGTGCCGGTGCTCGAGGCGCTGCGGGACTTCCGCCGCCGCGGCGACATCGCCTACGGGCCGCCGGGCCACAAGCAGGGCAGGGGAGTCGACCCCCGGGTCGCGGAGATCGTCGGACTCGACGTCTTCCGCTCCGACGTGCTGTCCCTCAACGGACTCGACGACCGCCGTCAGTCCCAGGGCGTGATCAGCCGTGCGCAGGAGCTGATGGCCGACGCGGTCGGCGCCGAGCACGCGTTCTTCTCCACCTGCGGCAGCTCCCTGTCGGTGAAGACGGCCATGCTCGCCGCGGCCGGGCCGGGCGAGAAGCTGCTGCTGTCGCGCAACGCGCACAAGTCCGTCGTCGCGGCCGTGGTCGTCAACGGCGTCGAACCGGTCTGGGTGCACCCGAAGTTCGACACCGAACGGCACGTGGCCCATCCGCCCGAGCCCGACGCCGTCCGCCGGCGCCTACGGGAACACCCCGACGCCAAGGGCATGCTGCTCATCACGCCCACCGACTGGGGGTCCTGCGCGGACATCCGGGGAGTGGCCCGGGTGTGCCACGAGTTCGACGTGCCGGTCATCGTCGACGAGGCCTGGGGCGCCCATCTGCCGTTCCACCCGGACCTGCCCGCCTGGGGCATGGACGCCGAGGCCGATCTGGTGGTCACCAGCGTGCACAAGATGGGCGGCGCGGTGGAGCAGAGCTCCGTCTTCCACCTCCAGTACGACCGCGTCTCACCCGAGGCCCTGGCGCAGCGCGAGGACCTGCTCGGCACGACCAGCGCCTCCTCCCTGGTGTTCGCCACCCTCGACGGCTGGCGCCGCCAGATGGTCGAGCAGGGCCAGGGCCTCCTGGACACGGCCCTGCGCCGGGCCCGGCGCATCCGGTCCGCGGTCGCCGACCTGCCGGGGCTGCGCCCGATGGGCCGGGAGGTCGTGGAGGAGGGGCTCGCCGCCGGCCTCGATCCGCTCAAGCTCGTCATCGACGTCCGCAAGCTCGGCATGAGCGGGATGCAGGCCGCCGAGTGGCTGCGCGAGCACCGGCACGTCGACGTCGGCGGCTCGGACAGCTGCCGGATCAGCGCCTCGATCACGCACGCCGACGACGACGAGACCGAGGAGGTCCTGATCGGCGCCCTGCACGCGCTGGTCGAGAACGCGGACTCCGTCGAACGGCGCCCGCCGGTCCGGCTGCCCGAGCCCTCGGCGCTGGAGCTGGAGCAGGCGATGGCGCCCCGCGCGGCGTTCTTCGCACCGGTCGAGCACGTGCCCGCCGAGCGGGCCGCGGGACGGATCGCCGCGGAGATGATCAGCCCCTACCCGCCGGGTGTTCCGGTGGTGGCACCCGGCGAGGTCGTCACGGACGAGGTCCTGGACTACCTGCGCAGCGGCGTGGAGCACGGGGTGCTCATCCCGGACGCGGCCGACGCCTCCGTGCGGACGGTGCGGGTCGTGGCGCGAGGAACGGCTGCGCATCCCTGAGATGTTGAAGATGTCATTGAAGTGAATTCTGGGAAACTAGGCATGGTTTGCCCGATTTCGATGATCCGGGACGTGAAGGCACTCACTCACCCGGGCGGATGGTGCCATGCCCTCCGAAAAGGTCATCGAGGAATTGACCGGCGTCCCGAGCGTCGACATCGAGGCGGCGCTCGACCCGGCTGAACTCGACGGTGTCCACCGCGACAGACGTGAGTGCGCCACTGGCGCTGGCCCACTCGACCGGCAAGCTGCCGCTGTCGCCCCCGACCCCGCGCCCGAAGAAGGGCTAGCGACCGACGGGAGTGGTCAATGGAGCGGGCTGGCACTTCTACCACTCCACTCTCACGGCGGCCTTCGCGGCGGCCCTGGCCACCGCCGGACAAGGAGCACCGGTACGACAGACACCCGCCTGATCCACACCGTCGGGGTGCGCGCCGTCGAATGGCTGTGGGCCCACCGGGACGGATTCCGCCTAGTGTCCTGAGTCGGGAATTCGGTTCAGATATCCGGCGAGGCGTTCGAGGATCTCGTCCGCGGTCTTCGTCCAGACGAAGGGCTTCGGATCCTGGTTCCAGGTCTTGATCCAGTTGCGGATGTCCTTCTCCAGTGCCTGGACGTTCCTGTGGACCCCTCGCCGTATCTGCTTGTCGGTGAGCAGTCCGAACCACCGCTCGACCTGGTTCAGCCAGGAACTGCTGACCACTCCATTCGACGGGCCGGACGGCCCGCGCCCGTGCGGCGTCCGGGCCCGAGACGGCCCGTGTGCCCGCGTTGAGTAACCGGGGCTCCCGGCCCGACACGGGCCGGCACGGCTCCGGGCGGGGAGCGGGCCTCCCGGCGCCGCGGCGCGTGCGTCGTCCGGCGGACCCCGCCGCCCGCCGGGCGCGGCAGGTGACGCACGACGGGAGCCGCCAGCGGCCGATCGGTCTCCCGTGCGCACGAGCTCCGGTGAACACCGCAAGCGCGTGTCCCACCGAAGACGGAGTATGGGGCAAAAAGCTGGAAACCCGGTCGAAGTCGCCGGACAACGCGCCTGTGGAGGTCGACATGAACCACAAGACAGCACAGTCGTCCGATCTTCCTCAGCCGTTGCGGGCCGTCGCCGCGGGACTCAGGCACCTGCCCGGCGCGCACCAGGTCGGCAAGGTCGCCGAAGGGGCCCTGGACCGGATCGGCGCCGTCTCACCGCGCGGGCGCCGGATCGCCGTCTACACGGGCGCCGGCGTGCTCGGTGTCGCCGGAGTGGTCGAGTGGCCGGTGGCGCTGACCGGCGCGGCCGTCGCCTGGCTGACCCGGCCGAGGCCCCAGCACACCGACGGCACGTCACCGGTCGGCGCGGCGCAGAAGGCCACGGCCGTCGAGCGCACCGCGGACACCGGCCCCGAGGAGGAACCGGACACCTCCTCCTACGGCCCCGGCGCCCGCCTGGCCTCCTCGCACTACCGCCACGACCGGCCGGAGCAGCACGTCCACGAACAGCCCGCCAAGGTCGGCGACACCGCCACCGCCTCCGCCCTGAAGCAGGTCGCCGAGGCCACGGCACACCACGAGGAACCGCACGGCCAGCGGGCCCACGGGCACCACCACAGCCGCCCCACCGGCTGAGTCGGGAAGCAGGAGATGCTCACACGACGCTTCGACGTGGCCCCGCTGGTCGGGGCCATGGCCGGGGCGGCCGCCGGGGCCGCCCGCAGCACCGCCCAGGGCATGACGTCCGTCTACGACACCACGCGCCGAGTGCGCAACGTCGCGCGCAACGCCCTGACCCGCGGAGAGCACTGGCAGGCCGGACAGCGCCTCCACCTCGCCCTGCGCCGCGTCGACGGCGACGCCGCGGTGCTCGCCCGCCGGGTGGCGGAAGAGATCGCCGAGCATCCGGACGTGCTCACGGCGTACTGGGACGAAGGCCTGTCCCGCCTGGTGATCACCCTGGTGGAGGACGCCGCCACCGACCGCGTCACGGAACGGGCCACCGCCCTCGCCACCCGCCTCGGCCTGGACGAGGGAGCCGACCCGGAGGCCGAGGAGAGCGCCCACCCCGGCGATCCGAGAGAGGTGCGCGTCACCGCGGCGGCCGTCCTGCTCGACGCCGCCGGAGCGGCCGGCGCCCTGGCCGGCCGCTCCCTGCGCCTGCCGCCCAGCTCGCGCATCGTCACCGCCACCGTCACCCTCCTGCGCGAGAACCCCCGCCTCCGCGGCCTGCTCCGGCAGCGCTTCGGCCCGTACGCGATGGAGCTCCTGCTCACCGCCGCCAACGCCGCCGCCCACGGCGCCGGCCAGACCCCGCTCGCGCTCGTGCTCGACGGGCTGCTGCGCGGCACCCAGTTCACCGAGGCCGTGGCCAGGGCCGCGGCCTTCGAGGCCCTGCACGACGACGTCTGCCGGCCGGAGCGCACCAGTCTGTCCTCACCGGCCCAGGCCCGCCCGCCCCTGAAGGTGACACCCGCGCAGGAGTACGCCTCCCACGCCAGCACCGGAAGCCTCGCCGGCGCCGCCGCCACCCTCCTCGTCACGCACAACGCCCGGGACGCGGCCGAAGCGGTCCTGGCCGGCTCCCCGAAGGCGGCACGGTACGGACCGGCCGTCTTCGCCGCGACCCTCGGCACCTTCCTCGCGCACGCCGGCATCCTCGTGCGCAGCGCCGAGCGGCTGCGGCAACTGGAGATCGCCGACGCGCTCGTCCTGCACGCCGACGCCCTGCGCCGGCGCCACGGCCCCGACGGTGACGCCGACACCGCGCCCGAGGACCCGGTGCACCCCTTCGCCGAGGCCGTCCTCGACGCCGCACGCCGCGCGGGACTGCACGTCGTGATCGCGGGCGGCTCCGACCTGAAGGACATCGTCCGGCTCGCCGACGAGGTCGCGCCCGGCACCCGCCCGTTCGGCGACGTCGTACGCGCCCTCCAGGACGACGGGCACGTGGTGGTCACCGTCGCACGGCTGGACGCCGCCGGCGGCGGGCACGTGGTCGACGGGCTGCCCGCCGGAGACGTGGCCATCGCCCTCACCGACGGCCGCGCCGCCGTTTCCTGGGGTGCCGACGCGCTCGCCCCCGGCGGCCTCGCCGACGTCTGGCGGCTCCTCACGGCCATCCCCGCGGCCCGCCGCGTCGGACGCCGGTCGCAGACCCTCGCCCGCGCCGGCGCCGCCCTCTCGGGCCTCCTTGTCGCCCGCGGCGGACAGCCCCCCGGCCGGCAGCTCGCCTGGCGCGTGACCCGGCACGCCCCGGTCAACATCGCCGCCGCAGGCGCCCTGCTCACCGGCTGGCTCGAAGCCTCCCGCGTCGCCCGGGCCACCCCGCCCCCGCCCCGGCTGCACATCCCCTGGCACGCCCTCGAACCCCACGAGGCCCGCGACCGGATCGGCCGCACCCACCGCGAGAGCGAACCGCGCGGACTCGCCCTGGTCGCCGACCGGACCCGGCAGCGGGCCGGGCGCCTGGCCCGGCACCCGGCCGTCACCCCCGCCCGCTGGACCTGGCAGGCCGCCGGCGCGGTACGCCGCGAACTGGACGACCCGCTCACCCCCGTCCTCGCCACCGGCGCCGTCGCCTCGGCGCTGCTCGGCTCGCTCGTCGACGCGCTGCTGGTCGTCGGCGCCATGGACCTCAACGCCGTGACGGGCGGCCTGCAACGGCTGCGCGCCGAACAGGCCCTGGCCCGGCTCGCCGCCCGGCAGCAGCCCAAGGCCCGCAAGCACAACGGCGACCGGCGCACCGTCACCGTCGACGCGACCCGGCTGCGCCCCGGCGACGAGATCAGCCTCGGCGCGGGCGACGTCGTCCCCGCCGACGCGCGCCTGCTCGACGTCGACGGTCTGGAGGTCGACGAGTCGGCCCTCACCGGCGAGTCCCTGCCGGTGACCAAGGCCGTCGAGGCCACCCCCGGCCTGCCCGTCGCCCAGCGCACCTGCATGGTCTTCGAGGGCACCACCGTCGTGGCCGGCCGGGCCACCGCGCTCGTCGTCGACACCGGCGACCAGACCGAGGCCGGACGGGCCGTCACGCTCGCCGCCCGCACCCCGCCGCCCGCCGGCGTCCAGGCCCGGCTGCAGGAACTCACCCGCAAGGCGCTGCCCGTCACCTTCACCGGCGGCGCCGCCGTGACCGGGCTGTCCCTGCTGCGCGGCAGCGCCGTCCGGCGCGCCGTCAGCGGAGGGGTGGCCGTCGCCGTGGCCGCCGTTCCCGAGGGGCTCCCTCTCGTCGCCACCGTCGCGCAGATGGCGGCTGCCCGGCGGCTGTCCCGGCGCGGCGTCCTGGTCCGCACCCCGCGCACCCTGGAGGCGCTCGGCCGGGTCGACACCGTCTGCTTCGACAAGACCGGCACCCTCACCGAGAACCGGCTGCGGCTGATCCGCGTCGCCACCGCCGACGGCACCGTCCTGCGGGTGGACGACGAGCGGGCCGCGCAGGTCCTGCGCCTGGCCGCCCGCGCCTGCCCGCAGGAGGAGACCGGGCAGGGCCGCCGCGTCGCGCACGCCACGGACGAAGCCGTCCTCGACGTCGCCCCGCCCGACGAGGGCTGGGCCCCGAGCGGCGAACTGCCCTTCGAGACACGCCGGGGCTACGCGGCGGCCATCGGCCGCGACGGCCACCCCGACTTCGGCGACCTCCTCGTCGTCAAGGGCGCCCCCGAGACGATCCTGCCCGCCTGCCCGGGACTTCCCGCCCACGCCGCCGACACCGCCCACGAACTGGCCGGGCAGGGCCTGCGCGTCCTCGCCGTCGCCCGGCGCCCCTGCCGGGCCGAGGAAGCCGAGGCCGAACTCGACGCGCCCCTGGCCGACCTGGAGTTCAGCGGCCTGATCGCGCTGGCCGACGTGCCCCGCGAGACCTCGCAGGCCCTGCTCGTGGAACTGCGCCGCTCCGGGATCCTGCCCGTCATGCTCACCGGCGACCACCCGGAGACCGCGCGGGCCATCGCCCAGCAGCTGGGCTGGCCGGAGGAGACCGAGGTCGTCACCGGCGACGAACTGGTCGCCATGGAACGCAGCGAGCGCGTGCGGGTGCTGCGCGTGGCCGGTGTCGTCGCCCGGGTCGCACCCGAGCAGAAACTCCACGTCGTGGAGGCGCTGCAGCAGGCCGGCCGGGTCGTGGCGATGGCCGGCGACGGCGCCAACGACGCCGCCGCCATCCGTGCCGCCGACGTCGGGGTCGGCGTCGAGTCCCGCGGCTCCGCCGCCGCCCGCAACGCCGCCGACCTGGTGCTCACCACCGGCGACCTGTCCGTCCTGGTCGACGCCGTCGTCGAGGGCCGTGCGCTGTGGCGCAGCGTCGCCGACGCGGTCAGCATCCTCATCGGCGGCAACGCCGGCGAGGTCGGCTTCAGCGTCCTCGGCACCCTGCTGGCCGGCGCCTCGCCCCTGTCGACCCGGCAGCTGCTGCTGGTCAACCTGCTCACCGACATGTTCCCGGCGATGGCCGTCGCGGTGACGCCCAGCAACGACCCCTCGACGGCGGAACACGCGCAGACCGGCCCCATGGGACTGAACGTCCTGGGAGCGCCCCTGCTGCGCTCCATCCGCCGACGCGGCATCACCACCTGCTTCGGCGCCGTCGCGGCGTACCTCATCGGCCGCCTCACCCCCGGCACCGAACGCCGGTCCACCACCATGGCCCTGTGCGGCGTGGTCGGCGCCCAACTCGTGCAGACCCTCTCCGGGCGGCGCCACAGCCCGCTGGTGTGGGTCACGGCCCTCGGCTCCGCAGCCGTGCTCGCCGCGCTCGTCCAGACGCCCGGCGTCAGCCACTTCTTCGGCTGCACCCCGCTCGGGCCCGCGGCCTGGGCCGGCGTCTTCCTGGCCATCGCGCTGTCCGCCCTGGCCCCCCGCCTGGAACGCCTGCACGCCGTCCACCTGCTCTACGACGCGGCGACCCGGCTCGCCCTGCGGCTGAACGACCTGGGCCGGCAGGCCCGCCGCACGATGCAGAGCGGGAACGTCCGCCCCGTTGCCTGACGGACGCGGGCACACGGAGCGGCCGCCACCCCGCGATGGTGGCGGCCGCTCCGTGTGCCGCCGTGTCAGACCTCGCCGCGCCAGGCGCCCGTCTCCGTGCCACGCGCCTCCATGAACTCCTTGAACCGCCGCAGGTCACCGGCGACCTGACGCTGCACGAAGCCGAGCTTGTCGCCCACCGTCTCGGCCAGGCCGGTGGGGTCGACGTCCATCTGCAGCATGACCTTGGTCGTGTCGTCCTGGATGCGGTGGAACGTCACCACACCGGCCTGCTCGGCCTCACCGCTCACGGTCGTCCAGGCGACCCGCTCGTCGGGGATCTGCTCGGTGATCTCCGCGTCGAACTCACGCTTCTGGCCGCCCACCTTCGTCACCCAGTGCGTCAGGGTGTCGGTGCGCTGCTCGATCCGCTCGACGCCGTCCATGAACCGGGGGAACGACTCGAACTGCGTCCACTGGTTGTACGCGGTGTGCACCGGGACACGGACCTCGATGGATTCCTCTACCTGCGACAAGGCGGAACCTCCCTTTCTCGTACGGCTGATCTGGGCCGAAGCGGGGGACGGGTACCAGATCGCACGCCGGTCACTCCTGGTCACCACGACTTGTTCACCTGGCGGGGTGTCCTTTCCGCCGACCGCGGGGTACCCGGCTCCGCGACAACGACAGACCCGGAGGTGATCGCCATGGCCGACACGGACCGCAGGACCACCACCCCTCCCCGCCCGGGGACCGCGCAGACGGCCGGGGACGAGCCCGTGGGCGAGCTGGTGCAGCGAGCCACGGCACAGCTCTCCGATCTGGTGCGGAGCGAAATGCGCCTCGCCCAGGCGGAGATGACGGAGAAGGGGAAACGCCTCGGCAAGGGCGGCGGCCTGTTCGGCGGTGCCGGCGTGCTCGGCTTCGTGACCCTGCAGGCCCTGGTCGCCACGGTGATCGCCGCTCTGGCCGTCCCGCTGCCGGTGTGGGCCGCGGCGCTGATCGTCACGGCCGTCCTGGCCGTCGCCACCGGCGTCACGGCACTGGCCGGCCGCAGGCAGGTGCGCGGCGCCGCACCCGCCACCCCGCAGCGGACCGTCGACAGCGTCAAGGCCGACGTGGCCGAGATCAAGGAGAGTGCTCACCGATGACCCAGCCCCCGCACGACGAGCCGACCACCAGCAGCCCGGAGGAGCTGCGGGAACAGGTCGAGCGCACCCGCCACGAACTGGGCGACACCGTCCAGGCGCTGGCGGACCGGACCGACGTGAAGGCCCGCGCCCGGGAGAAGGCGGCCGCGGTCAGGCAACAGGCCGGGACCAAGGCCCAGGCCTGGAGCGGACAGGCCAGGGCGAAGGCCGCGCACGTCGCCCGGACGGTCGAGGAGAAGCTGCCCGAGCCCCTGAAGCAGAAGGGCGCGGCCGCCGCCGAGGAGGCGAGGGCCAAGGCGGCACAGGCCGGGCAGGTCTGGCAGGACAAGGCCCCGCAGCAGGTGCGCGACCACCGGGCCGCCCTGCTGGCCGGCGCCGCCGTGGTGGCCTTCCTGCTGTTCCGCCGCCGCTCCAGGGGCTGACCCCAGGGCCGGCCACCGACACCGGCCCCCGTCGCTGCTTGCGATGACGGGGGCCGGAACGGCATGGTCGGGTGCCGTGGCCACCTTGCTGATCGTCCATCACACGCCCTCGCCCAACTGCCGGGCGCTGTTCGAAGCAGTCCTCTCCGGCGCGACCGACCCCGGGATCGAGGACGTGCGCGTGGTGCGCGTGCCCGCGCTGTCGGCCACCGCGTCCGACGTCCTCGCCGCCGACGGCTACCTCCTGGGCACCCCCGCCAACCTCGGCTACATGTCCGGAGCCCTCAAGCACTTCTTCGACCAGGTCTACTACCCCTGCCTCGACGCGACCCGCGGACGCCCCTTCGGCTACTGGGTGCACGGCGGCAACGACGTCACCGGAGCGGTGCGCGGGATCGAGACCGTCACGACGGGCCTCGGCTGGCGCCGTGCCTCCGAGGCCGTGACCGTGACCGGCGAGCCGGACAAGGGCGACGTCGAGAAGTGCTGGGAGCTGGGCGCCACGGTCGCCGCCGGGCTCATGACCTGACCGTCCGGCTCAGGGCTCGTTCTCCTCCAGCCGGCGGCGGTCCTGTTCATCCCAGGTGCGGGTGTCACGCGGCTGCGTGTACGGCTCGGCCTCCGGCGGGTGGCCGCCGGCGATGGCCCGCTGGCGCACCGTCTCCGCGTCGAACTCCAGACCCAGCAGGATCGCCAGGTTGGTGATCCACAGCCAGATCAGGAAGACGATGACACCTGCCATCGTGCCGTAGGTCTTGTTGTAGGAGGCGAAGTTCGCGACGTAGACCGCGAAACCGGCCGATGCGACCAGCCAGATCAGCAGGGCCAGCAGACTGCCCGGGGTGATCCAGCGGAACCCCTTCACCTTGGCGTTCGGGGTCGCCCAGTACAGCAGCGCGATCATGATGGTGACCAGCACCACGAGGACGGGCCACTTGGCGATCGCCCACACCGTCAGCGCGGTGTCACCGATCCCCAGCGCCGTGCCCGCCTGTTGCGCCAGCCCGCCGGTGAAGACCACGATCAGCGCGCTGATGACGGCCAGCACCATCAGCACCACCGTGACACCCAGCCGCACCGGCAGCAGCTTCCATATCGGCCGGCCCTCGGGCATGTCGTAGACGGCGTTCGCGGAGCGGATGAACGCCCCCACGTAGCCGGAGGCCGACCACAGCGACAGGAGCAGACCGACGATCGCCATCAGCGAGCCGATGCCGGCGTTGCCCTGCAACTGCTCGACCGCCCGGGTGATGATGTCCCGGGCCGGGCCGGGGGCGAGCTGCCGGAGGTTGTCGAGCACCTTGTCCGTGGTCGACCGCCCGGTGAGACCCAGCAGCGACACCAGCACCAGCAGCGCCGGGAACAGCGCCAGCACCCCGTAGTACGTCAGCGCGGCGGCCCGGTCGGTGAGCTCGTCGTCCTTGAACTCCCGCAGGCTGCCCTTCAGGATCGCGCCCCACGACTTCTTCGGCAGGTCGGTCGGCGAGTCGGGAGCGGCGCGCTCCACGTCAGGGCCCGGCCCGGGTTGCTGGGGGCCGGGCTCGGCGGCCCGAGGCGGAGACTCGTCCGCCTTGTGTTCTTTTCGTCCGGGAATATGCAGCTTCACCATGTGATTCGAGTAACCCCAGGTCGTGCCCTTAAGCCGTGTCGTTGACGGCGAATGTGCCGCCGCACGCGGCGGTGCCGCGAGGGCCTGGACCGGAGCAGCGGGACACACCGCGAGGACGCCGGCCCGAGGGGGCCGACCCGGCGCCCCTGCTTGAGGGAGCGCTCCCATGCGCGGCACGATGCCGTCATGACCACGTCCCCCGCCATTCGCCCGTACCGCCCCGAGGACCGCCCGGCCCTCGACGACATCTGCGTCCGCACCGCGCACCGCGGCCAGGACGGCCGCCCCCACTGCACCGACCCGGGCGTCCTCCCGGCGACCTTCGCCGCCCCCTACGTCCACCTGGAGCCGGAACTGGCCTTCGTGCTGGACGACGGCCGGGGCGGCGCCGTCGGCTACATCGTCGGCGCCGCCGACACCCCGCGTTTCGCCGAAGCCTTCCGCGACACCTGGCTGCCCCTGGTCGCCGACCGCTACCCGAAGCCGCCCGAGCCGCCCCGCAGCAAGGACGAGGAGATCGCCCACCTGCTGCACCACCCCGAGCGCATGGTCCTGCCCGAGCTGGCCGCCCACCCCGCGCACCTGCACATCGACCTGCTGCCGGACTGGCAGGGGCGCGGCTTCGGGCGGCGTCTGATGCGGACCTTCCTCGCGACCCTCCAGAACCGGGGCGTCCCCGCCGTCCATCTGGCCATGGCGACCGGCAACACGCCGGCCCGGGCCTTCTACGACCGCATGGGCTTCCACGAGCTCCACGTCCGCGACCCCGGGCCGACCACCTTCCTCGGACGCACCACCAAGGAACTCGAACAACTCTGACGGCTCTTCCGTCGAACGCGTCGAACGCGCCACGAGACGGCCAGGAGGCACGGAAGTGGCGCAATCCCATGAACGGAACGGCACACCGCAAGCACCACACTCCCGACGTCCGAACGCCATGTGGAACCGGAACGGGCTGTACCGCAACCGGTCGGCCGGGCACTTCCAGGCCGTCGTCCCCGACGGCCAGCTGTGCAGCGGCGGCCGGACCGAGGGTGGCCGCCACGACTCCCCGGACACGGGTGGCCGCCTGGAAGACGACGGACGTCACCGCCAACTTCACCGTGAAGCCCTACGACCAGGCCGGCCACGGCGCCGACTGCTTCCTGGTCTACGTCACCCGGCGGGGCTTCGCCCCCGTCACCCAGTCGCTGAAGTGGAGCGACCTCCAACTGGTGGCCCGCTCCGGCAAGTACGCCCCAGCCGGAACTACTCGATCCCCGTGAACACGTCCGGACTGAGCGGCAGGCACGTCGTCCACACGATCTGGCAGGCCTCGCACAGGGACCAGACGTACTTCCTGTGCAGTGACGTGAACTTCCGCTGACCTGCGCCTCCCCGCCGGGCGGGGAGGTCCGGCGGGGACCCGGGCCGTGCGTGCCTCATGAGAGTGTTCCGAAAATCTTCGGGGCACCTGAACGCGCCGGGTCTCCCGTGCGTATGGGGCGAGGGGATTTTCATGCCCGCACGCCACAAGCGCAGGAGAGCACCCTTGGGACGCAACACGCGAAGACGCCCTACAGGCCCACGACGCGCGACCTTCGCCGCATTCGCGCTGATCCTGGGCGGAGGCGGACTCATGGCGGCCAACGTCTACGCCTCGGCCACGGACGGCGGTTCGGGCGGTGAGGCCGCCGAGACACGTTCCGGCACGGGGGTTCCGACCGCGGGCACGACGATCGACTGCCCGGACGTGGGCAGCAAGCTGACCTCGGTCCCCGACCAGGCGAGGTCCGAGGTCGACAAGGAACTCGCCCTTCTGGACGAGCAGATCACCCAGGCCTACCAGCGGCTGAGCGAGTCGGCCCAGGAGATTCAGCGGGACTCCGGCTTCGCCGACGACGCGATCACGAACCCGCTGAAGGAGAAGCGGGCCGCGACCCTCGAACGCATCTCGATCGCCATCGACCGCGTCGGGGACCGGCCCGAAGGACTAGAGGCCCTCGCGGCCTGCACCGTACGGGAGTCCGGCAACCAGGCCCCCGCCCAGGGCGAAGGCCGGGCCGGGGACGGCGGTCAACAGCCGGGCCAGGAACCGGGCGGCCAGGAGCAGGGCCAGGGCAGCAACGGCGGGCAGGCCGGCAACGGCCCCGTCGCCGCCGACTTCACGGACATCAGGAAGGTCCAGCCCAACGCCGACAGCCCCCAGCAGGGCGGCGACGCCTCCCGCGGTTCCTTCGCCACCAGGTGCGGAGTCAACGAGAACGGGCTGTTCAACTCCGACAACATCATCGTGGCCCCGGGCGTCTCCAACGGCGCCCACCACTTCCACGACTACGTCGGCAACCAGGCCAACAACGCCTTCGCCAGCGACCGGGACCTCGAGAACGCCGAGACCAGCTGCGTCGACCAGGGCGACAAGTCCACCTACTACTGGCCCGTGCTGCGCCTGCAGAACGGCACCCGGGAGCAGGACGCCGACAAGCCCGGGGGCGGCATCGAGGGCAACGCCGGCGAGATCGTCACGCCCAAGCAGGTCACGCTGGACTTCGTCGGCAACCCGCGCGGGAAGGTCACGGCCATGCCGCGGCTGCTGCGCATCATCACCGGCGACGCCAAGGCCTTCCTCAACGGACCCGCCAACGCCAACGCGTCCTGGAGCTGCACCGGCTTCGAGGACCGGCAGCTGAAGGACAAGTACCCGCTGTGCCCGCAGGGCAGCGACGTCGTGCGGACGTTCACGTTCCAGAGCTGCTGGGACGGCCGCAACATCGACAGCGCCAACCACCGTACGCACGTGGCGTTCGCAGACGCCGCCGGCGCCTGCCCGTCCGGTTTCCGGCCCATCCCGCAGCTGGTCCAGCGCATCGTCTACGACGTCGACGCGCCCAGCCTCCAGGACGGCGGCCGGACGACCCCGCTGTTCGCGGTGGACTCCTTCCCCGAGCAGCTGCACAAGCCGGTCACCGACCACGGCGACTTCGTCAACGTCTTCGACGAGAAACTGATGCAGGAGATGGTCGACTGCATCAACGAGGGCCGCAAGTGCGGCGTCGGCGCGGGCGAGCAGCCCGGCGAGGAGCCGTCGCAGGCGCCCGAGCCCCCGAAGGAGGAGCCGACGCAGACGCCCGAGGCCCCGCAGGAGCAGCCGACGAAGGCCCCCGGGGCCCCGCAGAACGGGAACGGGGGCGACAACGCCGGCGGCAAGCCCGGCGACGGCGGTGACCAGGGCGACGGCAGGGGCGAGGCCTCCGAGCCCCCGGCGGACAAGCCGGAGCCCGGCGACATCTCCGCGGCTCCCGCCACGACCGCGCCCGGGACCCTCACCACGACGTCGCCCGACGGCGGCGACGCGGGCGGCAGGAAGGACGACGCGGGTGACGTGGCAGACGACGGCGGTGACGGCGGCGGGGGCCAGGCGGTCGGCGCGGCCACCAGCGCCGCCGCGACTCCGTCGGCCCCGTCGCGGACGGAGCCGCAGGCGGTCGGTCAGGGCGGCCTGGCGGACACCGGAGCCCAGCTCTGGCCGGGAGCGGCGGGCGCGGTCCTGGTGATCGCGGGCCTCGTGGTGCTGCGCCGCGTGCGGCGCACCTGAGCCGAACGCCCGGAGCGGGTGCGCGACGGCGGCGGGACCCGGACCGGTCCCGCCGCCGTTCGCGTGTCCGCGCTCGGCTCCCGCGCCGGCCGGAGGTGCGCTGCCGTCCGCCGGAGGACCGCGCGATCACTCCGGCGCGGACTGCGCGCGCCCGCCTGCGGCCGTGCCCTGGCGAGGGGGCTGCCGGGGCAGTGCCGGTGCCTGTTCGGGGAGGTCGGGGATCGGGGTCCCCCGGTGTCCCCCCGCCCGTGTGAGCGCCCCGGATCCCAGGGCCACCCCGAGGCCGACCAGCGCGCTGCCCGCCGCCTGCGCGGGACCGTAGGAGCCCGTGCCGACGAGTGGTGCCGTGCAGGCGGCTGCGACGGGGATGAGGCCGGAGAACAGGGTGGCGCGTTCCGCGCCGATGCGCTGCATGCCGATGTACCAGCAGACGAAGCCGATCACGGTGACCACCACCGCCTGCCACAGCAGCGCCCCGGTCTCCACGGCGTCCGGAGGCCGCAGCCAGCCGGCCCCGTCCACCAGGACGCCGACCGCCGCCGACTCCAGCGCCGCGACCGCGCACACCGTCGCCGACAGCAGCCGGGGCCCGAGGGGCCGCAGCACGGGCACGGCCAGCACGGCGAAACCGACCTCGCCGGCGAGCGCGCACACCGAGAAGGCCAGTCCCGCGCCGTCCGCGCGCCCCCAGCCCTGGACGGTGAAGGCACCTGCGGCCACGAGCAACGCCCCGTACAGGACCAGCCGTTGCGGCCGGCGGCCGTCGAGCAGGGGCACCAGTACGGCGACGGCCACGGGCGCACAGCCCACGAGGACACCGGGGACGGCCGGTTCGGCCGTGCGCTCCGCGGCGATGACGGCCAGGTTGAATCCGACCATGCCGACCGCCGCGAGCAGGGGGAGACGGGCCCACTGCCGTGCCCCGAGGGCCCTCAGACGGGCGGCGGCGCCCCTCCCGGCCGACGGGACCAGCAGCAGGCACGCCAGCCCGTACCGCAGGAACTGGCCGCCCGCGTACGGGTAGTCACCGAGGACGCTGTTGGCGGTGAAGGACCCTCCGACGAGGACACAGGCGAGCGCGGCGAGCAGGGATCCCCGCGTGGTGGTGGCGTTCATGGCCGTGACGCTAGGCAGCACGACGGCCCGGCCGGAGGTCCACTTCGACGGCTGTTTGACGGACCACCCGCGCGCACGGAGGCCGCGGCGTGGGCGGGCCGCAGGAACGGGCTGCCGGTGACCGCGCCGAACAGCGCGAGGGCGGTGCGGCGAGAGGGCGGGACGGACGGGTGTCTCACGGTGCCTCCGAGCAGGGTGGGGGGTGGGAAGGGGGCCGGCCGCGCGGAACCGACAGGAAGGTTTACCGCCGTCGGACGGGCGCACTGGGAACCGCCCCGGCGGAAGTTCACCGGGTCTGAGGAGACGGCCCGGCCCACGGGAACTCCGACCGGCCGTCCTCCCCGGCCACCGCCGGCGCGACGTCCACGGCTGACCGGCCGTACGGGAACCAAGGGAGCGCCCCACGCGTCAACTCTGTGCCCAGGCAGAGCCGATCGGTCGGGCAGGCCAGCGGAGAGGGGATGCGCCATGGACGAGGCGAGGTCGCAGCAGAGCAGCGAGACGGAGGCCGCCGCACGCCGGGCCCGCTTCGGGTCACTCCCGGAGCCGGTCCGCGTGGAGGACATGGTCGAGGAGCGCCCGGCCGGCACGCTCGATCCCGCGCGCACCGCGTACAACCAGGACGAGTGGCTCGTCCGCTACTGCCTCTGAGCGGCCGGGCGCGAGGGCCGGGGGAGGGGACGGTCTGGCCCCGGCCACGAGAAGAGCGGAGCCCCCCTCGGATCCGGTACGGCCGGCGAGCAGCGTCCGAGCCCTGCCGGATCGCCCGGTCCGGGTCCCGTCCGCGCCGGTCGGTCAGCTCTGCGGGGCGGCGTCGGCCCGGACGTGGCCCGCCACGTCGCGCAGCTTGATGTTGTGCTCCTGGGACAGGCGCCGCAGCACGGTGAAGGCATCGTCCTGGCTCAGCCGGTGGCGTTCCATGAGGATCCCCATGGCCTCGCCGATCGCGTGCCGGGTCTCCAGGGCGTGCTCCAGCTGCTCGACCGTGCGGGCGCTGGACAGCGCGACGGCGGCGTGCGAGGCCAGCAGCCAGCCCGCGGACTCGATGTCCTTGCCGAACGCCCCGGGGCGGTACGAGTAGAGGTTGAGCGCGCCGAAGTTCTGCTGGTCGGTGTAGAGGAGCACCCCGGTCATGCTGCCGATGCCCAGGTCGCGGGCCACCTGGGAGTAGCGCGGCCAGGACGGCTGCGGAAGCGTCATGTCGGCGATGCGGAACAGCCGCTCGCCGTCCACCCGCTGCGCGGCGTCGAAGCACGGGCCCTCGCCCAGCTCGCCCTGCATCCGGTCCGACTCCTCGACCACGTCGCCGCAGGCGGCCAGGGTCACGGTCCGGCCCTTGGACACCGTCAGGATGCCCGCCGCGTCACAGCCCTCGATCAGTTTCACCGCGGACTCCGCGATCGCGTCCAGCGTCGCCTGGACGGAATCCTGCGCCAGCAGATCGCGCGCGAGCAGCGCCATCTGCTCGGCGTACCTCTGCCACTCCACCACCGACCACCGCCTCGCCGACAGACCCGGGCACGTCAACACTACTCCAGGCCAGGTGCCGCGGGGACACGCGCGGCCGGCCCGCACCGTCCCCCGGTGCCGGTCAGCGGTATCCCGTCAGCAGCAGCGCCACGTCGTCCGGACGCTCCCGCGCGGTCCGGGCGGTGCGCATCAGCAGGTCGGCGAGGTGCTCCACCGAGTCGGCCGGGGTCTTGGCCAGACAGCGGCGGACCCGGTCGATCCCGGTCTCGATGTCACTGCCGGGCCACTCCACCAGCCCGTCGGTGTACAGGACGAGCACGCTGCCGGGATCCAGGACGAGTTCGGTGACGGGGTAGACCGAGTCGGGCTGCACCCCCAGCATCACCCCGCCCGCGAGGTCCAGGGTCTCGGAGTGCCCGTCCGGGTGGCGCAGCAGCGGCGGGGGATGGCCCGCGCGCACGGCGAGGGCGTGCCCCGTGCGGGGGTCCAGCTCGATGTAGCAGCAGGTGGCGAAGGCGTCCGACTCCAGGTCGGCCAGCAGCCGGTTGGTGTGCGTGACGACCTCCTGCGGGGGGCGCTCGCTCGCCGCGAAGGCGTGCACGGCACTGCGCAGCTGCCCCATCACCGCCGCCGCCCCGACGCTGTGCCCTTCGACGTCCCCGATGACCAGGGCCACCCCGCGGCCCGTGGTGATCACGTCGTACCAGTCGCCGCCGATGGCCATGCCCTGGGTGCCGGGCAGGTAGCGGCCGGTGGTGCGCAGCCCCTCCACCGCGGGCAGCCGGTGCGGCAGCAGGCCCTCCTGCAGGCCGCGGGCGACGGCGGACTCCGCGTCGTAGAGCCGGGCCCGCTCCATGGCCTGCGCGGTCAGCCCGCTCAGCGCGGTGAGGGCCGAGCGCTCGTCGGGCGTGAACCGGTGCGGGGCGTCCCAGCCGAGGATGCAGGACCCGACCGGGTGCCCGGAGGCGATCAGCGGCAGGAACGACCAGGCGCTCATCCGGTCCAGAGCGATGCCCGGATAGGCGACGGACAGCTCCTGCGGCGACTCGAAGAACAGCGGGAGGCGCGTGGTCAGCGCGTGCACGCCCGGCAGCTGCGTGTCGAGGGTGGTGCCCTCGAACGGGGTGAGGAAGCCCTCCGGGTAGCCCGACTCCCACAGCAGGTACATCCGGCCCTCGCGGACGGTGTACAGGGCCAGTTCGCGGGCCCCGAACGCCGGCAGCAGCTGCTCGGACACGGCCCGGCACACGTCCCGGACGGTGACCGCCTCGGTGAGCACGCTCGCCATCTGCACCACGTGGTACAACGCCCCGGCCCGCGCCGCGGTCACCGGCCCGACCGGCGGAGCCCCGGCCGGGCCCCCGGCGGCGGTCACGGCGCCCGCCCCGCCCGCACGCGCCGGCTCCCCGCCCGGGGGCGGCCCGGTCGGGTACACGCGGCCGGTCAGTCCGTGCACGTCCGGGTGGAGCACGAAGCTCAGCCAGTGCCCGCCCTGGTGCCGCACGAGGAAGGACACCTGCTCCTGCGACAGCATCGCCGCCCGGTAGCGGTCCTCGTAGGCGGGGTCCCGCAGCCAGGTGATCACCTCCCACGGATACCGGCCCAGCAGCGCCTCCCGGCCGCAGTCCAGCAGTTCCTCGCAACACCGGTTGACGTACGTGAG
This sequence comes from Streptomyces sp. NPDC058741, assembly GCF_042746715.1. Taxonomy (NCBI): domain Bacteria; kingdom Bacillati; phylum Actinomycetota; class Actinomycetes; order Kitasatosporales; family Streptomycetaceae; genus Streptomyces; species Streptomyces sp. NPDC058741. Next base: position 39,592 of record NZ_JBHYQH010000024.1, on the reverse strand, counting down.
ACGGCCGTCCTGGTCCAGGGAGAACAGTCCGTCGGGCAGCCGTTCGGCGGCCTCGGACGCGGTCAGCCCGCCGGCCGCGTCGACCAGGGCACCCACCAGCGTCCGGGCCGTGCCGCCGCCGGCGACGAAGTGGCCCCACAGCTCGACGGGCCGGTACCGGGTCTCCTCACCGGCCGGGGACGCTTCGAGCACCCGGAAGTGCCGGTAGCGGACCCGGCCGGTCGTGAGCGCGTCGCGCCGGCTCGCCCGCAGTTCGGGCAGGTCGTCGGGGCTGACCCGGGCCTCGACGTCGGCCATGGTGCCGCCGAAGTCCGCCCGGGCGACGCCGAGCAGCGCGAGGGCCTCGTCGTCCAGGGTGCACCGGCCGCTGTCCAGGTCCCACTCGAAGAGCCCGACCCGGACCGGGTGGACGGCCGGGGTCGGCAACCGCACGCTGACGGGCTCGTCGTCGTACTCGACCCCCTGCGCGGCGGGCCCCGGCCCGTGGGGGACGAGGCGGGCGAGGCGCTGCCCCATCTCCCGCTCGGCGGGGCGCAGCGCGAGGCCGACCGCCTCCGCGTCCATCGGCGTCCGGGCCGCCGACCGCAGCACGACCAGCACCCCGACGGACTCGCCGCCGCACCGGACGGGCTGGTGGGCGGAGCCGAAGGAGTAGGGCAGCCCGGCGGTGAAGCGCGGGAAACGGACCATGGCGGCGCGCTCGTCGGGCAGCCACAGCGTCTCGTCACGACGGAAGGCCTCCGCCATCGGCAGGGCACCGCCCACCGGCACCCGCCACCAGCTCCTCAGCAGCGACCTGGGGACGCCGGTGACCATCGTCAGCACGAGCGAACGCCGGTCGCGGGAGCGCAGGTAGACGAGTCCGCCGTAGCCGTCGAGATCCCGTACGGCAGTGATCAGCGGGGCCGTCAGGGCGTCCTCGATCCGCTCCGCGTCCCCGGCCCGGCCCGCGCCGGCACCCCCGCCGCCCCGGTTCCGGCCACGGGATGCCCGCGGGCCGTCCGGTACGGCGGTTGCCTCATCCATGTCGCGTCCTCCCGGTACGGACGCACCGGACACCAATCGCTCCCCACCAGGATGTGCCATGGTCGGCGGTCCGGCGCGACGAGTGCAACCTTTCGGCCCGGCCGGATGTCTCATCGGGTAACAGTGACCTGCACACCTCGGGGGCGGCCATGGCAACCATCGGAAGAGCATGCGCGACTCTCGCGCTCGTCGGCGCCACGCTCGGCGTGGCCGCGATCCCGGCCGGCGCCGCACCTGCGGCCGCCCAGCAGACCACCGCGCAGGCGGCCACGGCGTGCCCGACCGGGTGGGGGAGCCTCGCCAAGACCGACGCCGGCGCCACGGCGGCGCCGCTGCGGAACATCAGGACCGGGCGCCACACCTGCTTCGACCGGATGGTCGTCGACGTGCCCGGAGCGGGCAGCGGCGTCGGCTACACCGTCCAGTACGTCGACGAACTCCACCAGGACGGATCGGGCCGGCTCATCCCCGTCGCCGGGGGTGCGGTCATCGAGGTGCGGGTGGCCGCGCCCGCCTACGACCCGGAGACCGGGGCCGCCACCTATCCCGGCCGGGTGAGCCGGCCGCTGCCGGGCGTCGACCTCACCGGCTACCGCACGTTCCGGGACACCCGGTTCGCAGGAAGCTTCGAGGGAGACACCCAGATCGGCCTCGGCGTCCGCGCCCGGCTGCCGTTCCGGGTGCTCCAGCTGGAGGACCGGGTGATCGTGGACGTCGCCCACAGCTGGACGGGCACGAGCTGACCCCAGGGGCGCCCGGGTCCCGGATCCCGGCACCCGGGCGCCCAGGCCGCCCAGCCCGGTCCCTCCGGAACCACCCACGCCGCCGCGACAGTACGACAGCCCCGGCTGCCGCCCCCCACGCCCGGTACCTCCTCCGGCTTCGGTGCCCTGACGTCCACCCTGTCGTCCCGGACCGGCACCGCCCGTCCGGTCCGACCACGAGGTGGCGGCGCTCGCCAGGCGGGCAGGCGAGCGCCGGCCTCGTCACCCGCACCCCGTCCGTCACATGCGCCATCGCCCGCACCGAGAACCCCCTTGGTGTGCGTGTCGGCCGGTGATCAGCGCGGTCGCCCAGCCACCCCCGCTCCCGCCTCCGGCGCCCGCATGTCCGGAGCGGGTGCCGTCCGGAACCGGTGTGCCCGGTGAGCCGCGTACGCTACGCATGGCCCCCGGGCGGATCTTCACCTCTGGCCTGCCGTTCGGCGGGGGAGCCGTCAGGGTCGCCAGTGGCCGGGCCGGACCGCCGGCGGGCACCATGGTCACGGCCGGACGTGGTCGCGCGGGCCGCCCGCGCCGGCCTTCGAGCGGAGGGACGACATGGGATCGGCGTCGAGCGTGGGGGACCACCGCCGGCAGAGATGGGCCGCCAGGGGAGCCCTGGCCGCCGCCGCCTCGGCGGTGCTGATGCCCCTCGTCGCCGGCGGCCTGCTGGGCCTGCTGCTGCTCGTGGCCGGTCTGGCGGGCCTCGCCCTGACCGCCGCCGCCCTGTGGTGGGTGCTGTCCCGGCGCGGCGTGCTGCGGATAGCGGCCGCCACGCTGGCCCTGGTCGCTCCGGTCGGCCTCGTCATCCTCTTCGCCGCGGCGAACCTGCTGTGGGTGGTCTTCCTGTCGCTGCTGCTGTGGTGCGGGGCCGTCTGGAGCGGCCGCTACGCCCTGCGCAGCACGGGCCTGAGGCGTGTGCGCCTCAAGGAGTACAGGACACCGCCGCCGCAGCGGCCCTTCCTGCTGCTCAACCCGCGCTCCGGCGGCGGCAAGGTCGAGAAGTTCGACCTCCGGCAGAAGGCCGAGGCGCTCGGCGCCCGGGTGGTGCTGCTCGATCCCGAGCAGCACCAGGACGTCACCGCTCTCGCCCGGGCCGCCGTCGCCGACGGGGCCGACCTGCTGGGCGTCGCGGGCGGTGACGGCACCCAGGCCCTGGTCGCCGCCGTCGCCGCGGAACACGGCCTGCCGTTCCTCGTGATCGCCGCCGGCACCCGCAACCACTTCGCGATGGACCTGGGCCTGGACCGCGACGACCCGTCCACCTGCCTCGACGCCCTCACCGACGGCGTCGAACTCCGCGTCGACCTCGGCTTCGCCGCGGACCACCCGTTCGTCAACAACGCCTCCTTCGGTGTGTACGGGGCCGTCGTGCAGAGCCCGGGCTACCGCGAGGGCAAGGTGGGCGCGGCGCTGGAGCGGCTGCCCGAGCTCCTCACCCGGCAGGCCGGTCCCCGGCTGACCGCCCGCGCCGACGGCACCACCATCCCCGACCCGCAGGCCGTCCTGGTGAGCAACAACGCCTACCGCATGGACGATCCGTTCGGCTTCGGCCGGCGGGACCGGCTGAACTCCGGGAAGCTGGGCGTGCTCGCCGTCCGTGTGGACAGTGCCGTGGAGGCTGCCGGACTCCTGCTCTCCCCGCGCCCGGAGGGCCTCACGGTGCTCACCGCCCAGCACGTCGTCGTCGAGGCCGACGAACCGCGGCTGGAGGTGGGCCTCGACGGCGAGGCGCTCACCCTGCCGGCTCCCGTCCACTGCCGTATCGCACGGCGCGCCCTGCGGGTCCGGGTGCCCCGCGACCGGCCGGGAGTCCCCGAGGCGCCGCCGCGTCTGGACTGGCGCCGGCTGCGCAAACTGGCGGCCGCGGTCGGCCGTACGGCCGCCCCGTCGCGCTCCCGGCACGGCTGAGCACCACGGACGAGGTCCCCCGCGCCTGCCGCGGGGCGGGGGACCTCGTCCGTACGGGGGTCAGGCGCCCTTCGGGGCCGCCTGCTGCACGACCTCGAACGACCAGAGGGTCGCGTCGCTCGCGGCGGGCCTGGGCCGCTCGCCGCCCTCGCCGCCGCCCTGGTGAGCGGCCTTCATCGGCCCCTCCATCCAGGCCTTGAAGGACTCCTCGTCACGCCACCGCGTGTACACGAGGTAGGTGTCGGTGCCCTCGACCGGGCGGAGGAGCTCGAACCACTCGAACCCGTCGGAGTTCTCCACGGCGTGCGCCCGGGAGGCGAACCGCTTCTCCAGCGTCTCCCGCTGCTCGGCGGGTACGGTCAGCACATTGATCTTGACTACGCTCATGCGCCCCATCCTGCCCGATGCCGCATCCGCGCAGGCTGAGCCCTCGCGGCGGGCGGTGGGTGCGGTCAGTTCCGCCCCCGGCCCCGCTCGTCCCGCAGTACGCCAGTGCCACGCGCGCGGTCTTCCCCTCGGCCGTCCCGGCATGGGCCGAGCGCACCGCCCGCGTGCCCTCCTGCCGTTGCCCGCCCTGCCCGTCGGACCAGTTCCTTCAGTGGCGGCCGCGGAGCCTGCCGAGCAGACGCTGGGCCTGGGCCCGCTTGCGGGGGTCGGCCGCGGCCCGCCGCGCCTGCTCCATCGTCCGCTGCCCCTGCGGGCTGCGGGCGAACTGCTTGATGCGGTTCAGCATTCCGGCCATGACGTTCCTTCCTTCGTGCTCCGGTGTATCCGTCCGTACTCCGCCTACCCCCCGGCGGCACCCTCAGGCACCTCACCACCCGACCGGGCGTGAGGCGAACTTGTTTGCCGGACGGGACAGAGGCAAGGCGGTCTCCATGAGTGAAGAGAACAAGCGCACGAATCAGAAGGCCACCACGACACGGGAGACCGGGTCGAAGGCGCGCGGCGCGGCGGACAAGGCGACCTCGTCGGCGTCCCAGGCGGCGAAGAGCGCGGCGGGCAAGGCCGATGACGCGGCGTCGACCGCCACGTCGGGCGCCCAGCGCTCCGCCGAGACGGTCAAGTCGGGCGCCCAGCGCACGGCCCAGACCACGAAGGCGGCTGCGCAGACCGCGGCCCGGGGCGTCGAGTCGGGCCGCCAGGCGGTCGTCACGGCCTCCGGCCAGGTCGCGGCCACGGCGATGACCGCCTGGACGGTCATCGCCCACCGCAAGCTCGTCGCCGCGGGCGTCGGGGCCGGCATCACCGCCCTGACCGCCGCGTCGTACGCCGTGGGCCGCCGCGCGGAGCGCGGGACGTACGGCCCGCTCACCCGGCTCACCGGCGGGCGGATCTGACCTCCGCCGACGCGCCTTCGGCGCGACGGCCACGAGGGGAGCCGGCGGCGCCGCGCACCACCGGCCCGGTGGTCCGCAGCGTCGCCTCCTCCGTGCGCGCGACCCGTGCGACGGCGCCTCCTCGTGGCGTGGCGCACATCCGGCCCTTCCCGGAGTGCCCCCCTCGCGCGTCACCGTGACGACGGGGAAGGATGAGAGCGCACACGAAGATTCGACCCTTACGGAGGAGCGGGCCATGCAGCACGAGCGAGCGGGCAGTCCGGCCGGTCCCGAAGATCTCGTCGATGTCGCTCGGCTGGTGACGGCGTACTACGCACTCCGTCCCGACCTCGACGACCCGGGGCAGCGCGTCGCGTTCGGGACCTCCGGACACCGCGGTTCGTCGCTGGCGGCCGCGTTCAACGACGACCACATCGCCGCGACCAGCCAGGCCATCTGCGAGTACCGCGCCGCCCAGGGCACCGACGGCCCCCTCTTCCTCGGCGCCGACACCCACGCCCTGTCGGAGCCCGCGCGCGTCACCGCCCTTGAGGTGTTCGCCGCCAACGAGGTGACGGTGCTGATCGACGCCGCGGACGGCTACGCGCCGACCCCGGCCGTCTCGCACGCCATCCTCGCCCACAACCGCGGCCGCACCACCGGCCTCGCCGACGGCGTCGTGGTCACCCCCTCCCACAACCCGCCCGCCGACGGGGGGTTCAAGTACAACCCGCCCAGCGGCGGCCCCGCCGCCTCCGACGCCACCTCCCGGATCCAGGACCGCGCCAACGAGATCATCCGCGGCGGCCTGAAGGACGTACGGCGCGTCCCGTACCCCCGCGCCCTGGCCGCCCCCACGACCGCACGTTACGACTTCCTCGGCACGTACGTCGCCGACCTGCCCGGCGTGCTCGACCTGGACGCGATCCGCTCGGCCGGGGTGCGCATCGGCGCCGACCCGCTCGGCGGGGCCTCGGTCGCCTACTGGGGCCGCATCGCCGAACAGCACGGCCTCGACCTCACGGTGGTCAACCCGCACACCGACCCCACCTGGCGGTTCATGACGCTGGACTGGGACGGCAAGATCCGTATGGACTGCTCGTCGCCGTACGCGATGGCCTCGCTCATCGGGCAGCGCGACCGCTTCGACATCGCCACCGGCAACGACGCGGACGCCGACAGGCACGGCATCGTCACCCCGGACGCGGGCCTGATGAACCCCAACCACTACCTGGCCGTCGCCATCTCCTACCTGTACGCCCACCGCGACCGCTGGCCCGCGGGCACCGGCGTCGGCAAGACCCTGGTGTCCTCCGCCATGATCGACCGGGTCGCCGCCGATCTGGGCCGCGAGCTGGTCGAGGTGCCCGTCGGCTTCAAGTGGTTCGTGGACGGGCTGGCCGGCGGCACCCTCGGCTTCGGCGGGGAGGAGTCGGCCGGGGCGTCCTTCCTGCGCCGGGACGGCTCGGTGTGGACCACCGACAAGGACGGCATCATCCTGGCGCTGCTGGCCTCCGAGATCACGGCCGTCACCGGCAAGACCCCCTCGGAGCACTACGCGGCGCTGACCACCCGCTTCGGGGAGCCCGCCTACGCCCGGATCGACGCCCCGGCGTCCCGCGAGGAGAAGGCCCTGCTCGCCCGGCTCTCCCCGGCGCAGGTCAGCGCGGACACCCTGGCCGGGGACCCGGTCACCGCGGTGCTCACCGAGGCCCCGGGCAACGGTGCCGCCATCGGCGGCATCAAGGTGACCACGGACAACGCCTGGTTCGCGGCCCGCCCCTCGGGCACCGAGGACGTCTACAAGATCTACGCCGAGTCGTTCCTCGGCCCCGACCACCTCGGCCGGGTCCAGGAGGAGGCCAAGGGCGTGGTGCTGGCGGCGCTGTCCGGCTGACCTCGCCGTGACGCGCGACAGCCCGGGCCGCCCTCACGGCGGCCCGGGCGGCCTCGTACGTCAGCTGCGCAGGCGCCGGGCGGGCAGGACGACGTGCGCCGCCGACCTGATCACGTCCTCGTCCGAGGTGAAGGCCGCCAGCGTCCTGGCGTCACCGGGTTCGCCCCCCTCCGGCCAGGGGAGGGTCGCGAAGATGAGGTAGGCGTGACCGACTTCGGCCACGGCCTCCAGCCAGTTCTCCGGCGGTACGAACTGGGCCCTGAGGTGCCGCACCGTGAGGACGGCCGAACCGGGCACGACGAGCAGGCTCACCGGAAGGCTCGGCCGCTGCGTCGCGTGGACGAGGCCCTCGCCGACGGGGAGGCCCGCGTCGGCCAGCAGTTCCTCGATGGCCTTCGACGTGGCCTCCGGACCGTTCGCACCGTCTCCGAGGGAGCAGGCCAGGAGGTAGGGGACGTCCCCTTCGGGGGCGGTGCCCCGCCAGGACAGGACGACGAGGGAGCCCAGGTCGTCGGTCTGCACGGACTGCGTTTCGGGTGAGATCGAGGTCACCGCGGAACCGTACCGGCGCACCGCACGGCCCCCGGGCCGCCGTCACCCGTCCGGCCCGCACCCCGCCGGGCTCTCCACACGAACGAGGGGCCCGCGCGCCCGGGATGTCGCGATGCAGGACACTGGAGGAAGATCCGACCCGGGAAGGACCGACACGTGATCATCTTCGGCACCAAGGGCTATCTCCACCAGCTGGCGATACTGACGCTGGTGTGCGGCCAGTGCGGCAACCCGTCCGCACACACCCTGAGGAAGCGCGTCACGAAGTTCACCCTGTTCTTCGTGCCCTTGTTCCCGATCTCGACGAAGTACGCCACGCAGTGCACGTTCTGCGGTGCGGAGCAGAAGGTGACCAAGGAGCAGGCCGAGCAGCTGCGGATCCAGAGCGCGGGCGGCCAGGGCGGCCAGGCGCACGGCCAACCGCAGCAGCAGCGTTACTGAACACACCGGCCGGACGCCGCTCCCGCAGCCGGCCGTGAGCACCGCCTCCGCGCTCCCGGGGTCCGTCCGCCGCGCGGGGGAGTGCCGTCCGCCGCGTTCACGCCGCCCGCACGAGCGCACCGCGACCGGTCGTCGTGCCGTCCCATGACGAGGTCCCACGGCCGGGCGGCGCCGGTCAGCCCGTCGGTGCCGTACGGGCGTTCCCGGTCGCACGCCGCCGGTCGAACCGCAGGGCCGCGGCCGTCGCGACCGCCCCCAGGCCCTCCCACAGCCCGACCCCCACGAAGGCGCCCGGCGCCCTCCCGCCGACCGCCGCGACGACGAAGACCGTGCAGGTCAGCAGCCGGAACGGCACCGTCCAGTGGAAGAAGGCCCGCCAGTCGGCCAGCGCCGCCAGGATGTAGTAGACCCCCATGTTCAGCGCCGCCATCGACGACGCCGTCATGAAGGCCGGGGTGAAGTCGCCCGCAGCGCGCCCGCCGGGAGCGGGGAGCCCGAGAAGCGACAGCTGGGCGACGGGGGAGACCAGCCCCAGCGCCCCGAGGGCGGCGGCGAGTATGCCGAAGACGGCCATGGTCCAGCCCGAGGCGGAGTGGGGAAGGCGCACGCCGGGATCGTAGCCGCGTTCGACCGGTGCCGTGAGGGCCGTTGTGGCTCCTCGGCCGAATTCGATGTGGCAACCGGGACATCACGGGTACCCGGTCGCCGCGGTCCCGGACCGTTGCGGGCCGAGAGGCCTTCCGCAGTCGATCGGTGAGATACGGAGGCATACGGATGAGCACCGTCAAGGAAACCGTGGAAGTCGACGTCCCCGTCCACACCGCCTACAACCAGTGGACGCAGTTCGAGGAGTTCCCGAACTTCATGGAGGGCGTCGAAGAGATCAGGCAGGTGGACGACCGCCACAACCACTGGACGACGAAGATCGCCGGAGTGCGCCGCGAGTTCGACACGGAGATCGTCGACCAGCTCGTCGACGAGCGGGTCACCTGGCGCACGACCAGCGGGGACATCCACCAGAGGGGCTCCGTGCGCTTCGAGCGCGTGGACGACACCCACACCCGGGTGGAGCTGGTGATGGACATCGAGACCAGCGGGGCCGCCGAGAAGGCCGCGGACATGACCGGCACGATCGACCGGCGGATCAAGGGCGACATGAAGCGCTTCAAGCAGTACATCGAGGAGCGCGGCGCCGAGTCCGGTGCCTGGCGGGGCCGCATCCAGCCGGGCGACTCCGGCACCGGCCCGGGGCCCGTCCTGTAGCCGGCAGCCCCACGCGGTTCGTTCCGCACCCGGCCTCCCGTGAGGGGCCGGGTCCCGCCGTGACGTTCGTCCACCGCGGCGGCACCACGTTCCGGGACTTCCCGCTGTCCGGCGCCGAGCCCTGACGGTGGGCCCGGCTCCGGGTGCTCGTCGGGCCCACGCACCCTCGACCCCCTCAACTGGTCTGTTTGAGGGGGCCCTTGTGATCCTGCGGAACTGATGGCCCGTCAGTAGGTCATCCGTCCCGGACTCTTGACTCACACCCCGGGGAGTGGCGATTCTCGCAACACCCTGGATGAGGTCATGACAAGTCGACGCGGCTTTCCCGGCCCCTCGGGCGGCGGACGGCGTTCCGGCTCACCGGCCTCGTCATCCCGCCGACCGAGGGACGTGGGCCGTGACCGGTTCCGGACGCCCGTACCGCAGACGCAAGAACGCCACCGTGGTGTCGCTCCTCCGCAGGTCCTCGACATCGCGCAGTGCGACAAGGCCGACATCGACGAGGGCCTGGACGAACTGCACGCGCTGGGCGTGCGCAGCATGTTCCTGTGCCACAAGTTCGACAACGCGCTGTGCGGGGTCCGCTTCGACTCGGGCACCCTCGGAACCGCCATCAACGTCGGCCAGTTCCCGTCGACCGGCACCTTCTGGAAGACCGAGAAGTGCACCGGCCCCCAGCACGACAACCCCATCGGCGACGCCACCGCGGCCGAGGCCGAGAAGAGGCTCCCGGCCGGCGTGGAGGTCCCCCGACACCTGGGCCGCGTCCGAGGGCCACAAGCCCCCGGCCGACCTCGCGCGCGGCGCGGCCGCCTCGGCCGGTTCCTCGGAACGGAGCCTGTTCACGAGCTAGGACCTCACCGGGCCGTGGACGGCGACCGCGGCACCCGATGGGCGAGCGACTGGAGCGACGACCAGTGGTACCGCGTCGACCTCGGAGCCACCCGGACCGTCGCACGCGTCACCCTCGACTGGGAACGCGCGGACGACGCGTCGTACCGCATCGACCTCTCCACCGACGGCGTGACCTGGCGCACCGCCTGGTCCACGACAGCCGGCGACGGCGGACTGGACACGGCGAAGTTCACCGCCGGTCCGGCCCGGTACGTGCGCGTCCAAGGGGTGCGGCGCGGCACCGAGTGGGGTTACTCCCTGCGCGAGGTCGGCGTCCACGGCACCTGACTCCCGCCCGGGGAAGGAACCCATGGCACGGTTGCCGTCCGCCGGGCGGCGGCGACAGCTCACCGAAGCGGCGATCAGGGTGATGGCCCGGGACGGCGTCCCCAGGACGACGCCCCGGTCCATCGCCGCCGAGGCGGGCGTCTCGCTGAGCGTCTTCCACTACTGCTTCGACTCCAAGCAGGAGCTGATCGAGTCCGTCATCACCGCCATCACCGGCCACTACGTGACGCTGGTGAAGCGGGCCCTGCGGCCCAGAGCCACCCTCGAGGAGACCGTACGGGCCGGCTTCGAGGCGTACTGGGACCACGTCCGCGCCCACCCCGACGAGCACATGCTCACCTACGAACTCACCCGGTACGCCCTGCGCCGGCCCGGCTTCGAGCACCTGGCGCGGCGCCAGTACGAGCTGTACGCCGAGACCTACGCCGACCTCATCGACCAGCTGCGACGGACCATGGGCCTGCGGCTGCGGGTACCGGTCCCCGCGGTGGCGCGCTACCTGGCCGCCGTGACCGACGGCCTGACCCTCAACTACCTCGTCCTCGGCGACGACGCGGCGTGGGCGGACGTCCTCGGCACCGTCACCGCGCACATCGCGGGCATGACCGTCGAGGACGAGGCGGAGGGCGAGGGCCTCGTGCCCTGAGCGGTCCGGCCGGCCGCTCACCGCGGGTGCAGACGGCCGCCAGGCCCAGCATCGGCTCGGGCGTCGGCAGCAGGTACACGCCTCCCGCCGACGCCCGCGTGCGCGGCACCGTGGCACTGAGCGCCTCGTCCGGAGCCGCCTCGCTGCCCCACCCGTCTCCACCATTCACCACATGAACGACGATATGTGACCATCTGGGGCACGGTGGCCGCTCGGCGTCCCCCGGTTCCGGAACGATCCAGGCCGGCGCGGACGCCCGGCCGGGTGATCCACGCACCCTGCCGGCGCAACGAGGACGCCCGTGCGGGGGCGCCCGCACCCCGGCGCGGGCTCCATGGACAGCAGTGACCGTCCGTCCCCGGCCTCCGTCACCGCGGCCGCCGGCCCGGCCGTGCCCGGTGGGAGGAGTCAGCATGCCCCGTACGAACCCGCCGCGCGTGAGCGTGATCATCCCCGCGTACAACTCCATGCCGGAACTGACGCAGTGCGTCACCTCCGCCATGGAGCAGACCCTCGGCCTGGACGCGATCGAGATCATCGCCGTCGACGACGGGTCGACCGACGGCACCGGAGCCGAACTGGACCGGCTCGCCCGCGCCTGCCCGAGCCTGCGCGTCGTCCACCAGCCCAACAGCGGAGGAGCCGGAGGCCCCCGCAACACCGGCCTCGACCTGGCCCGCGGCGACTACGTCTTCTTCCTGGACTCCGACGACTACCTCGGCCCGGACGCCCTGCGCCGCATGGTCGCGATGGCGGACGAGAACCGCACCGACGTGGTCCTCGGCAAGATGGTCTCCGTGGGCGGACGCGCCGTGCCGACGGCAGTCTTCTCCCACGACCAGCCCCGCACCGACGTCTTCTCGTCGCACGCCTACCGCACCCTGGGCTGCTGGAAGCTGTTCCGCCGCTCGCTCATCGAACGGCTGGAGCTGCGCTTCCCGCCCTACCGCAACTGCGAGGACAAGCCGTTCACCGCCGCCGCGTTCCTCAACGCCGACGGCATCTCGGTCGTCGCCGACTACGACTGCTACTACTCGCGCAACCGCCAGAACGGCAACAACCTCACCCTCACGGCCGCCTCCCTCGTCCACCGCATGGACGGCACGCGGCTGTGCTTCGAGACGGTCGCCCGGTACCTGGAGCCCGGCCCGCGCCGGGACCGGATCATGCGCCGGCACGTGGAGTGGGAACTGTGCGGGCCGCTGCGCGCCCTGCTGCCCCGGGAGAGCGACCAGCGGGCCCGGGAGCACTTCTACCCGCAGTTCCGGGAGTGGGCCCTCACCTACGTCACCGACGGCCTCGTCCGGCTCCTCGCCCCGCCGGACCGCCTGATCGTCCACCTGCTGTGCGCGGACCGCTACGACGACCTCATGACCGTGGCCCGGCACGCCAAGGAGGACGGGGCCCGCGGGCACCTCGTCGACAAGGGGCGCGTGTACTGGCTGCACCCCTTCTTCCGCGACCCCGCCAAAGCCGTACCGGACGTCTGCTTCGACGCCACCGACCGGCTCCCCGTCCGCCATGACCTGACCGGAGCGGCGTGGACGGGCGGCGGCGGTGTCCTCCGGCTCACCGGCCACGCGCGCATCGACTCCGTCGGCCCCCTCGATCCCACCAGCCGCCTGATGCTGCGGGCCCGCGGCGCCGCGCATCCCGACATCCACGTGCCCGTCACCGTCGCCCCCGCCGCCGGCCGGCCCGATGCCGGGGCGGGCACACCCGACGCGGCGACAGCGGGCTTCACCGTCGACATCGACCTGGCGCACGCCACCTCGGGAAGGCCGCTCGGCACCGGCGTCTGGGACCTGTACCTGGACGTGCGCGCCGAGGGAGTCAGCCGGACCGTCCGGCTCCGCACCGCCCCGGGAGGCAGGACGACCGCCCCGCCCGAACGGCACCTGCCCCCGGGCCCCGGACCCGCCACCGCACGTCCCTTCCTCACCCCGCACGGCGACTTCTCCCTGGAGATCCGGCGGACCGAGGACGAGCCCGCATGCCGCGTGACCTCGATCGCCTGGGACCCCTTCGCCCCTCACACGCTCGTCGTCACCGCACAGCTGAACCAGACGGCGGACCGCCGCCCCGGGTTCACAGCCCTGCGCGCCGAGAACGGCTCGGGCGCGACGCGGGAGGTCCCGCTGCGGCCCGCACCGGACGGCGGCCCAGGCGGCCTCACGGCTCGCCTGCGGGCCGACCGGCTGCCCCCGGGGCAGTGGGCGCTGACCTTGCGCACCGGCGAACCGGACACCTGGCTGCCCGTGCCGCCCCCCGAGGGACTGACCGGCACACGCTGGTTCCGGGCGTCGCGGCTCGGCCGCCCGTACTACGCCAAGCCCCTCCGCCACGGCCGGGAAGGGGCCCTGGTGCTGCGCGTGGCGCCGGTCCGGCTGACGGCGGCCCTGCGCAGACGGCTCGGCTGACACCGCCGCCCCGGCGGTGACGTGACCCGCCCGGGCCGCGGCGGCGGGCTCAGGCCGGGCAGCCGTGGTCGGCGACGACGCAGTAGCCGGGCGCGGTCTGTTCGAGGGTGTGCGTGGTGAAGGTGTTCCACAGCCCCATGGCCTGCCCGAAGCCTGTGGCGTAGGTCTGGCCGCTGCTCTGGTAGGCGCGTTCGGCGACCGTGTGGTCGTGGTTGCTGGCCGTGTGGCACGTCGGGGTGAACCCGGTGGTGGTCGCCGTCACGGCCGCGGAGAAGGCGCCCGTGGCGCCCGCCGCGTCCACGGCCGCCACCGTGTAGGTGTACGCCGTAGCCGTGTCCAGCCCGGTGTCGGTGTAGGAGGCGGACGCCGTGGTGCCCGCCTCGGTGCCGCCGCGGCGGACGACGTAGGGGGCGGCGCCGTCGACCTGCTTCCAGGTCAGGGACGCGGTGGTGTCGGTGGTCCCGGTGACCGCGAGACCCGTCCCGCTGCACCGGCGTCACCATCCGGTGGGACCGCTTCGACGTGTCCTTCGGCGGAGCCGGACTCGTGCACCCGATGCCTGCCGGGCCGCGTCAGAGGTCCTGGTCGGGCCAGTCCAGCAGCCGCGCGCCGATCACCGCCGTCTGGAGCATGTAACGGTGGGCCGGATCGGCCGGGTTGGCGCCGGTGAGCCGGTGGATGCGCTCCAGCCGGTAGGTCAGGGCACGCACGCTGAGGGCGAGCCGGCGGGCCGCCTCCGCGGCCACGCAGCCGGAGTCGAAGTAGGCGGTGAGGGTGTCCAGCAGGGGCCGGGGTCCGCCGCGGGCCGTGGTGAGCGGGCCGAGCGTGGCGAGGACGAGTTCGGCCATGGCCTGCCGGTCGCGGGCCAGGACGGGGTAGACGAGCAGGTCGGCCGCCCGCAGCACCGGGTCCTCCAGGTCCAGGCGCTCGGCGAGTTCGAGGGTGTTGAGCGCCTCCTCGTAGGAGTGGACGACCCCGCCGGGGCCGGGCCGCGGCCGGCCGATGGCCACCCGGCCGCCGTCGGTGGCGGCATGGGCGTGCTTCGCGAAGTGGGTGAGCACCTCGTCCTGATGACCGGGGGCGACGCACAGCAGCCGACCGCCCTTGGTCGTCAGCAGGGTGCTGCGGTCGCCGAAGCGGGAGATGAGGGCCCGTTCCACCTGGCGGGGGACGGGGTCGCCCTCCTCGTAGGCGGTGGGGCCCTGCGCGACGGCGACGGCATGGGCCTGGGCCAGGCGCAACCCGAAGCGTTCGGCCCGTTCGGCGAGACGCCCCAGGTCGCTGCGGCCGTAGAGCAGGTCGTCGATGAACTCGCGCCGGGCGGCCTCCTCCTGACGCACCGCCTGCCGCTGCGCGCGCTCGAACCCCTCGGCGAAGGCGTCCACGGCCTGTTGCACGGCGGCCAGCACGCTGGGGACGGCGGCGCGACCGCCTGCGGACTGCGGACCCATATCCCGCTCGCCGAGCACCGCACCGGTGAACGCCGCCTCGCCGAGGTGCTCCGGCCGGCGCCCGAGCGGCAGCCGGGCTGATCCGCACGCCGGCGCACGGCCGCCCCGCGTCCCCTCTACGAAGCAGCCCGCTCCGGGTCGGCGGCGGGGGAGTCCTCGCGGTGCAGGAAGGTGGCCAGCAGGTCGCCGACCGGGTGGTCGGCCTCGCTGGGGTGGCGCAGGGCGACGGTCGGGTCGATGGTGTAGCGGTTGCGCCGGCCCACGCGAGTGCGGGTGAGGTATCCGGAAGCCTCGAGGTCCGCGACGATCAGCTGCACGGCCCGTTCGGTGATGCCGATGGCGTCGGCGACGTCCCGCCCGCGTGCGTCGGGATCACGGGCGAGGGCGATCAGGACGCGCGCGTGGTTGGTGAGGAAGGTCCACTGGTCGCCGCGCTGGCTGGAGGGCTGGCTCATGGCCTTCATCATACGAAGCCCCCCTCGCGCGTCCAGCCCATTTCGCGAAAACTCATTGGCGAAAAACTTTTCACGTAACTCTTGACGGGCATCGGTCGGCCAGGTGAACCTGGACACAACCCCGCCACCCCCTACGACCCCGCTGAAAGGGGGTCCGATGCCGTCCAAGCACTCCCTACCGGCCCACCCGGCCCCGGCTGTCACCGGTGCGCAGGCCCTGACGCACCCGGTGACCGCGGTGATGACGAACCGTCCCGACGACCTGGCCGTGGTGGACGCCGCGGTCCGCCTGGCGGCACCGCGCAAGGCCCCGGTCCTGCTGGTCGCCGTCCTGGCCACCCGGGGGCGGACCCCGGCGCGGTCCCGCGTGGACGCCGCCACCGCCCGGACGCTCCTGGCGAGGGTGCTGCCCCGGCTGCGGGGGGCCGGGGTGGGCTACATCCCCGTCACCCACCGCGTCCCGGCCGAGCACGCCGGGCAGCCCGGGACGGGGGCCGCGGGCGGGGTGCTGGCCTTGGCCGCCCGCCACCACTCGCCCCTGGTGGTGGCCTCGACCCGGGGTCCCGCGGGTCTGGACGCACACAGCCTGATCGCCGCCTCGGCGATGCGCGGCGGGCCGCACGTGCACGCCGTCGCACCCACCCGGGCGGTGCCCCTCGTGGCCGGTGCCGGACGGGCACCGGCCGAGGGGCCGCCGCTCCGGGTGAGCACCGCCGGGCCGCCGGCCCGGCGGAGCCCGCTCGCGAGCGGCGAGGCCGAGGAGGCGTCATGAGCGCACTGACCGCGCTCGCGCCGTGGTGGCTGCTGGCGCTGGTGGACCTGGTCGTCGTCGGTCTGTGGCTCGCCCTCGCGAGGCGTCCGCGCCGCCGGGCCGCCGCCGCCCGGCGGAGCGCCTGCCCCGGACATGCCGCAACCTGGGAGGTGAGTGCCCATGTGAGACCAGCGGCCGGGCCCTGCTCCCCTCCGTACCGCACGGGCCCGGCCATCACCACGGCGACCCTGCACCGTCCGTCCGTACGACGTCGACCGAGGAAGTCCACCAAGCATGAATGAACTGTCGTTCGCCGTCCCGCTGTGGGTGTGGGCCGCGGTCACCGTCGGCATCGGCGTGATGCTCGCCGTCGACCTGCTGGCCCACCGCGACAACCACGTGATCGGCTTCCGCGAAGCCGCGGTGTGGAGCGGGCTGTGGATCGCCATCGGCCTGGGCTTCGGCCTGATCCTGCTCGCCTGGCAGGGTGGCGAGACCGCCTCCACCTACTACGCCGGCTACCTGATCGAGAAGGCGCTGTCGATCGACAACGTCTTCGTCTTCGCGCTGGTCTTCTCCTTCTTCGCCGTACCCGACGCCTACCAGCACAAGGTCCTGTTCTGGGGTGTCATCGGCGCCCTCGGCGCGAGGCTGGTGTTCATCTTCATCGGGGCCGAACTGCTCCAGGTGTTCTTCTGGACCGCCTACCTCTTCGGCGCGTTCCTGATCTGGACCGGCTACAAGATGGCCGTCTCCAAGGACGAGGAGGTCCACCCCGACCGCAACCCCGTCGTCCGGCTGGTCAAGAAGGTCATCCCCACCGATCCGCAGTTCCACGGCGACAAGTTCTTCCTGCGCGTCAACGGCCGGCGCGTGGCCACGCTGCTGTTCGTGGTGCTGGTCGCGATCGAGGCCACCGACCTGGTCTTCGCCGTCGACTCCGTCGCCGCGGTGCTGGCCATCACCACCAACACCTTCATCGTCTGGACCGCCAACGCGTTCGCCGTCCTCGGGCTGCGCAGCCTGTACTTCTGCCTCGCCGGGCTCCTGCGGCGCTTCCAGTACCTGCACTACGGCCTGGCGGTCCTGCTCGCCTTCGCCGGCGTCAAGCTCATCCTGTCCGAGACGCCGGTCGGCAAGCTGCCCATCCCCCTCACCCTGGGCGTCATCGCCGCCACCATCACGGTCTCCATCGCCTGGTCCCTCATCGCCACCCGCGACCGGACCGGCGGCGCGGGAGACGATGAGGACGGCACGACCGGCACGAGCGGTACGAGCGGCGGCGACGCGGCGCCGGCCACCGGCACGGGCCGGCACCGCCGTGAAGGACCATGAGCCGGGGGACGGTTCGTTCGCGGACCGTGCCCCGCCGCGACGAGGACCGCGGCGCATACAGAGGCGTGGTGGCGTCGCCCTCCCGCGCTCCGGGCGCGCTCCGCGCCGCAGCAGCGCCTCCACGCGGGCGGGGTCGGCCCTGAGGATCGTGTCCGGGGGACCACGCGAGAGGGTCTTCCGCCGGCGCCGCTTCATGACCGCGAGGCCGGCGAAGCCGTCAGAGCCGTCCGTCCCGCCAGGTGTGCCGAAGGGTCGGCGACGAGCTGGTGGTTCACCACTGCACCCCTTGGGCAGGGCGATCGCGAAGGACGGCGGGGACCGGCGCGCCGGTCAGGCGGCGGCGCGGCGCTGGCAGGCAACGCAGTAGGGGGTGTAGGGGAGGATCTCCAGACGCTCCGCCGGGACGGGCTCGGCGCAGCCCGGGCAGGTGCCGTACGTACCGTCCGTGCGCGGCCGCGTCGACGCGGCCTGCGTCGCCGAACCCACCCTGCAGCGGTCCGGCAGCAACCGGATCATCGTCGAACTGCCCGGCGTGCAGGACCCGAAGCAGGCGGCCGACGTCCTGGGCCGCACCGCGCAGCTCACCGTCCGCCCTGGCGGTGCTCGGGGGGACACCCTCACCGACTTCGCCCTGGCCCTGCTCATCGGCCTCGCCGTCGGCACGTACTCCTCCGTCTTCACCGCCCCCCTCGCCATCGAGCTCGACCACCGCACCGCGCCGGCCGGCCGGCGGCGCACCCCCCACCGGGACACAACGCGTGCCACCGCCGGGAGTCGGGACCGCCCTCGCGGGTAGTCGGTGCGCCATGGACGTCATGGAGGCAGGGGGCTGGGGACTGCTGGCCGGATCGGCGCTGCTGCTGGGCGCGGCCTTCGGCTACGCGCTCTGCGTTCCGCAGAAGGTCATCGCCCTGGTGATGGCCTTCGGCTCGGGTGTGCTGCTGTCGGCCGTCTCCTTCGAGCTGGTGCAGGAGGCCTACGGCGAGGGCGGACTCGTCCCCGCGGCCGTGGGCACGCTGGCCGGGGCAGCGGCCTACACGGCCGGCAACGTGTGGCTGGCACGCCGGGGCGCCCGCCATCGCAAGCGGTCCGGTCACCACACCGCGCAGTGCCAGCCGTCCGAGGAGCAACAGAGCGGATCCGGCCTGGCCCTGGCGCTCGGAGCACTGCTGGACGGCGTCCCCGAGTCCGCGGTCATCGGCCTGAGCCTGCTCGAAGGCGGTGCCGTGAGCCTCGTCACGGTGGTGGCGGTGTTCATCAGCAACGTCCCCGAAGGGCTGTCGAGTTCGGCCGGGATGAAGAAGGCCGGCCGCGGCAAGGGGTACGTGTTCGGGGTCTGGGGGGCGATCGCCGCCGCCGGCACCCTGTCGGCGGTGCTGGGCTACACCGTGGTCGGGAGCTTCTCGCCCGCCGTGGTGGCGGCGGTGACAGCGGTGGCGGCCGGCGCGATCCTGGCGATGATCGCCGACACGATGATCCCCGAGGCGTTCGAGGAGGCCCATCTGGCGATCGGCCTGGTCACCGTCGGCGGTTTCCTGCTCTCCTTCGCGCTGTCCCACGCCTGACGGGCACCGGGCACACCGCGTGCGACGGGCGACGGGCCCGGCGCGGAAGTCTTCCGCGCCGGGCCCGGGTGGCCGCCACGAAGCCGGAACCCTCAGGAGGGCTGCCGCGGCGTGCTGCCCGTCAGGGGCGACGACAGCACGGTCCTGGCGCCGATGCCCGCCTTCGCGGGGGAGGCCAGGGACAGATAGGCGGTCACGTGCTTCCCGCCGGCGCGGGGCACGACGGCGACCTTGCTGCTCACCGTGTGCACCAACCGCATGCCGTGACCGCCGAGCCGGTTCCAGTCCTTCTCCCTCAGGACCGGTTCCCGGGCGAAGGCGTCCCACACGGTGATGGCCAGCTCTTCCCGAGACAGCCGCAGGTTCATCCCGCACGGCCCGGGCGCGTGCCGGATCGCGTTCGTGACCAGTTCGCTGACGGCGAGCTCTGCATCCACGGCCAAGGGGGTCGGTACGGCAGCGTGGCCGGTGCGCCGGGCATGGACGAGAAAGGCACGCAGGGCCCTGCGCGCGACGCCCGCGCAGGCAGCACCCTCGGCCCACGCCGCACCGAAGTGCAGTGCGACGTGCTCGTCCCTGTCCCGCTCACCCGCCTGCTTCATAAGCGGGATGACCATCTGGGCTCGTTCCTTGTCGCTCGCTGTGTCGTCCACCGGCCTGTTCCGTACGGCTACCCGGGTCGGGGCGCCGCACACACCTCACGCCTCCCGCGGCCTCACCGGTGACCCGCCGGCCGCTGTCCGCGGCGCCGCCGGGCGGCCCGGCCCCCGGGACTCCGGGCACCCCGCTCGCGCGGTTCGCACGGTTCATGACTCGGCGCCGGCCAGTCCGGGCCCCGCGATCCAGCCGCCGGGTGCGGCGTCCCAGGGGAGCGGACCGGTGCCGTCCGACCACGTCCGCAGGGCCTCCCGGTCCACGCACACGATGCCGCACCGGTCGGCGTACTCCAGGGCGGGCGCGGTGAATTCGCTCGTGGTCACCACCACGGCGACATCGGCCTCGTGGACCGTGAAGCACGTGCCGCCGAATCGCTGGAGGTCCTGGGAGCCCACCCGGTTGGACCGGTCGTACCGCTTGCACTGGACGACGATCCGGCGCCCGTCGGGCGTCACGGCGAGCACATCGGCGCCCAGGTCGCCGGCGCCTCCCACCACCTCGACCGCGGAGCAGCCGTCCCGCTCGCACAGCACGGCGATCGCGCTCTCGAACTCGTCGGGCGTCAGCGCGTCGTGGTCCGTGGTGACCTCGACGGCCGGACGCGGTTGCGGGATCACGGGCGTCTCGAGCGCGTCGGCCGCCTCACGCGCCGCCTCGTCCAGCGCCGCCGCGGCCCGGCGTGCCGCCCTGCCCACGCGCCACCGGCGCCCCAGGCCCCCGCACACCGCCATGCCCAGCACGACCAGGACGCACACCCAGCCGGGCCGCCGCTCGACGGCACCGGCCACCATGCGGACCGTGGCCCCCAGGGCGCACACGACCAACGCGAGCAGGACGAAGAACATCGCCGTCGAGCGGAGATCGAACCGGTGCCGACGGTGTGCGGCCGGCGTCCGACGTGCGGGTGTGGTCAAGAGATGCCCCCTGCTGGACGATGAGAAGATCATCTGCATCATCTGCCCGAGATCAGGACGTTCATCTTTCCCGCGGCCGCACTCGGGCCCAGGGGGGAGCCGCTGGGCGGCAGCCCCCCGGCTGAGTCAGCCGAGCGGGGCGATCACGAGAAGTCCGTCAGTCCGCGACCTCGTCCAGGAGTTGGGGGCCGTCGTTGCGGGTGTCGTTCACGGCGGTCGAGACGGGCCGGGCGTCGAGGTGCCCGTCCGCGGGCTGGGCGAGCAGGGCGCGCAGGGCGTCGGTGTCCTCGCGCCGGGGGTCCAGCCACGCGTCGTAGCGGTCGGGGGCGAGGGCGAGCGGCATGCGGGGGTGGATGCGGCCGGCCGCGTCGGTGGCCTCGGTGGTGATGACGGTGCAGCTCATCAGCCAGGCGGCCGGATCCTCGTCGTCCGTCACCTCCGGGTCGCGCCAGTACTCGTACAGACCCGCGAGGGCCAGCACCTGTCCGTCCTCTGCGTGGAGGAAGTACGGCTGCTTCCGGGTCCTGCCGGTTCGTTCGTCCGTGAGCGGCTGCCACTCGTAGAAGCCGTCCGCCGGAAGCAGGCAGCGGCGCTTGGCGAAGGCGCGGCGGTAGGCGGGCTTCTCGTGCGCCGTCTCCACCCGCGCGTTGATCATCCTGGAGCCGATCTTCGGATCCTTCGCCCAGGACGGCACGAGACCCCAGCGCATCGGCCGCAGCTCCCGGCGCACCGACGCCCCGGCGTCACCGCGGGGAGCGCGTTCGAGCACGACGTAGACGTCGTCCGTCGGGGCCACGTTCCAGCTGGGTGCCAGCGTCTCCTCGGGGTGCCACTGGGTGATGTGGAAGAGCCGGTTCAGGTCCTGGGGACTGCGGGTGGAGACGTAACGACCGCACATGGAGCCACTGTGCCACGGCTGGGGTGGCCCGGCTCAGAGGAGCCCGGCCACCAGCAGCAGGGCCGCCGAGCCGCCCAGCAGCACCGGGCAGATCCTGAACCAGATCACCTCCGTGCGGGCGCCGGTCAGTGCCGTCAGTCCGGCCAGGACCAGCAGCGCCCCGGCGACGAGGCGGTAGACCCAGTCGGCGGTGGACGTCCCGCCGCCGACCGCGGTGACCACGACGACCAGCACGGCGAACGACCACATGGTCACCGCCTCGGCCAGCCACTCCTGGACCAGCACCCGGCGGTTGTCCGTGGAGACGTTCCCGAATCCGGCGACGACGCCCTGGGGCGGGATCGCGTGCGACACCCCCCACAGCCCGACCAGGACCGCGGAGGTGCGTAGGCGAGGACGTCTTCCATGTCTCCAGCGTCCACCGGCGCCCACACCCCTGCCATCCGGGCCGGGGCGCCGGCGGCCCGGAAACGGCGGGCCCGCCCGGGCGGGCCCGCACGGAACCGTCCACCACCGTGCCGCCTCCGGTCCTCGCGCGGGACGGCCGGCTCGCCCCGGTCGGTGAACGCCCGTGTCCACGTCACCGGCGACGTCACCGGCGACACCCGCCCCGGCCCCTCGGCCGGCTGCGCGGACCAGGCGCATGGTGTGGGCGAAGCGGCGCCGCGTGTTATTCAATGAGGTGTGCGGTCAGGGATCTCGGGGCCCCGTCGCACGAGTCCGAGTACCGCCCCGGCACCGTGTCGGGGACTGCTGAGAGAGCCGCATGGACTCCACACCCTCGCCCTCCTCCTCGTCCTCATCGGCGTTCAACCTGGTCAGCCGGGCCCTGGGGCGCTACATCCCGCGTGGTGGAGCGGCAGCGGCCACCGGCTCCGCCGCCGCGCCCGAGGACCGGCCCCTGCCCCGGCGGGTGACCGACTCCCCGGAGACCGGCCGTCAGGAGCAGATCCTCGGGGCGGTCAACCTGAACAAGGACCTGGTCATCACCCGCTGCAACCTGGAGGCTCCGGTCTTCGAGGGCCTGCACGTCGAGGCCGGGCGGCCTCTCGTCGACTTCCTGCCCCCCGGGGACGTGCCCACGGTCACCCGCCGGTTGCGGCAGGTCCTGGAGACCGGTGAGGCGCACGTCGCCCGGATCCAGCGCCTGCGGCGCGGCGACGGGTCGGAGCTGGTGGTCTCGATGAGCATCCTGCCCGCCGCCGCCCCGGAGGAGGGCCTGACCGTCTCCCTGATCGCCATGGCCAGGAGGCTGCACCTGTACGCGGCCGAGACCGCGATCGGCACCTCGCTGGACATCGGCGAGACCGCGCAGTCGCTGGCGGAGTCCCTGCTGGCCTGGGGCGACGTGGCCGCCGTCGACCTCGACTTCGCCGTGTGGACGGGCGAGGGCGTCACCGGGCAGGGCCAGCGGCGCATCCGGCTGCGCAGGGCGGCCCTGGTGCCCGACCGGGCGTGGCCGGAGGGGTACGTGACTCCGGGCGACGACCTTCCCGGCGACGCCAGCCGCATGCTGGCGCAGGCCGTCCTGCGGGACGACGCCCCGCAGACCATCGTCATACCCGACCGGGCGACGATCGAGCGGGTGCTGGGCAGCCCGCGCGTCGTGCGCGCCCTGGTGCCCGGCGAGCGGTCGGCGGGGGTCGCGTGCATCCCCCTGGTCCTGGACGGCACGCCGCCCGTCGTCCTGGGCGTGGCGGAGGTCTGGCGGCGGGCGGACAGCCCCTTCCGTGACAGTGAGCTGTTCGAACTGCAGGAACTGGTGGCCAGGACCGCCCACCACGTCGACCTGGCCCGCCGGCACCAGCGCGAGCACACGCAGGTGCTGGCCCTGCAGCGCCGGCTCCTGCCCCGCACCGGCGGCGACACGGTCGAGATCGCCAGCGTCTACCAGCCCGCCACCCCCGACAGCGCGGGCGTCGGCGGCGACTGGGTGAACAGCTTCCCGCTGCCGGACGGACGGACCGCGCTGGTCGTCGGCGACGTCGTCGGGCACGGCCTGGGAGCCGCGGCCACCATGGGCCAGCTGAGCATGGAGGCCCGCGCGCTGCTGTCCGCGGGGCTCGCGCCCGACGAGGTGCTGGAGCACCTGGACGAGACCGTGTCGCTGCTGGACGACGCGGAGTCCGGACTGACCGCCGGTTACAGCGCCCTCGGCTCGACCTGCTGCATCGCCCTCTACGACCCGGTCACCCACCAGGTGGTGCTGGCCAGCGCCGGGCACCTCCCCCCGGTCCTGGTCACCCCCGACGGCCGGGCGGGACCGCTGGCGGTCCGTCCCCACCCGGGCCTGGGAGCCGAGTTCGCACTGCGGGAGCCGTTCGACGTCCACACGTTCAGAGTGCCCCCGGGATCCCTGCTCGCCCTCTACACCGACGGTCTGGTGGAGGATCCCGCCCTGTCCATCGACGAGGGCATCGCCCGGGTGGCGGCCGCGGTCTCCACGGTGCATCCCTGGGACCGCCTGCAGCAGGCCGCACGGCACGTCGTGTCCACCTTGGCTCCCGCGCGCCAGCGTGACGACGTGACCCTGCTGCTCGCGCGCATGATCGGCTACCGCAAGGAGGACACGGCGACCTGGCGGCTGCCCGCCCGCACCGACGCCCCCGCCCGTGCCCGCGCGCACGTCTCGGCGCTGCTGAAGCAGTGGCGCACCCGGGACGACACCCGGGACAACGTGCTGCTGCTCGTCAGTGAACTGGTCACGAACGCGGTGCGCTTCGCCGCCGGTCCCGTCACCGTACGGCTGATCAGGTCCGGCGACGGCGTGCTGTGCGAGGTGGGGGACACCGGCAACGGCAGGCCGCGCCTGCGGCGGGCCGATCTGCTCGACGACGGCGGCCGCGGCCTGGGCATCGTGCACCGGCTCACCTCCCGGTGGGGCGTGCGGTGGACGGACACCGGGAAGGTCGTCTGGGCGGAAGTCGCGAGGTGACGGGGCCCACCCCTTCCGGGGGCGGGCCGTTCCGCCGTACGCGGCACGCCTACAGCCACTGTCCTTCCAGGGCGGTGGCGGTCAGACCCGGTGCCGCCGCGTACAGCACCGCGCGGTCGCCGGCCTTCTGCCGCCCGGCGTCGTACGCCCGCCGCAGGATGTCGAACACCGCGGCGCCACCGCGGTTGCCGCTGGTGTAGCTCTCCCGGCTGTAGTCCAGCAGCCCCGACGGCCACGCGTCGGGCATCGTCTGCTCCATGTACTCCAGCACCCGGGTGCCTCCGGGGTGCGCGAGCAGGACGTCGGGGTGCCAGGCGTCGGGCTCGTCCTGGTAGCGGGCGCGCAGCCACTCCCACATCGCCGTGACCGTCTCCTGGACGGCGCGCGGTCCGCGCCGGTCCATCACGAAGTGCGTGCCGTCCTCCCGCGTCTCCAGGCGGTGCAGGTCCTGGGTGCCGGGCAGGGTGTGGTGCCAGGCCGCGTCCAGCCTGAGCACCGACTCGGGCCGCCGGCGGCCCGTGACCACCGCGGCGACCGCCGTGTCCGCGAACAGCAACCGGACGATCAGGGACTCGAGAGTGTCGTCCGCGGGCTGATAGGTCGTGCTCAGCGCCTCCGAGATGACGACCAGGACCACCCGGTCGGGGTCGGCGGCCACGAGGTCGGCCGCCAGCGCCAGCGAGCGGGTGCCCGCGATGCAGGCCCACTGCGTGGCGGGCAGCAGCATCGTGTCGCTGCGGAGCCCGAGCGTGTTGGCCAGGGCCATGTCCAGTCCCGGCAGTGCCGGGGTGGTGGAGTGACTGGTGATCAGACAGTCGACGTCGGAGGCGTCCAGACCGGCTGTCTGCAAGGCCCCGCGCGCCGCGCGCTCGCCGTAGGCCTGCACGGCCTCCCAGGCCGGAGCGGTGCGCTCCTGCACGGTCTGCGGCGCGGGCACGGTCCCCAGGGCGGCGACGACGCGCTCCACGTCCTGCGGGCCGAACCCTTCGCGCACCAGGGCCTGTTGGGCCGACTCGACACCGACGGAGCTCAGGGCGTTGCCCCTGCCGGGCGCCACGGCGGTCTCCAGCGGCAGCATCCACCCGCGGGCCTCGATGCCCGTACTGGCCGCGATGGCGTCGATGCGCGGCGCCCAGGGCGCATGCGGGTGCCGGTCACGCACCTCCGTCACGATCTGGCTGGTCTTCACGGAGTGCTCGCCGTGTATCACGGCAGGGGGGCAGAGGTAAGCGGCCATGGTGGGGCACCTTCCAAGGGGAAGCAGAACGGAAAGAAGAAGAGCGAGAAGAACAGGGGAAGGTCAGGCGTGCTGTGTCATGGGCCACGTGAACGTCACGTGCCCAAGAGGGTGACTGCGGGCTCCACTTCGGGAGCGTCTTTCCGTTCCGAGCATGGACGCCAAAAGGACATTTGCGCTGTGATGCAGACAACGTGGG
Source organism: Streptomyces sp. NPDC058741 (assembly GCF_042746715.1). NCBI lineage: Bacteria > Bacillati > Actinomycetota > Actinomycetes > Kitasatosporales > Streptomycetaceae > Streptomyces > Streptomyces sp. NPDC058741. The sequence continues at coordinate 13,777 of NZ_JBHYQH010000024.1, read as the reverse complement.
CAGGGGTGGGGGAGCGTGAGAAGGCACACAGTGCCATCGCGGAAGGTTTGAGGAAGCATTGCTTGACCCGCTGTCAGCGGGGGCGCGGCGCTGCCGGTATGGCGCGGCGACCTGGCGTCGACTCACGTCCTGGCGCTTCCCGCCGCGGCGCGAGCATCACATCGCGCCAGGTGCGTTGCCGAGGCCCTCGCCGCAGCCGCGCCTCCACCGGCACACCCGGTGCCGAGCAGGGCAAGGGGAGACCGCGAGCCGACCGCTGCTGTTCTTCGACGTGTACGGGCCTCGCAACTCAAACGCGGCCAAGCGGGAGAACTGCCCCGATGTGCAGGGGGATCTGAGACCCACCGGCTCCTGTGGAGCTCGTGCGTCGGACGTCAGCCGATGAACGCGTCCATGATCACGGTGTACGCGTACCAGAGGCTGCCGCCCAGGGTGGCGAGCCCGGCAAGCGCCAGGACGGCGGTCATGCCGCCGGCGGTCACGAGCTCACAGACGCCCGGCCGTCCAGGGGAACACCCAGCCGTTCCGCCACGGCGCTGAGTGCCGGTCCCAGGGGGAGCGCGACCCTGGTCAGGGCGTGCTGGTCGCCGCGGGTCGGGTCCCGGTTCACGATCAGCACCGGCTTCCCGGCCCGGGCCGCCTCGCGGACGAACCGGAGCCCGGACATCACCGTCAGTGAGGAGCCGAGGACCAGCAGCGAGGTCGCCGCGCTGACCAGTGCGCGGCAGTGCTCGACGCGGGACGTGGGCACGTTCTCGCCGAAGAAGACGACGTCCGGCTTGAGGACGCCCCCGCACACCGCGCAGGGCACCACCCGGAAGCCTTCGACCTGTGCGTCCGTGAGGTCGGCGTCGCCGTCCGGGTTGATCCCCGCGGCCACCGGCGCGAAGTCCGGATTGGCCTCCTCCAGCCGGCGGGCGAGTTCACGCCGCGGGCTGAGGGCACCGCAGGAGAGGCAGACGACCCGGGCCAGGGTCCCGTGGAGCTCCACCACGTCCTCGCTGCCTGCGGCCTGGTGCAGGCCGTCCACGTTCTGAGTGATCGCACCCGTCAGCAGACCGTGCCGCCCGAAGGCGGACACGGCCCGGTGCCCGGCATTGGGGCGGGCGCGGCCGAACGTGCGCCACCCGAGGTGACTGCGGGCCCAGTACCGGCGCCGGGCCTGCGCGCTCGCGGTGAAGTCCTGGAAAGTCATCGGCGTGTGCCGGCTCAGGCTCCCGCCCTCGCCCCGGTAGTCGGGGATGCCCGACTCCGTCGAGATGCCCGCTCCGCTGAGCACCAGCACCCCACCGGCGCGCAGCGCCTCGGCGACCGGCTCCAGGTCCGTGGTGCCCGGCGGCAGGTCGTCGGCCGGGGTCCAGCTCACAGTGGGGCGCATGCGCATGTCGTCAGGGTACGGAACGGCGGCTCCGGACGCGGCGGGGCGGTGACCGGCCCGGGCCCCACGGTGCACGGGCCTCGGGCATGATGCCGGGGTGAGCATCGTCGTCGAGCTGCGCTCTCGCCCTGCCTGTCGGCGGTCCTCGCCGGAGCCTCACCGCCGGAGCCGAAGGACGCCGCCGCATGTTCCTCGCTGGGGGCCCAGGAGCCCCGCGCGTCAGCTCCAGCCGAACCGGCGGTCCACCACCGCGGTGAACTCCTCGAGCGTCAGCACCGAGTCGCCGTTCTGGTCGGCGGAGTCGAACAGCGCGGAGGAAGCGTCGGCGTCCTGCACCCCCCAGAACGGCAGCACCCCCACGGCCGCCAGGGACGGTCCCTTCGTCCGCAGGGCCACGATCACCTCTTCCCGGGTGAGCAGTCCGTCGTGATCGAGGTCGAGCGCCTCGAACAGTCTGCGGCCCTTGTCACTCATCCTCGTCCTCGTCGCGTGTTCGGGCGGGCAGGCAGGTCGTACCCGTTCACGAGGACAGACGTCCACCGCGCCGACCGGGTTGCCTCGTTCCCGCAGGACCGAGGGGACCGCGGGAAAACCAGGCTCGCCCGACGCCGCCCGGACGCGAGGGTGTGGGGAGTCACCTCCCCGCGACGAGAGGGCACCGTCGGTCATGGCCGTCATCCACCGAACCGTCCTCAGGCCGAGCAAGCTGGAACTGCTGACCTCCTGGCTGCCCTCCCGGCCGTGGTACCGCGGTGGAGCGGACGCACCGCTGCTGGTCAAAGCCGGTGGCTTCCGGCTGGACGATCCGCAGGGCGAGGTCGGGATCGAGTTCATCGTGGTCACCGACGCCTCCGGCCCCGACCGGACCACGTACCTCGTGCCCCTGACCTACCGCGGGGCTCCGCTCGACGGTGCGGAACACGCCCTCGTCGGCACCATGGAGCACGGCGCGCTGGGGCGGCGCTGGGCCGACGACGGCTGCCACTGCGTCTGGTGCACGCCTGGGAGCCGCCGCCTTCGGCCTCCCTTCCGTCGGCCGGCCTCACCATGCCCGTGCCGCCGACCGAGCAGCAGGGCGCGGGGGCGCGGCAGATGCTGGCCGAGGCGCGCGCACGTGTCGCGCGCAGCCGTCCCACCCTGCGGATCGACGCCGACGAGATACCCGGTCAGCCCGTCCCGGCGCTGCTCAAGGCCACCGAGGACACGGAGCTCCTGGTCCTCGGCTCCCGTGGACTGAGCGGGCTCTCCGGCTTCCTCGTGGGGTCCGTCGGCCAGTCCGTGGTCGCCCGGGCCGAGGCGCCCATCGTCCTTGTCCGCGCCGGGGAGGAGGCCGCCGACGAGCACGTCGAGGACGCCGTCGGCATCCCGTCCGACGCGACCGCGTTCCGGCCCGTCGTCCTGGGCCTGGATGCCGACAGCCCCGATGAGACCGTGACCGCCCTCGCCTTCGAGGAGGCGCGGTTGCGCGGCACCGCGCTGACCGTCGTCCAGGGCTGAAGCCTGCCGCCCTCCTCCGTGTACAGCCTGACGGCAGGCGTCGATCCCCGGGAGGACCTCAGCCGCCAGCGGGCCGCGGAGCTCACCGAGGCGCTGCTGCCCTGGCGGCGCAAGTACCCGGACGTCGAGGTCGTCGAGACCTGCCGCCTCGGCAGCCCCGCCAACCACCTGGTCGACGCCTCCGGCGACGCGTCCCTCGTCGTGGTCGGCCGGCGCGTGCGCCACGGCCCGCTCGGCGTCCATCGGTTCCGTCGCCCACACCGCCCTGCACCACTCCCCGCCCTGCACCACTCCGCCCGCCCGGTCGCGATCGTGCTCGACGAGAAGTGAGGCGTGTGCCCTGTGAGTCGCCCGCGGCCTGCGAGGTGACCGCGCAACAGGACCCGGGCGGCCGGAAACGGCCGCCCGGGTCCTCGCGTCGCGCGCAAGAGGTACTCCGGCGAGGTACCCGCGTCCCTACTCCTGCTCGGCCTCCTCCGCCGGGCCGCCGCGCCACGGTGGTCGTGCGGCCGACCTGCGGGTCGAGTCCGCGCGGTGCGCGAGACGCTCCACCTTGCCGCGGAGCCTGTCCTGCAGACGGTCCGCGACCTCCCGGGAGCCGGTCCCACGGGCGTGGACGACCACGAGGTCGTGCCCGACCCGCAGTTCGGCGCCGGCCGACCACGGTTCCTCGACGTGGCGGGCGACGGCCTTCGCGATCCGCACCTCACCGCTGACGTCCGGCAGTCCCGGCCGGTCCAGGACCGCGCCGACCTTCCCGCGGACGTACGCGAGGTCCTGCTCGGTGACATCGCCCTCGGCCCGGACCCGTACGGCGGCGAGGGCCTGCTCGGCGCTGCTGTCCCTGACGGTCATGTGCTGCTCCTTGTGATCGCCCTGCGGCTCCAGCTTCCCGTGCCCACCTCGCCCGCTCCCAGGGCCACCCGGCCTTGCGACCCGGACCGCTGGTCCTTCTCACCGGCGGGCCCGAACCGATCCGGGACATCGCCGGGGGAGCGGGCGGGCGGCCCTGCCCGGCGACCTTGCGTCCGCCTGGGGCCTGGTGTCCGCCCGGCCAACGCGTGACGATGCCGATGAGCCGGTCCTCCTCGTCCACCACGGGCAGCCGCTCGATGCCGTGCCCGGCCATCAGGCGCGCGGCCTCGGGGACGGTGGCCTCGGCCCGTACGATCACGGCGGGCGCCGACATGAGCCCGCCGGCCACGGGGGTGCTTCCGGCCGACTGACGCCAGGCCCGGGGGAGGGCTCGGCTCGCGGCCTGCGACTCAGGGCTGTGGCGCAGGCGGCGCAGCCAGGTGAGCCAGGTCTCCGCTCCCGTCGCCGCCTGGCGGAGCATCAGGTCCGTCTCCGAGACGACCCCGATGACCCTGTCGTCCTCGTCGATGACCGGGAGTCCGCTGATGCGGTGCTCACCGAGCAGCCGGACGACTTCCTTGAACGGTGTGCCGTACTCGGCCGTGACGACGTCACGGGCCATCAGCGCCCCGATCTCCGTGGGTTTCATGGCCCTCCTCCTCGGTGCTGCGGGACCGGTTCGACCCGGCCGGCTCGCGTGGCCTGCCTCCGTCCGTGCGGCAACCGGCACGGCCTTCCGCGGCCGTGCGACGGGCGAACCGGACACGCCGTCCGGCGGAACCGCCCCGGGCTTCCAGCGTCCGGCACCGGCGCCCGCGCTCCCAGGGCTGAGCGGGCAGACAGCAGGGCCGAGCGGCCCTCCCCGCGCGTCCGACCGGCGGGGGCCGGGCCCGGGACGGCGGGCCGCTTCCCACCATGCCCCTTGTGCTCGCCGAGCTCCCGGAAAGGCCCCCCGGGTCGTCAGGGCGGGAACGTTTGGCCCCGCCCTTGCGGTCCCGCAGCCCCTGCGCCCCCGGACGGGGACCGGGACATCGAGGTCGACGCCGACGAGAGTCGACGGGACTCCGGGCACCGCCCTGCCCGCCTGCCCCCCGTCGACCGCGACCGTCGGCTGCTCCGATCGCAGCCTCGCCGTCGGGGTACCGCCGCTCGCCCGGTGGTACTCCGGCACCGCCGGCCAGCAGCGGGAGCACCCGTCCCGTCTCGGGAAGGCCGGGGAGCCGCGCCGCGTCACGGAGAGCCGGCACGGCGGGCGGAGATCTAGGCTGGACTCGTCATCCCTCTCGTAAGGAGAGCACGTGGAAATCGTCGCTTACGGCGTCCTCGCGGACGAGGAGGCCCTGCTGCGGCAGGCGTTCGACAAGGTGTTCGCCGGACGCCATGAGCTGCGGTGCCTGAGGATGTTCCTGGACCGGGACACCGCCCCCACCGCGGTGGGCCACGAGGTGGTGCTCAGCAGCGTCAACGACGTCCTCGACGGGCAGGTGCTGCAGACCCTCGCCGACGGCGGCACCCGGATGATCGCCCAGCGGTCCACCGGCTACAACAACATCGACCTGCCCGCCGCCGAGAAGCTGGGGCTGACCGTCGCCCGGGTCTCGTTCTACTCGCCGTACTCGGTCGCCGAGTTCGCCTGGGCGCTCGCCCTCGCCGTCAACCGCAGGATCGTCCGGGCGGCCCACCGCACCCGTGAGTTCGACTTCCGGCTCGACGGTCTGCTGGGCCGTGACTTCCGCGGACGTACCGCCGGAGTGGTGGGGACCGGCAAGATCGGCGCGGCCTTCGCCCGGATCGCACACGGTTTCGGCATGCGGCTGCTGGGCTGGGACATCGCGGAGAACCCCGAGTGCGTGGCGTTCGGCATGGAGTACGTCCCGCGCGAGCGGCTGTTCGCCGAATCCGACCTGGTGAGCCTGCACGTCCCCCTGCTGCCCGACACCCACCACCTGGTGAACGCCCAGGCGCTGGCGCTGATGAAGGACGACGCGATCCTGATCAACTCCAGCCGGGGCGGACTGGTGGACACCGACGCCCTGCTGGCGGCACTGCGCGCGGGGCGGCTCACCGGCGTCGGCCTGGACGTGTACGAGGAGGAGGCCGGCGTGTTCTTCCTCGACAAGTCCCTGGAGGTGATGACCGACGAGCGGCTCGCCCGGCTGATGACCTTCTCCAACGTCCTCGTCACCTCCCACCAGGCGTACTTCACCCGCGACGCGGTCGGCCAGATCGCCGAGACGACGATGACCAACGTGAGCGACTACTTCTCGGGCCGCACCGGCGACAACACCCTCGTCCGTCCCCCGTCACCGGCCTGACAGGAGGATTCCGGGGGCCGGGAAGCCCCCGGAGTCCCCCCGGTCCCCCGAGCGCTCAGAGCATGAGCAGCAGTCGCGTGTGGGGCACGAGTTTCCGGTTGACGCTGGTGCTCTGCACGAAGATGGTGAAGTGGTCGTTGTGGTCCGGCCTGACGCGGACCTCCGTGTCCGGAAGACCGAGCAGGGCCCGGGCCTCGGGGCCCGAGTACACCCGGTCCGTCTTCTTCTCCAGCACCGCTATCCGCTTGCGCGCCTGGATCCTCTCCGACTTGCTCAGCTGGTAGAACGCCCCGCCGGTGCGGTAGGTGTGCCCGCACTCGACGACCCAGTCCCGGATCGCCGCGTCCCGGGACACCGGGATCAGCTGGTACGCCGACGGGTCGACCGGGGTCAGGCCGGCTGCCTTGATGGTGTCCTTGTTGACCGCGTCCGCACCGGTGGAGAACACCGCCCGCGACCCCCGGATGCCCTGCGTGCGGCCCACCATGAAGTTCTCGGTGGCCTGCCGGATCACCTGCCCGGCCTCCTCCAGGCCCCGCGTGCTGGTGGCGTCCCAGACGGCAATGTTGTCCCTGGGGAAACCGCACTGCATGGCCTCGCGCTTGCCCATCTGGTCGGGCACCAGGACGGCCAGCGTCCAGTTGTCCTGCTGGGTCTCCATCATGTCGGCCACGGCCGTGACCAGCTCCCGCGCGTCCCTGCTGGGAGCGTCCTCGCAGCGGTGGCTCGCGTTCTCCTGGCCGTCGGTCAGCACGAAGGTCAGGAAGCTGTGATCGCCGTACAGCTGGGCCGTCTGCGCGAGCTCCCGCTGCGACTTCAGCGCGGCAGCCAGGAGGGCCGTCATCCCACCGGCCCGGTACAGCTCCTTGAGGGACGGCATGCGCAGCACGTCCTTGTCGTAGATGACGCACTCCACGGCGTCCGCGAACACGTACACCGTGACACGGGTTTCCTGGTCCAGCTCCCTCGAACGGCGGGCGAGGTAGGCGATCTGCTGGTCGGCCACCTCGACGACCTTGCGGCTCAGGTGCGCCATGGACGAACTGGCGTCCAGCACCAGTGCGACGTGGTTGATGTAGTTCTGGCTTCCGGACATCACGGACTCCCCCTCGTTCCCGGCTTGGTGCATCCACCTTCTCACCCACCACTGACAGTCGATCTTGGCCGGGGAGCCGGCGAGGACCGGTGCGTCCGGCACGGCGGACAGGTGCGCGGGGTGGCAGCGCGGTACGCCAGGATCCGGCCGTACTGAACGGGAGTTGACCTGCCGACAGCTCTGCGGTGGTCACATGTACAGGCTGCCGTCCCTTCCACGCAAAGTTCCCCCGGCAGCCTTGGCGTGCCCTCGTCGCCTACCGGGGAAGTGCTCATGAGACCGCATCGCACGCCGTACCGGACCGCCGCCCTCGCCCTGGGCGCCGCCGTGCTCGCCCTCCTGACCCCCGCCCCGGCGGGGGCCGCCGAGGACCTGCCGACGGTGACCCCCGTCGGGGAGACCCCCGCCCTCCACGACGACGCGGCGGGCGGCGACTCCGACGCGGACGACCCGGCGATCTGGCGCAACGCGGCAGACGCGGGCCGCAGCCTCGTCGTCGCGACCGCCAAGGAGGGCGGCCTGCGGGTGTACGACCTGGAGGCCCGCCTGGTGCAGTCGCTGCCCGCTCCCCGCCCGCCCGACGAGGACGACGCCCCGGGACGCTACAACAACGTCGATCTCGTCACCGGTCTGCGCACCCCCACCGGCCGGGCCGACGTCGCCGTCGTGAGCGATCGCGGCAACGACCGGCTGCGGATCTTCCGCATCGACCCCTCGAAGCCCGGCGGCCCGCTGACCGACATCACCGACCCGTCCGCCGCCCCCGTGTTCTCCGCCGGCCAGGCCGAGATCAACGAGCAGCGCACCGCCTACGGACTCGCCACGTGGCGGGACAGGTCCACCGGACGCGCCTACGCCCTGGTCAGCCGGCGGGAGCGGACGAGCCTCGCGCTGGTCGAGCTGAGGCCGACCGCGAGCGGCACCGTCACCTACCGGAAGGTCCGCACCCTCGACCTGCCCGCGTCCTTCCGCCTCCCCGACGGCACCACCTGGTCCCCCTGCGCCGAACCCGGCGAACTCCCGCAGGTCGAGGGCATGGTGGTCGACCCCGCCGACGGCACCCTCTACGCCGGCCAGGAGGACGTCGGCATCTGGCGGATTCCCGCCGCCCTCACCGGAGAGCCGGTCCTGATCGACAAGGTCCGCGAGTTCGGCGTCACCGGCGTCTACGACGAGGAGACCGAGGAGTGCGCGGCCGGCGCCGACCCCGGCTACGGCGGTGAGCGGCTGGCCGCCGACGTCGAGGGCCTGACCCTCTTTCAGGAGGCGGACGGAGACGGCTACCTGCTCGCCTCCAGCCAGGGTGACAGCACCTTCGCGTTGTACGACCGCGAGGTGGGCGAGGACAACGAGTACGAGGGCGGGTTCCGCGTCGGCGCGGCCTCGGCGGCCCTCGACGGGTCGGAGGAGTGCGACGGCGCCGCCGTCCTGAACGCCCCGCTCGGCAGCCGCTTCCCGAACGGCCTGCTGGTCGTCCAGGACGGCAGCGAGACCCCCGAGGTCCCCGACGGCGAGGGCGGCACGCGGACCGCGACCGGCTTCAAGTTCGTCGACCTGGGCGACGTGGTGGACGCCGCCGACATGTGAGGCCATCCCGAGCGGCTGCCCCTCCCGGCACGGAGCGGACTCCCGGTGTCTGCGGGGGCGCGGGCGGGGCATACGGGCTTCACCCCCTTCGAGAGGAGCTCGGTTCATGCTCGGCACAGCCGCGGCGGTGCTGTTCTTCATCGCGTTCTTGATCAATGCGGCGGAGATCGGCACCAACGATGTGTTCTCTTCGACGAATCTCATGCTGCTGGGATTGATGTGCCTGGCACTGCAGGTGGCCGGCGTGGGCGGCGGCCGGGCCCGCAGACGCTGACCCTCACCCCGGCGGCCGGTGGCACCTCGTCACCGGCCCCGCCCGGGCGTGGGCGGTCTCGAGCCTGGTGCCGTGCCAGGAGGTCGCCGATGGCGGCGGAAGCCCACTTCGTCGGCAGCCGCCTGTCCTGCGTCGCGGCCGACGCGCTGCGCGGGCCCCAAGAGTCGCCATGGGTAAGGCAGTTGACCGCCTGTGTCCCAGGGGACCTGGAACGGTTCCTCTTGCACGCCCACCGGTTCGGCGTGCTCGACTTGTCCCTGAGGTCCGCGGGGAAACCCCCGGGGACGGGACAAGGAGCTCGGTCTGGTGGTGCGGGGTGCAGGAGATCGCCGGCGGCGTGCCGACCCGGACCGTCACGGTGGGCAGGGCCTGGCCCGACCGGTGCGCCGACGACTCCGAGGGCGCGATCCGGACTGCGAATGGCGGGGGCCGCCCGTGGCCGGACCCCGGCGCAATCCGGTCCTGACCCCACCCGGCCACGCATCGACCGACCGTCTGCCGGCCCACCGCCTGCCGGGACGCCGCCCTGGTCAGCCGGCGGGACCAGGTGCCGTCCGGCCGCACGAGCGGCCCTGTCCTGACGGCCTGCCTCCGCCTCCGCCCCCCGGAAGAAGCCGCAGCCCGGCACGCCACGCGCGTCCCCGCCGGCATCGAATAGGGTGATATGTCTTGCTTTACGCCGTTCGGGGAGGAGACTGGGGGTACCAAGCACCGGCTGAGGATGTGCGCTCGTGTCTATGAAGTGGGACGACGAAGTCGCCCTCGGCTGGGCTTACGACCAACTGCAGGCGGGTGAGCCCGTCGCCGCGCTGCCCGTACGGGAACCGGTCCTGGCCTCCTGGCGCAGGTGCCGCTCCCAGGGGCTGGCCGAGAAGCACAAGGGAGACCTCCCCTACCACGAGGACCTGGAGGACGCTCGGAACCTCACGGAGGCCGCCGGGCCCGTGCTGGAGACGCTGGAGTCACGGCTCTCGGGCACTCGCACGGCCGTGTTCCTCGCCGACGAGCGGGCCCGGCTGCTCGACCGGCGAGCGGGCTATACCGCGCTGTACCGGCGACTCGACGCGTTGCAGCTCGCGCCCGGTTTCAGCGTCCCCGAGAGCGTACTGGGCACCAACGGCATCGGCACCGCGCTGGTGACACGGCGGCCCGTCTTCATCTGCGGCCGCGAGCACTACGGCGACTACTGGGCGGATCTCGCCTGCACGGGGGCACCGGTGCGCGACCCGCTCAGCGGGCAGCTCGTCGGCGCGCTCAACCTGACCAGCATGCGGGCCAACGCGGACCCGGCCATGCTCACCATGACGCTGGAGGCGGCCCACGCCGTCGAGCAGCGGCTCCTGGCCCAGGCCTCCGTCCGCGAGCGCGACCTGCTCCAGGCGTTCCGGGCGGCCCGCCCCGCGCCGGACGGGGGAGCGGAAGGCCCGGGCACCGTGGTCGACGAGTGGCTCGAACGCAACGATCGATTCGTCATCGAGGAGCGTGCGACGGAGTTGATCTCGTCCGGGCACACCGGCCTCGTGGAGGTGCGGCTGGCGGGCGGACGCACGGCCATCCTGCGCAGCCGGCCGGTCACGACACCGTCCGGCGTCAACGGGATCGCCGTCGAGGCGGCCCTTCCCTCCGGCGTCCGCCGGCGCGTCGCCGTCCTGACGGACGGCGGCACTCCTGCTGTTCTCACCCCCCGCCCCACGCGCCGCCCGGGGGCTCCCGCGCCCCCGCGGCAGCCCGCGGCCCGCGCCGGGCCGCCGCCCCCGCCGCCGTCCGGGCAGCCCGAGTCCCGGACGGACGCCGAGCCGGGAGACAGCAGCCGCGACACCTGGCTCGTGGCGGTCGGCGAACCGCTGATCGGCACGCTGGCCCTGCAGGCACGCGAGCGCCTCGGGCTGCTGCACGACGCCTCCGCGTGTGTCGGCACCACGCTCGACGTCGTCCGGACCGCAGAGGAGCTGACCAAGGTGGTCGTCCCGCGGTTCGCCGACTTCACCGCCGTCGACGTGCCGGAGGCCATGCCGGCCGGTGAGGAACCGGTACGGGTGGACGGCGCTCTGCGCCGCGTCGCACTCATGGGGGTGCGCGAGGATTCCCCGCTGAGTGCGGCCGGTGACCAGATCCACTACGGGCCGTCCACGCCCCAGGCGAGGTGCCTGACGACCGAGAGCCCGGTCCTGGAACCGGAACGGGCGACGACCGACGCCCGCCGCCACCCGGGAGCGGCGCGCAGCGAGCAGGCTCTGCGAGCCGGTGCCCACTCGCTCATCGCGGTGCCGATGCGGGCCCGCGGTGCGCTGCTGGGCGTGGTCAGCTTCTACCGCTCCGAGCGCCGGGAGCCCTTCACGGAGGACGATCTGCTGCTCGCCGAGGAGCTGGTCGGCCGCGCCGCGCTGAGCATCGACAACGCCCGGCGTTTCACCCGTGAGCACACCGTGGCGCTGGCACTCCAGCGGAGTCTGCTGCCGCGCGGGCTCCCCGCGCAGCACGCGGTCGAGGCGGCCCACCGCTACCTGCCGGCGCGTTCCGGGGTCGGCGGCGACTGGTTCGACGTCATCCCGCTGTCCGGCGCGCGGGTGGCGCTGGTCGTCGGGGACGTCGTCGGCCACGGACTGCACGCGGCCGCCACCATGGGCCGACTGCGCACCGCGGTCCACAACTTCTCCGCCCTCGACCTCGCCGCCGATGAGGTCCTCGCCCACCTCGACGACCTCGTCGCCCGGCTCGACGCCGACCAGGAGCCGGCCGGGACCGGCACCGACGAGATCGTCGGCGCGAGCTGTCTCTACGCCGTCTACGACCCGGTCGCACGGCGCTGCACCATCGCGCGGGCCGGTCACCCTCCGCCCGCGCTGGTCGGGCCCGACGGCACCGTGGAGTATCCGGACCTGCCGGGAGGGCCGCCCCTGGGCGTGGGAGGATACCCCTTCGAAACGGCCGAACTGGAGATCCCCGAGGGCAGCCAGCTCGTCCTCTACACCGACGGACTCATCGAGCACCTGGGCCACCGGGACGTCGGTCTGGGAATGGACCGGCTCCGTGACGTCCTCACCGGGGCCCGGGGGACACCCGAGCAGACCTGCCACCAGCTGGACCTGCTGCTGTCCCGGCTTCCGGCGGACCCCGCCGACGACGTCGCGCTCCTCGTCGCCCGCACCCGGGCCCTGGGCGGTGACCAGGTCGCCACCTGGGAGCTGGCCGCCGACCCCGCGGAAGTCCCGCGGGTCCGCGCGGAGGTCACCGCGCAGCTGGACCGATGGGGCCTGGACGACCTGCTCTTCTCCACCGAACTCACGGTCAGCGAGCTGCTGACCAACGCGCTCCGCCACGGCAGCGAACCCATCTCGCTGCGTCTGCTCCGCGACCGCACGCTGATCTGCGAGGTCGCCGACGGCAGCAGCACCTCACCGCACCTGCGCCGGGCCGCGGACACCGACGAGGGCGGCCGGGGGCTGTTCCTGGTCGCCCAGCTGGTCCAGCGGTGGGGGACCCGGTACACCCCTCGGGGAAAGGTCATCTGGACGGAACAGTCACTGGCGCCCGTGCCCCCTAAGCCCTCTCCCGCGTCCGCACCCGTCGCCACCGGCTGCCGGCGCGGGCGGTGACCGTGCGCGAGTCGCGTCCGACGTGTGCGTTCATCGCCGACCGCAGCCGATGCCGGAACGGGCCCCACATTCACCGAGCATGTGACGGCTGATGGGCTTCGATGAACAGGGGAATCCGTTCGACGCCGCCGCCGTCGAGGAGGGCCGGTGGGCGCCCGTCCTCCACGACGGCCTGGCCGGCACCGCACGGCCGTCAGGTGACGGCCGTGCGGCTCGGCCTCACTTCAGGTGCCGGTCCAGAAAACGGCACCCGTCCTCCAGTTCGAACCACGGGGTCCCGGTGTGCCCTCCCGGATTGGCGTGCAGCGTCTTCTCCTTGCTGCCGAAGGCGTCGAACAGGTCCAGGGCCCGTTGCCGGGGGTTCCCTTCGTCGTCCCACTGCGGCAGGAACAGCAGCGGAACGGTGATCCGCCGGGCCTCCTCGCGCTGGGCGCGGGGCAGGTACCCGCCGGCGAAGAGGCCGGCGGCGGTGATGCGCGGCTCGGCCACCGCCAGCGGGATGCCGAGGGCGGCCCACCCGCCGGAGTACCCGACCGGGCCGTGGATCCCGGGCAGGTCGAGGAGGGCGCCCAGAGCGGTCACCCACTCGGGGACCGCGTTCTCGACCAGCGGGCGGATGAAGGACTCGAGGATCCCGTCGACCTGCTCGCCCGCCCGCATCGCCCGCCGGAGGTCGGCACGGGCCTGCTCGTCGGCGGCGGAACGGGGGCGGTCACCGCACCCGACGGCGTCGATGGTCGCCACCGCGTAGCCGCGCCCCGCGGTGTACCGGGCCCGGGCCACCAGCCGGGGATCCGCCTGGGGGGCCGGTTGTGGGCCATCAGGACCAGCGGGGCCGGTGCGGAGCCGGGCGTCCACAGGGTGCCGGGGATCTCGCCCAGGGTGAACGCGCGCTCGAGGACGCCGTCGTCGAGGCGGTGTTCGGAAGTGAAGCGCATGGTCGTGCCTTTCGGGAGTGCGCTGGAACGGCGCTCCCGGACGACCTGTCGCCCGACCGTGACCCCGGAGGGAGTCTCAATGACGAAGTCAAGCCGCCTGCGCGACCGGCAGCTCGGGGGTGAACACCCTGTTGTCGCGCAAGAGGGCCCACAGAACGCTCGCCCGACGCCGCGCCAGGGCAATGACGGCCTGGACATGTCTGCAGCCTTCGCCGCGCTTCTTGAGGTAGAAGTCCCGGTT